>JABDFR010000043.1 GCA_013286465.1 Acidobacteriota bacterium | reverse complement strand
GCACCGCCACTGGCAAGTGACGGTCTTCTATCGCGACGGCGAGCGATTCGCGCGCGTCTATATCGACCGCGATCGCGCCGAGCGCTTCGCCGCCCGCCAGAAACGTTCCCCAGTGGTGCGGTCGGCGCGCATTCTCGAAGTGGACTAGCGCTGCGGCTTTCATACCCGGAGCGAATCGGCATTTTCGCGCCGGACATGAGTTTCTCGATACGATTCCCGAACAGGCGCGGGCCTTGTCGCGCGTTCGAGGTCATGCTATAAAATTCATGTAGTTGCAATGTGTTGCAAGAAGCGGGATTCGTATAGTGGTAGTACGCGACCTTGCCAAGGTCGAGGCGAGGGTTCGATTCCCTTATCCCGCTCCATCATTTTCGCGTTTCATACTCACGCTTTCGTTTCACATCAACGCAAATTTTTTCCACAGGTCCCGCTGAGGGTTGTTCCGTAGCGGCGCTCGTTCGTTGCGGCACATTCCCCGCCGTGCTAGAGTTCCCGCTCCAAGCCCTCATGCTGGCATACCTCTGCGGTCCGATTGAATTTGCGAATGGCGGCGGAAAACTCTGGCGCCGCAAACTCGCGCCATTTTTGCGCGAGCAGCTCGGTCATCGGCTCTACGATCCCGCCGAGGATGAGAAGAAAAATCTGACGGACGAGGAAATGGTGCACTTCCGCGAATGGAAAGCGACGGAGCCAGAACGCTTTCGCCGCGCCGTCCGCAAAATTATTCATTTCGATTTAGACTTAATCGAAAACAAAGCCGACTATCTGATCTGTTACTGGGACGATCCAACGAATCCCAGCGGCGGCACCCCGGCCGAGCTAACCGCCGCGTTTCGAAAGGGCATTCCGGTCTATTTGGTGACGCCGCTGGCGATCGAGCAGGTGAGCGGATGGATGCTAGGCTGCGCCGACCAGATTTTCACCACGGTGGAGGAGCTGAAAGAGTTCTTAGCGCGCCGTTACGGACGAGAAAAGCAAACCCAACTCTGGAAAGAGTAAGCCGCTCTTGGTGCGTGAAATCGATCGCGCGTGATCGAGGGCAGCCGTGTAGCACAGCCACTCTTGGCTGTGTCCGATTTACGCAGATCGCGAGAAGTCGCGAGAATCATGCAAAAAGCCACAGCCAAGAGTGGCTGTGCTACTGAGGCGAGGCCATTCGCTTGCCAAAATTAACCATCGCCGTCGGAACCATGCGCCGCCCAAAGCTAGACGGCGTGCGTGACGCTTTTGCAGGACTCGGCGAGCGTCTTGATCCGCAGGCGGAATTCGAGATTGTGGGCGTTGAAGCGCCGAGCGGCGTGCGCGACACTCCGCTGTCGCGCGCCGAGATGATGACGGGTGCGCGAAATCGCGCCGAATTTCTGCGGCGAATCGCGATCGAGCGACGCGAGCCATGGAGTTACTTCATCGGCGTGGAAGGCGGCCTCGAAATCGTAAGTGATCGCGACGCGCGGCTGGTATTTCTCGAGAATTGGGCCTACGTTCTCGACCGCGACGGGCGCGGCTCGTTCGGCCAATCCGGAGCAGTCGCAGTTCCCGAGCCGCTAGCCGCGCGAGTGGTTGACGAAGGCATTGATTTAGCAGAAGCCGTCGACGCGTTCGCGGGGACGCGCGGAATTCGCGATGCACAAGGCGCCTGGGGCGTGTTAACGCGCGATCTCATAACGCGCCGTGCCGCGTTTCGACTCGCGGTGATCAATGCGTTCGCGCCGTTCTACAACTCGGAAGCTTATCGCGAGGATTCGGCTCGCCGGGCGCAGGCGAAATGATTCGCACAGATTTTCGATTGATTTGAGTCGGGAGGACTTTCAGCGTGGACATCGTTAAAGGCAACATGGGATGGATCGAAGTGGTCGTCGGCCCGATGTTTTCGGGCAAAAGCGAAGAATTAATCCGCCGCCTGCGCCGCGCCGAAATCGCCCGCCAGCGCGTGCAAATTTTCAAGCCCATCATCGATCAGCGTTACTCAACGAACGGGATCGTCTCTCACTCCGGCCTGGAGCTAGCCTCGGACCTAGTCCGCACCGCCGAAGATATTCTCGTAAAAGTAGAGCCGCGCACCGAAGTAGTAGGCATCGACGAAGGCCAATTCCTCGGCGAAGGCCTGCTCGACGTCTGCACCAAAATGGCCGATCTCGGAAAGCGCGTAATCGTCACCGGCCTCGACACCGATTTCATGGGCCGCCCCTTCGAGCCGATGCCGCGCCTGCTCGCCATCGCGGAAGAAATCACCAAGCTGCTGGCCATCTGCGTCCGCTGCGGAAATCCCGCGGTACACACGCAGCGCCTGGTAGCCTCAGAAGAATTAATCGTAGTAGGCGCCGGCGGAATGTACGAAGCCCGCTGCCGCCGCTGCTTCGAGCCGCAATTAGCCACGCAGAAAATCGAAGAAGGAAAAAAAGCCGCCGCCGCTCACTCGTAGGGCCCGCGCTTTATGCCGGGCCTCTTCGCGCAAGATCGCGCCACATGGCTCGTTCCTGCGCGAACCGGAACTCTTGCGAAATGGACTCTCTGCCTCGCCGCAATCTCGCCGTAAAGATACTCGGCGCCCGGCCCGGCATAAAGCGCGGGCCCTACGTTCGGATGGCCGCTTCGCGGCTCGCTACAAACTGTAAATCGCGCCCGACCCTGCTCCGCGTCCAGATCCTACGCCGGTTTTTCCGCCGCAATCGCCGGCCGTTCCCGCTTTCGAATAATCCGCGCGCGCAACTCCCGCGCCAATCCACGATGCTCGGCACAACCTATCACATCCAGTCCCGTCCGTTTAGCCGGAATCTTCCCGCGCCCACCCAGCAATTTATCAATCCGCCCCAAACTAGCCTTCCAAGCCGCCGGACGAAACTCGCCTTTCTCAAAAGCCCGCACAGTAGCCGCCATCGCCGGCAGCACCAGCGCCCAATCATGGCAAAGCATCGCAATATCGCACCCTGCCCGAAAACATTCCACCGCCGCGGCCCCAGCAGGAAATTGCTTAGCAATCGCCCCCATTCCCAAATCATCCGCCAACACCACGCGCTTAAAATTCAATTCCTGCCGCAGCAAATTTTCCACCACGCGCCGCGATAATGTCGCAGGCCGACCCGAATCAATCCACGGCAGCAAAATATGCGCAGTCATAACGGTAGGCACGCCGGCCTTGATCGCCTCGGCAAACGGCAGCAATTCCATTCCGCGCAGCCGCTCCAGCGTCCCCTCGAAAATCGGCAGATCGAGATGCGGATCAACGACCGCGTCGCCATGCCCGGGAAAATGTTTCGCGCACCCGAGAATTCCCTCCGCCGCCAACCCGCGCGCAAACGCCGCACCCAACTCTCCAACGCGTTCGGGATCAAATCCAAAGCTGCGCTCGGTAGTCACCGGACTTCCGCGCCGCAAATGCAAATCCAGCATCGGCGCGAAAACCAAATTGCATCCCACCGCAAGCAATTCCCGCGCAATCGCCTGCGCCACGGATTCAACCGCCCCCGCATCATCCAATTCCCCAAGTTCCGCCGCCGAAGGCCACTGCGTAAACGGCTCCGGCAAAGCAAATTTCGTCCCACCCTCCTGATCGATGCCAATCAGCACCGCTCCCTCGGCAGCATCGCGAATTTCGTAAGTAAGCCGCAGCAATTCCTCGGGATTCTTGAAATTGCGGCGAAAAATCGTAACGCCGGCAAGCCCGCTGCCAAGCATTTCGATGAGTTCGTGCGAAAGCGAATTTCCGCTGAAGCCGAGCAGAAATTTCTTGAGCACCGCCGGCGGAATGTGCGGCCTATTGTCCATTTGCTATCACGATTCCGTTCCCGGCAAGTCGAGCCGCGCGCGCCGGGTTATCCTTCCTAGTCCCAACGGCAAAGCGTATCGTCGCAGGAGTTTCCAGGCAACATGAGAATCGAATCTCGCGCACCCACCCGCATCGATCTCGCCGGAGGCACGCTCGACATCTGGCCGCTGTACCTGTTTCACGAAGGCGCAGTCACGGTAAATTGCGCCATCTCGCGCTATGCCTCCTGCACTCTCGAAGTCCACCCCGGTCGCAAAAGTATCGAGCTAGCCTCACGCGATACCAAGCGCGCGCAAAGTTTCGCATCGTTCACCGCGCTTGAAAGCGCACGCAACCATCGCCTGCCGCTGCTCGCACATCTGGTCCGCCACTTTCGCCCAAAAGTCGGATTCTCGCTCTCCACCAATTCCGAAGCGCCAGCCGGCGCAGGAATCGGCGGCTCCAGCGCCATGGCCGTCGCGCTCTGCGCCGCGCTCGATCGTCTCACAAATGCCGGACACGACCGCCTCGATTGGATCGCCATCAGCCGCGACATCGAAGCCATCGTAATCAAAGTTCCCACCGGCACGCAGGATCATTTCCCTCCAGCTTTCGGCGGCGCAGCAGCGATCCATCTCGAGCCGGGCGGCGTCCGGCGCGAAGCCCTGCGCATCGATCTCGACGAACTCCAACGCCGCGTAGTCGTCTGCTACACCGGCGAGCCGCGCCAATCGGCCATCAACAACTGGAATGTCTTCCGCGAACACATCGACGGCAATCGCCAAGTAATCCGAAATCTAGAAGTGATCTCGCAGGTAGCGCAAGCCATGCGCGAAGCTCTTCTGCGCGCCAACTGGAAGGAAGTAGGCCGCCTGATGCGCGAAGAGTGGAGCTATCGCCGCCGCAACCTGCCGACGATCACCACGCCACTAATCGATAGCATCATCGCGGGAGCAAAACGAGCGGGCGCCACAGCCGGCAAAGTAAACGGCGCCGGCGGCGGCGGCTGCGTAACGCTGCTAATCGAGCCCGACGCCCGAGCAAAAGTAGAGCACGCGATCACAGCCAACGGCGGCCAGCTCCTACCGCTCCACCTAGATCGCCGAGGCGTAACGGTCCGCGTCACGCGCTAAGTTTAGTCGCGCGTAGATTCGCATTTGCCTTTCGCTGTTTCTTGCATCTGAAATTTCAAATCTGAAATTTGAAATTGCGTTCGCACGTTCCTTTGCCTTCGTAGGGGCGCCCGGTCAATCGTCTCTGCGATTGCAAAGCAACCGACGCGCCCGTCCGGCTAACGCCTGAGAAAATGTGGCCCGCGCGCTTCCGCGCAACATCCAGAAACGCAGCCCCGGCATCGCGCATCAAAATCGGTGTGGAGAAAAGGCGCGCCTCCCCGCGCCGCCTCGAATCCATCGCAGCCCTTCCACCTACACCCAAGGTGGAATAAGATATGGGCCAGAGGAGCCGCATGCCGCGTTGGCCCCACATCGCCCTACTCGGAATAGCCAGCGCCACCACCATGTTCGCAGCCGCCGGCGACGTCCCAAAGAAAATCGACGTCCGCCCCACCCCGCTCCTGGCCCCGCTACCGATCTCGAATGACACGCTAGATTCCGAAGCGCCACTCCCAAGCGTGTTGGTCGAAGTAGCCCAGGACCCCGCGCAACACGCCAAGAAAAAAGCCCAACCGCTGCAACCGAGCTCGCGCCTGGAATTGATCCGCTACGTCTCGGGCGAATTCGCAAAAGCCGTCACTCCGCTGCCTGCCGCCAGAAAAGGTTTCCACATCGGCGTAGGCAAAGAGCTCGATGATCACGAACTCCACCAGCTGCTCGCGAATACCGGCACCGCCGTAAATTCCGGCGACACGGTGCAAATCACGCGCCTCGAATTTCGCGAAAAAGAAATCGTAGTCGATCTGAACGGCGGCTCCGCCCATCACTTCCGGCTAAAAGATCACCTGCAGGTCGGCGTAGGCGGCCCCACCACCGGCACCCCCGCCGCGCTCCCAGGCCAAAGCGGACAGCCCGTCGGCGTCACGCTGCTCCTCGATTACGGTAAGTCGCTCCCAGACATGGGCCCCGACGATCTAAAGCACGATCTGTCCCCAGTCCTGAATTTCCAGAATGAAAAATCCGCGACGGTAAATTGGGTCGACACCCTTCCACCGGAATACAAAAAAGCCATCCAGGATAATCGCGCGCTAGTAGGAATGGATCACGACATGGTGATAGCCGCCCTCGGCCGCCCCGATCACAAAGTAAGAGAGCGCACCGAACAAGGCGAAGAAACCGAAGACTGGATCTACGGCGATCCACCATCAAAGACTGTCTTCGTAACATTCCTAGGCGACAAGGTAATCCGCGTAAAAGAATTCAACTAAGTACCGCCGGCTGCTGTCGGCGCTACTTTCACTGCCGCGTTGACTTTTCCCTGCGGCCCACCTAGCATCAATGTTTCACATTGCTCCACGCCCGGCCCGCATTCCCGGGCCGCACTCACATACACCCCTCCGGAGGAAGCATGTCGATTAAAGTAGGTATCAACGGGTTTGGCCGCATCGGCCGCAACATCTACCGCGCCGCCCTAGCAGATCCAGCCATAGAAATCGTAGCGGTAAACGACATCACCGATCCGAAGACGCTAGCTTACCTGCTGAAATACGATTCGATTCTCGGAAATCTCACGCATACCGTGACGCACACGGACAATTCCATTTCCGTGGATGGAAAATCCTTCCGCGTTTTCAAAGTGAAGGATCCTGCCGAGCTCGATTGGCCGTCGGTAGGCGCCGAAATCGTCGTTGAATCGACGGGACTTTTCACCTCGGGACCAGACGCGCGCAAGCACATTCGCGGCCCGGTGAAGAAGGTGATTATCTCCGCACCAGCCACCGATCCGGATTTCACCATCGTGCTGGGCGTGAACGACAAAGCCTACGACAATGCCAAGCACAATGTGATCTCTAACGCCTCGTGCACGACGAACTGCCTCGCGCCCGTCGCCAAGGTGCTTCAGGATACGTTCGGTATCACCGTCGGCACGATGACCACAATTCACTCCTACACCAACGACCAAAAGTTGCTTGACTTGCCGCACAAGGACTTGCGCCGTGCCCGCGCCGCGGCACTCTCCATGATTCCGACTTCCACCGGCGCAGCCAAGGCGCTGCAACTCGTGATCCCGGAACTGAAGGGCAAGCTCGACGGCTATGCCATGCGCGTCCCGACGCCGAACGTAAGCGTGGTGGACCTCACGGTGATCACGGAAAAGCCTGTCACCGTCGAAGCCGCAAACGCCGCGCTGCGCCGCGCCGCCGAAGGCCCGATGAAGGGCATTCTGGGCTATACGGAAGAAGAGCTGGTCTCCGCCGATTTCAAAGGCGATCCACATTCCTCGACGCTCGATTCTCGCTACACGCGCGTCGTCGGAAATAATTGCCTTCAGGTCCTGGCCTGGTACGACAACGAGTGGGGCTATTCCTGCCGCTGCCGCGACCTAATCAAATTTCTTTCCGCGCGCCTTTAGTAGCACAGCCACTCCTGGCTGTGTCGAATTTATGGACATGGCGAAACGCAGCCCGCAAGCAGACAAGAATCCACAGCCAAGAATGGCTGTGCTACAAAATCGCGACTAACACAAATGACCAAACTCTCCATCCGCGATCTAGACCTAACCAACAAGCGAGTCTTCATCCGCGTAGATTTCAACGTCCCGCTAGAAAAAGGCGCAGTAGCCGAAGACACCCGCATCCGCGAAACCATCCCCACCCTAAAATTCGCCATCAATCGAGGCGCCCGCCTGGTCCTCGCCTCCCACCTAGGCCGCCCCAAAGGCAAACCAGATCCGAAGTACACCTTGAAACCAGTAGCAGCCCGTCTAGCCGAACTCCTCGGCCAACCAGTAGCCTTCGCCGCAGATTGCGTAGGCCCCGAAGCCGAATCCAAAAGCCGCGCCCTAAAAGATGGCGATGTCCTGCTGCTACAAAATGTCCGCTATCATCCCGAAGAAGAAGCCAACGACGAAAATTTCTCCCGCCAACTAGCCGCGCTCTGCGATCAGCTCTACGTCTGCGACGCTTTCGGCTCAGCCCACCGCGCCCACGCCTCAGTAGTAGGCATCACCAAATTTGTAAAACAAGCCGCCGCCGGCCTCCTAATGGAAAGGGAACTAGCCTACCTAGGAAAAGCCATCTCCAATCCCGAGCGCCCATTCATAGCCGTCCTAGGCGGCGCAAAGGTAAGCGATAAAATCGAAGTAGTACAAAACCTAATGAAGCTAGCCGACGGCATGCTAATCGGCGGCGCCATGGCCTACACGTTCCTAAAATCCCAAGGCCAACCAGTAGGCAAGTCGCTGGTAGAAGACGACAAACTAGATTTGGCGAAAAGTCTGCTAGAGCAAGCCCGCGCCAAAAATTTCAATCTGCGTCTGCCGGTAGATCACGTAGTAGCGGAATCGCCAAGCAGCACCGACACAAAAATCACCGACATCGCTCAAACCCCACCAGACTTGATGGGCCTAGACATCGGTCCAAAAACGGTAGAACTATTCAGCCGCGATCTAGCGTCAGCGAAACTTATCGTCTGGAATGGTCCACTAGGCATGTTCGAAAGGCCAGCCTTCTCCGCCGGCACTCTAGGAATAGCCAAAGCCGTAGCCGAAGCCACCGAAGCAGGCGCCACCTCAATAGTAGGCGGTGGCGACTCAGTAGCCGCAGTAGAAGAAGCCGGCGTGGCCGCCAAAATCTCGCACATCTCCACAGGCGGCGGCGCCAGCCTAGAATTCCTAGCAGGCCGAAAGCTGCCAGGCGTAGAAGCGCTCACCGACAAATCCTAACGACCGGCAAGCGCAGCATTCGTAGGGGAGGGCCTTCAGCCCCTCCCGCACTTCGGCCCCTTAAACGCGATCCAAGGAGCAAAGCCAAATGCGCCGCCCAGTAATCGCCGGCAACTGGAAAATGTACAAAACCCAAGCCGAAGCCCGCGCATTCATGGCCAAACTGTTACCGCTAGTAGCCAACTCCCAACACTGCGAAATAGTAGTAGCCCCACCGTACACAGCCCTAGCAGCCACAGCAGAAGCCGCCAAGGGTTCGACAATCACCGTAGCCGCCCAAAACGCCCACTGGGAAAAAGAAGGCGCATTCACCGGCGAAATCTCCATGCCCATGCTAGTAGAAGCCGGCTGCCAGGGCGTAATCCTAGGCCACTCCGAACGCCGCCATCTCTTCCACGAAACCAACGAAAACATCGCCAAAAAAGTCCGCGCCGCCCTAGACAACAACCTCCGCCCCATAGTCTGCGTAGGCGAACTGCTGCACGAGCGCGAAAGCAATCTCACCCACGCCATCCTAGAAAAGCAATTCGAAGGCGCCTTCGCCGCGTTGACCGCCGATGACTTCTCGCGTATCCTTTTAGCTTACGAGCCGGTCTGGGCCATAGGCACGGGGCGCACCGCAACACCAGAAATCGCCGCCGACGCCCACCGGTACCTGAGGGAACTAGCGCAAAAGCGCTTCTCCACCGAAAAAGCCTCCGCCCTGCGCATCCTATACGGCGGCAGCGTCAAGCCCGACAACATCAAGGGGCTGATGGCCCAAGTGGAGATCGACGGCGCCCTAGTAGGCGGCGCCAGCCTAGACGCGCAATCGTTCGCCTCAATCGTAAATTTCTAGGCAAGAATTTCTAGCGGCCAAGCCGCGCAGGAGTAGTGAATGTCCGAAGGAATGCCGATAGAAGTAAAGTGGGGAATCTCCTTCCTGGTAGCCGCGGGGCTGCTGTACGCGGGATGGAAGTACACGCCCCTCTTGGTGACGCTGCACGTCCTCGTCTGCATCGTGCTAGTTCTAGTAATCATGCTGCAAAGCGGCAACGCCGCCGACCTAGCCGGCGCGTTCGGCGGAGCAGGCAGCCAGACGGCCTTCGGCCCGCGCGGCGCGGCGACATTCCTATCGAAAGCCACCACGTGGTGCGCCATCGTGTTCATGCTGACCTCGCTGACACTTTCGATTAAGCGTACGCCAACGGACGTCAGCACCGGCAGCAGCTCGATACTCGAGCAAACGACGAAGACCGCCCCGGCCGCGCCGGCAAAACCGGCAACGCCTCCGGCCAGCGCCCCGGCAAGTTCGACGACGCCAGCTCCAGCACCATCACCAAGCAAGCCACCCGCTCAGACGCCTCCCCCGAAATAGCCGCGTCTGATACAATTTGTCTCTCACCTCTCCATGCGGAAGTGGCGGAACTGGCAGACGCACCATCTTGAGGGGGTGGCGCCGCAAGGCGTGAGGGTTCGAATCCCTCCTTCCGCACCAAATTCGCGTCAGCACAATCGTCCCGAATGAGAAAATCGAAGCAAACAAGCCGAAGCCCGGCAGGAAGAATCGCGAAAGTAATTCCAACAAGACCGCCAAAATCGAACTCGCCAATTGAAGCCAGCAAGGAAAGCATGACGCCACCACGCACAAGCACCAGCACGATCACAAAAGCCCCACCCGCCACGAAATTCGCCCCAGGCTGGCAAACCTATCTGCTACTCTGCGCCGACGGCCGCTACTACTGCGGAATCACGCAAGACCTACAAACCCAAATTCGCGAACACGCCGAAGGCCGCGCCAATCACCAAGCCCACTCCTCAAAGGTAGTAGCCCTAGTCTGGCACGAACCCCACGCCGACGAAAAATCCGCAGCCACCCGCGAATCCCAGATCAAACATTGGGGCCACAATCAAAAAGCCTGCCTGGCCCACAGCACCCCACCCTACGACACCATGGGCCAAGCCACCTGGGTCCCGCTATCCGACCAGACGCCCACGTCTTCGTAGGGCCCGCGCTTTATGCCGGGCCTCTTCGTGCAACATCGCGCCACAACCCAAATCGCGCCCAACCTCCGCACCGCAGATTTAGTCTGCATACTCGCGAACTACGAAGTTTGACTTCGCCCGGTTCCGGTCATACATTCCTCCCGCGCGCCCGTAACAATAATTTCTAGCGCACATCAAAAATGTTAGAAGCTCGGGACCTAGGATGACTCTCGATCGCTCTCGCCTGCGTCAGATTGTTTCATTGCTTTCGCTGGCATTCATCTCCGTCGCCGCCTTTTCCGACGAATGGAAACCCCGCCACGCTCTCGTCCCTCCCACAGGTGTGATCAATCTCCCATCCGTAGCCGGACCGCAAGATGTCCTCTTGCCCGGCCCAGAAAATCCCCGGGCCACCGCAAGCTGGCTAGCTGGCCTAAAATCTTGGCGCCAAGATCGCCTAACCCGCCTGGGTTACGACAACTCCGAATACGCGCGCCCGGAACTAGCCTGGACCCAGCGCACATTTTCCCAAGTCCAACTACTTATCTGGGATCGCACCTTCTACGATCCAGAAACGCGCGAATACACAGTGGACAAGTTTCTCGCCGACACCGAAAGCCGCATCGGCCCCATCGACGCCGTCCTAATCTGGCCCGTCTACCCAAACCTAGGCGTCGACGATCGCAATCAATTCGATCTACTCCGCGACATGCCCGGCGGACTCCCCGGCGTCCGCAAAATGGTCGACGACTTCCACCATCGCAACGTAAAAGTATTTTTCCCCACGCTAGCCTGGGATTCCGGCACCCGCGACGAAGGCGCACCACCCTGGAAAGCCCTGGCCGAATTAATGAAGCAGGTAGGCGCCGACGGCATCAATTTCGACACGCTAGAAAGCGTCCCAGCAAATTTCCATCAGGCCGCAAATGACGCCGGCCATCCGTTAGCCCTCGAGCCGCAATTCGCCATCCGCGATGAATCCCTAGCCTGGAGCACTCTAAGCTGGAACGATTGGGTCACCTGGGAAGACACGCCCTATCCTTTCATCCCCATGGTCAATCAAGCCAAGTGGCTAGAGCCCCGCCACATGATTAACGTCACCGATCGCTTCACCCGCGACAAAACCAACAGCCTGCAACACGCTTTCTTCAACGGCATCGGCTACGCCACCATGGAAAATCTCTGGGGCTTCTGGTACGCCATGGAACCGCGCGACGCCGAAACCGTCCTGCGCATCACCCGCATCGAGCGAGCCCTAGCCGCAAATTTGGTCAGCGCAAACTGGGAGCCGCACACCCCCACGCTGCAAGCCGGCATCTACGCCACCAAATTTCCCGCTGCCCAACAAACGCTCTGGACCATCATCAATCGCAACGAATACGGCGTGGACGGCGAACAACTCCGCATCCCTCACCGAGAAGGCACGCACTATTACGATTTATGGCGCGGCGAAGAACTGCAACCAGCAATCGGCAGCGACGGCGAAGCAACTCTGAAATTTTCAATCGAAGGTCTAGGCTTCGCCGCGGTCCTGGCCACGCAAGAAAATTCGCCAAGCCCGGAGCTCCAAGAGCTGCTCGCATTCATGAAGCAGCGTTCAGCCCGCCCGCTAAGCTCCTACTCGCGCGAATGGAAATTCCTCCCGCAGACAATGGTAGAAATTCCGCCAACCGAACCGCCAACCGAAACTCCACCGGGAATGATCCGCATCCCGGAAGCCGATTACGATTTCGAAGTCAGCGGAAAAGAAATCGAAGGCGGCAACGACCCCGGCGTAGACGTCCAATATCCGTGGGAAGACGCCCCGCGCCGCTTCCACCGCCGGCGCATTCACATAAATTCCTTCTACATCGATCGCACGCCAGTAACCAACGCCGAATTCAAGAAATTCCTGGAAGCCACAAACTATCACCCCGCCGACGATCACAATTTCCTGCGCCACTGGGCCAACAACACCTATCCCGAAGGCTGGGCCAACAAACCAGTAACGTGGGTTGGAATCGAAGACGCCCGCGCCTACGCCAAATGGGCCAACAAGCGCCTACCCCACGATTGGGAATGGCAATACGCCGCGCAAGGCACCACCGCGCAAATTTATCCCTGGGGCAACGATTGGCTCCCCGACGCATTGCCTCCACCCGATCACCATCGCACCATGCGCCCGCCAACAGACGTCGAAGCCTACCAAAAAGGCGCCAGCCCCTTCGGCGTCCTAGACATGGAAGGCAACATCTCGCAATGGACCGACGAATTCCGCGACCAACACACCCGCGCCGCAATCCTGCGCGGCGGCGCCTACTACCAACCAAGAGGCAGCCTCTGGTATTTCCCCCAGACCTACCGCCTGGACGAACACGAAAAGTATTTGCTCATGTCTCCAGGCCGCGATCGCGCTGGAACGATAGGCTTCCGCTGCGCAAAGTAGCGCCGGCCCCCGTAGCGCTGGCGTCCCGCCGGCTCTTACGACCGCAAATGTACGCAAGTCCCAAAACCATGGACGGACCACGAAGCAAATTAAAGAGAAGGTTTCGCTGTTGTACCGCTGGCGTCCCTGCCGGCTCTAACGAGCGCGAAAGCAGCAGACGGCTAAGCTCGCGGACCGAGCAATCCGAAAACAAATTGCGATGAATTAAAGTTTTTTGCCAGCGCCCAATGGTTTGCAGTAGCGGAATTAAACTCAAAAGCGCCGGCAGCCACACCAGCGCTACTTAAACCAAATCTCCACAACCAACTTGAATTTCACGCGCCGTCAGATATGATACGCAGTCTTGCGCACAGGAAGCGCCCGCTCAACCTCACCACACGCGAGCGAGCGCGCGAAAAAATGGGAGCGAATCGGATGCACAGAGATTTGCGAATCAGAGATTTGCGCAGCAAAGGCTCAGCCGCCACTCCGGCACTTCTCGCCCTGCTAATCACCATCATGGTGGTAGCCACGGTCTATGTCTTCGCCGCCAATCTCTACCCAGCTCCCACGGCCATCACCGCCATCGGTGAAATGATCGACCGCCAATACGACATGACTCTCTGGGTCACCGGCATAGTCTTCATCCTCTCGCAGCTAGGCCTCGCCTACGCCATCTTCCGTTTCCGCGACCGCGGCCAAAAAGCCGCCTTCACCCGCGGCAACAACACGCTAGAAGTCATCTGGACCTCCGCCACCATCATCCTCTTCGTAGGTCTAGGCCTGCTAGGCCGCAAAGCCTGGGGCGAAACCCGCTTCACCCCAGCCGAACCCAACGCCATCCAAGTAGAAGTAACCACAAACCAATTCGCCTTCAATTTCCGCTATGCCGGCCCCGACGGAAAATTCGGCCGCATCGACACCAAGCAAATCAGCGCCTCCTCCGGCAATCCGCTAGGCCTGGATTCCAATGACCCAGCCGGAAAAGATGACATCGTAGTTCCGACGCTCACGGTTCCAGTAAATCGCCAAGTCGAACTCGTGCTTCACTCGCAAGATGTAATTCACAATTTCTACGTCCGCGAACTCCGCCTGCAACAAGACGCCGTCCCCGGCCTGGCCATCCCGATTCACTTCACGGCAACAAAAATCGGCCAATACGAAGTAGTCTGCACGCAGCTCTGCGGCCTGGGCCACTATCATATGCGCAGCCTGCTCAACGTAGTCTCAGACGAAGATTACGCAGCCTTCCTAAAGGCATCCGCGCAATGAGCTCAGCTAAAGCGATCGCACCGAGAACCAGCACCACCCGGCAATCAGGAGGCCATGAATGAGTTCGCACGCCCATTCCGCGCCGCATGCCATGCCCGCGCCGACAGGGTTCATCAGCAAATGGGTTTTCAGCCTCGATCACAAAGTCATCGGCATCCAGTATTTCCTGCTCGCGCTGGCCGCCGTTTGCCTGGGGATCGTCCTGTCGGTGCTGATGCGCTTCCATCTCGTCTGGCCCAGTGCCCATCTGCCGTTCATCACCGGCGGCCAGATGACGCCGGAGCAATATCTCGCGCTGGTAACCATGCACGGCACCATCATGGTTTTCTTCGTGCTCACCACCGCCCCGCAAAGCGGCTTCGGAAATTATTTCCTGCCGATCCAAATCGGCGCCGCCGACATGGCCTTCCCGCGCCTCAACATGCTTTCCTTCTGGACCACGTTTCTAGCCTTCGTCGCCATCATAGCCGCATTCTTCGTCCCCGGCGGCTCCCCAATCAGCGGCTGGACAGCATATCCCCCGCTCAGCGGCCTAGGCCAAGTCACTGGACCCGGCGAAGGCTGGGGCCAAACGATGTGGATCGTCAGCATCGCACTCTTCTGCGGCGCATCGCTGATGGGCGCCCTGAATTTCATCGCCACAATTATTGATTTGCGCGCGCCCGGCATGACTCTGATGCGCATGCCGCTAACGTGCTGGGGCTGGTTCGTTACCGCGATCCTCGGCCTACTCGCGTTCGGCGTTTTGCTCGCCGCAGGGGTCCTGCTGCTGCTCGATCGCTCGGCAGGCACGAGCTTCTTCGTGCCCGCCAGCGAAGTCGTCACCGATACGCTGCTAAATCACAAAGGCGGCTCGCCAATTCTTTGGCAGCACTTGTTCTGGTTCTTCGGCCATCCCGAGGTGTACATCGCCATCCTTCCCGGCATGGGCGTGGCATCGCATTTGCTCTCCACGTTTTCGCGCAAGCCCATCTACGGTTATCGCGCCATGGCCTACGCCATGTGCGGCATCGGTTTCCTCGGCTTCATGGTCTGGGGCCACCACATGTTCATCAGCGGCATGAGCCCCTATTCCGGTTTCGCGTTTTCAGTGCTCACAATGGCCATCGGCGTTCCCTCTGCCATCAAAACTTTCAACTGGCTAGGTACGCTGTGGAACGGGAAGATTCAATTCACATCGCCGATGTTATTCGCGCTGGGTTTCGTCTCGCTGTTCATCAGCGGCGGCCTCTCCGGCCTTTTCCTAGCGCAACCAGCCGTGGACAATCGCCTGCACGCCACCTATTACGTAGTCGCTCACTTCCACCTGGTGATGGGCGTAGCCGCAATTTTCGGCATCTTCGGCGCCACCTATTTCTGGTTCCCGAAAATGTTTGGACGCATGATGAGCGAGCCGCTAGGCAAACTCCACTTCTGGATCACCTTCGCCGGCGCCTATTGCATCTTCATGCCCATGCACTTCATCGGTATCGCAGGCGCCATTCGCCGTTACGCGGATTACACCGGCGTGCAATATCTCGCGCAATTCCAACCAGTCCACAAATTCATGACCATCGCGGCCTTCATCACCGCCGCCGGCCAGCTCATTTTCCTCTGGAATTTCTTCTGGAGCCTCAAGCACGGCGCGAAAGCCTCCGACAATCCCTGGCACGCCACCACTCTCGAATGGTCCACCGCCACGCCGCCGCCGCACGATAATTTCGGCGGCCACTACCCCAGCGTCTATCGCGGACCATACGAATTCAGCGTCCCCGGAGTCACCGAAGACTATGTCCCGCAACATCTCGCGCCCCAGGAAGTCCCCCGGAGCAAATGAGGCTGTAACATGCCAATTGCCAGCGTAAACGACGTAGTCGAAATCATCGAGCCAAAGCGCGGAGGCCCCTCAGGCCCCAGCAAACCGCCTCGCGGATTCGGCGGTGGCGGCAATGGCGGCGGTTCCGGCAGCGATTCCCCAGGCCGTCAACGCGCCTACGTCACCGGCATGACCGTCGCTCTCGGCGGCATCCTGATGTTCTTCATGGCGCTAGTCAGCGCCTACATCGTTCGCAAAGGCGCAGGCACCGATTGGCGCGCGTTAATTGTTCCGCGCATCCTGTGGGTGAACACCGCAATCCTAATAATCAGCAGCTTCACGCTAAGCCGCTCGCGCCGCCATTTTCTCCGCGACGACCTCCAAGGCTTCCGCCACTGGTGGTACGTCACAACGGCCCTAGGTTTTCTCTTTCTAGTTGGCCAGCTAATCGCTTGGCGTCAACTAAACGCCGCCGGCGTTTATCTCGCCTCCAATCCCAGCAGCAGCTTCTTCTACGTCTTCACCGCCGCGCACGGCCTGCACATTCTCGGCGGCCTCGGCGCGCTGCTAGCGGTCGCGTTTCACAAAGGCCGCCGCATGTCGCTCGCCACATCATCAAGCGTAGTCGCAATGTACTGGCACTTCATGGATGGCTTGTGGGTGTTTCTCTTCTTACTCCTAACTCTGGGACGGTGAAAAGTGAGCCAAGCAGAACACGAAGGCATCATCGAATCAGCATGGTCGGGCGGACGCGCCCCCTTCGCGATCAATTCCAACAAGCTCGGCATGTGGCTGTTCATCATCTCCGATTCGCTAACTTTCTCGGCGCTGCTCGTAGCCTACGCCTACGTGCGCCTGGCGAATCCTGATTGGCCGCGCCCCTTCGAAATCTGGCCAGCCATCGCGAAATCCACGCTGATGACGCTAATCCTCCTAAGCAGCAGCTTGACCATGGTGCTGGGAGTAGCCGCCGCTCACCGAGGCGATCGCGCAAAAACGATCAAGTACTTAATCTGGACGATGATTTTCGGCGCCGCCTTCGTAGTAATCCACGCCACCGAGTGGTACACGCTAATGGTCACTGACCACGTAACGCCGTGGTCCAACCCGTGGGGCGTCCCGCTCTTCGGCGGCACTTTCTTCGGCCTGACCGGTCTGCACATGCTCCACGTAACCATCGGCGTAGTCTATCTAGCGATCGTAGCCGCAGGCTTCAAGAGCGATAAATACGACGCCAGCGACGTAGAAGTCAGCGGCCTCTACTGGCACTTCGTAGATCTAGTCTGGATGTTTATTTTCCCGCTGGTCTACTTGATGTCAGTAAATCTGAAAGGCTAGGAGCCTACCAATGAGCGCACACGAAGCAGCAATCGAAACTCACGAAGTAGGCAGCAAAAAGCTCTTCGCCATAGTCTGGTTCTGGCTGCTACTCTTCACCGGAATAGAAGTGTTCCTAGCGTATCTACGTCTAGCCCCGCCACTAATGCTAACGATCCTGGTAGGCCTATCCCTAGTAAAAGCCGCCCTAATCATCAGCTACTTCATGCACCTAAGATTCGAAAAGCTAGGCCTATTCCTGTTACTAATCCCAGCCATGGTCTTCTGCATCTGCATGATGCTAATAATGTTCTTCCCAGACAGCCTGCGAGTAGTAGATCTGGGAGTAAAGTAGCGCCGGCGTCCCTTCCGGCATCTTACGATTACAAATATCCGCTAAAAGCAAACCTCAACGGCGGATTCACTAGCGCCGCTACATCCCAACGGTCTTAACCTTCTCCGCAATCAAGCGCCCGATCACCAATCCGCCCTCATACTCCGGAATCACCACATCATCAGCCCCAGAACTCCGCATAGCCTGCGCATAACGTTCCTGCCCAGCCCGAGTAATAACCCGCAATTTCGGATTCAAAGTCTTAGCAGTAATAGTGATGTAAAGATTGTCCGCATCATTGTCAATCAAAGCGCAAATCCCCCGCGCCCGCAAAATCCCAGCACTCTCCAAAACACTATGCCGTTTAGCATCCCCATGAATCACGAGCAGCCCTTCACTCAAAAGCTGCCGGTAAAGCCCGTCATTCGATTCCACCAAAATAAACGGAATATTAGCCTTGCGCATCTGCTCCACAACAGTCCGCCCCACCTGCCCATACCCACAAAGAATGTAATGATTGCGCGTATTCTGTATCGCCACCTCAATCATCATCGTCCTCCAAACCCCGCCACCCTCCGGATGAAACAAAGAAACCAACACCCGCTCAGCAATCCAAACCTCAAAAAAGAAAACCCCGGCATAAACCGCAATACTAAAAATCTTAGTAGCCTTACTCACCCGCCCCGGATCAATCGCGCTAGGGTGAATAATCCAGAAAAAAGCATCCACCCACCCAATCCGCGCGAGCAGTACATACCCCACCGCACACACGGCCATGAATCCCGCCAGCAACAAAAGCGGCAGCAAAAGCCGCGTCACCAAAAGACGCGCAACTCCCAATATGGATGTCCGGGTAGCCATACCGAAAACTCAAAAGGGCGGACCCAAAGGCCCGCCCCAGAGTTTGACTGCAAGAGAGGTTACTACGAACCGTGCTTTTTGTGCAGATCCGTACAAATCGATAGCGCCGATTCAGGATCCACAGCTCCATCCCCCTGCTGCACGTGCTGAACCTTCCCCTCTTTATCCACCACAATAGTAGTCCGCTCCGCCCACTCATACTTATCGCCCTCGACGTCATACGGACGCATAATTCCGTAAGCCACGAGAACTTTTCGATTCATATCGCTAAGCAGTGGGAAGGTAACGCCAATCTGTTTTGCAAAAGCAGCGTTAGCGGCGGGACTGTCGATGCTTATTCCAAGAACAACGGTATCGCTAGCTTCGAGCTTGGCCAAATCAGCCTGATAGGCCTGTAATTCCTTCGTTCAACCACCAGTAAACGCCAAAACGTAGAAGGCTAAAATCACATTCTTCTTCCCGCGATAGTCGCTCAATTTCACTTTCTTCCAGTCGTTCCCCAGCAAAGTGAAATCCGGCGCGACGTCGCCCGCCTTCAAAGTAGTCTTGGCGATGACCGGCTCATCCTGCGCGGTCGCAGTACTCTGCAAGGCCAACCCCAGCAGAAGCACCATCCCGCATAGTGCCGAGATCCATCGCTTCATGCATTTTCTCCAATTAGAATTTCGAGGCAATTGCCTCGAGCCCCACAAGTATAGATTCATCGCAGATTGATTAACAGGAAGGAGTATTCGAAACTCGCGGAAAGGGAAGCGCGCCTCAGGATCGCAATCGGCCTGGCGGATCCGCCACATCCGGCACAGGCGCCACCGATTTCGGCACAGCCCCAATTTCCAATTTCGAAGGCGGCGGCGAAGCAATCCCCAAACCCTTATTCATCTCCTGATGGTCCTTCCCGCAAGCCGGACAGAATCCCTTGCCAGTCTCCTCATCCCGAAGACTAGCCAATTCATAACATCCGTGAATGCAATCGCAATAACCAGTCCCAGTAGAAGTCTTAATAGCCACCAAGCCCATCAGCAATTTCCTCCGCAACGAAATACTATCCACGAACCGAAAATCAAGCAAGCGTAGGGCCCGCGCTTTATGCCGGGCCTCTTCATGCAAGATTGCGCCAAAGCCGCGATGTGCCGGGCTCACAAAATCGCGCGACAAAATTCTTCGGCCAAATTGCAATTGGGAAAAACCGCCGAACCTAAACCCGCTCCAATTGCGCCAATTTAAACGGATCCACAGCCTCCCGGTGCAATTTCAACCAAAGGCTATCCGGCATGGAAAGAAATACCTCCACAACCTTAGGATCAAACTGCGTCCCACCATTCCTCTGAATTTCTTCCCGCGCCACAGTAATCGGCAAAGCCTTCCGATAAGGCCGGTCCGAAATCATCGCGTCCAAAGTATCCGCCACAGCAAATATCCGCGACCCCATCGGAATATTCTCGCCCTTCAAACCCTGCGGATAACCTGTCCCGTCATAACATTCCTGGTGGGTATAAACGATCTCCGCCGCATCCTTCAAAAAGGGAATGCGCTCCAGCACCGCAAATCCAATTTCGCAATGCTTGCGCATAATCGTTCGTTCATCCGCGGTCAAAGGCCCAGGCTTCCGCAAAATCGAATCCGGAATTCCCATCTTCCCAATGTCGTGAAGAAAAGCCCCGCGCGCAATCTGCTTCAAAGTAGCCTTGTCCATGCCCATCGCCTTGGCGATCGTAATCGTAAACGCCGTCACCCGCTGGCAATGACCCTCGGTCTCAGCATCCTTAGCGTCCAGCGCCCCGCCCAAAGCCTCAAGCGTATAGTCGTAAGACTGCTCCAAATCCCGCAAAGTCTGCGAAAGCTGCTTCGTCCGCTCCGCCACCAACTGCTCAAGATCGCTCTGATAAGTCCGGTTCTCCATCACCAACCGGCGATGCTCCAGCGCCCGACGCACACTCAAATACAGCTGATCTTTCTCAAAGGGCTTCAAAATATAGTCATAAGCCCCTTTACGCATGGCCTCCAACGCAATCTGAATGTCGTGCATCGCGGTGACCATAATCACCGGCACTTCCTGATTCAATTCCCGCAAATGGGCCAGCAACTTCAACCCATCCATTTCCGGCATTAAAATATCGCTAAGCACCAGCGCATAAGACTGCTGCCGGAAGAATTCCAGCGCCGCCTGCCCATTAGGCGCAATCTGGCACTCATAGCCCTTCGCCTCGAGCAAAGTCGAAATGACTTCGCGAATGGCCTCTTCGTCGTCAGCAATCAAAATGCGTTCTCTAGACACAGTTGAGCCCCTGGCTAATCGTGAGTACTCCCAACATTATCTCAGCGAGAAAGCCCGCAAGCCGGAAGCGTTTACAATCAATGTGCCGCCTTTTGCACTGTCCCAAAGGCCAAGCATCGGTACCGCCGGCGTCCCTGCCGGCGCATTTATGTCAACGAACCGCGATCTCGCCGACAAGCGCAAAAGCCCCCGGTTCGCGTAGCGCTGGCGTCTCGCCGGCTCCGACGAAAGCAATGAAAGCCACAACCGAAATCCACCACGGCGCAAAATGTAAGCAAGATCTAAAATTGAAAAATAAACCAAGGAACTCCGAGAGGGATTTGCCGCACTCCAAGTAGATCCTAAGAACTCTCCACTGTCCGCTGCCAAGCCGAAAGCGTCTCCACCTGCCGGGAAAGCCCAGCCACCACATCCGCCAAATGCCCAAGCGTAGGCACGCCCAACCCGCCCCCCAACCTCACCCGCACCCGCGCCGCCCGGAACAAAATCCGAAATCGCAATTCCAAGCGCAACCGTTCAAACTCATCCCGCCGCTCAACTTTAGGCGACAAAGATGTCAAAATACGCGCCAACCGATCCAACCGGGCAAAATCCTCCCCAATCGCATCCAAATATTTCTGCAACGCCCGCTGCCGTTCCCCCCGCAAACGAGCCGCATCCTTCTTAGGCAATCGCCGCCGTATAAAATCAAAATCCTCGGTAGCCATAGCCTGCCGCATCTGCGCAAAGTGCGTGCAATGCCGCGCCACAAGCGTCTCAATCTTAGTAGAAGGATCCGGCCCCAATTCCGCCTCCGCCCGCAACGGCCGCAAGACCACCCACCCTGCTACGATGAGCAAGATCGCCGACAGCACCACAAAAAATAGGGGTGTAAAGTTCACCGCAAAATCTCCGAAAGCCGCGCATTCAATTCCCGCAACCGCGCATTCACTTCCAGCCGCGACGCCCCAAACGTATCGACCGCCAACACCTCGCGCACCGGCCCCATCGCCGGCACCCGCTCCCAAACCGCCGCCAGCCAAATCAGCGATGTTATCGTGAACGCCACCAACGTAAGCCCCGAATAAAACTCGTAGTACGACCCCTTCAGCGCGTTCATAAATTGGCTGTTCCCAATCTGCACAGCCGAGTAAAACATCAACCCGCCAATGATCAACACCATGAACCGCTCGAGCTTTATTTCATAATATTTTGCAAACACGAAAGCGAACGCCAGCGTCCCGGCAATCGCCAACTCCAACCCCCGCTGCAGCAATGTAATAAAAACGGTCATCGAATGTTGCTGCCCAACCGCCGCATACCCCGCACTCACAAGCAAAAACAGCGCCACTCCAGCCAAAAATATTCGGCACAACCGCCAAATTCCCAGGTAAGGCCCCAGCACCCGGAAACAAATTTCCGCCACAGCCGCCGCACGCATGCCCATCATAATGGCCTGCCCGCCCCAATACTCGTAAAACACCGGAAACGACCGCACCGGGAAAATTACTCTACACAAAGTCGAAGCGAAATCGCACGCGGCCACAACGAAGAGATAGCAGGTAAAAACCGGCAGGCGCTTGAACAGTCCACTCCGCAACGCAAAAATCGCCACAACAATATCCAGGCAAAGACCCAACGTCCATCGGACGATGTTTTCGTCAAAGTGCATGGCGCCTGGCCCGAATTATACCATGCAAGTACACTTTAAGTAATCTTTAATATTGCCAGATCGAAACCCGCCCCTCCGCTCCGTAGCGCCGGCTGCCAGCCGGCGTTTTTGTGCCACCCCACCGCAATCGCGCCTACATCCGAGAGTGCCCGCGCTAGCGTAGCGCTGGCGTCCCGCCGGCTCCGACGAAGAATATAAAACCCACATCCACAATCCACGACGGCGCAACCCAGTTATGTAGCCCCGGCTGCTAGCCAGCGTTTGTGAGCGGCGAGCCAAGATCGCGTGATCGTCTCCGGCCCGCAGCCCGCAAACCCGATACCGCCCCCCACTTCACTAGGGGGAGAGCGCTCGCTTCCGCCCCTTTTGCGTCCCGATCGTGTCGATCGAGAACCGCCCCGAAATAGCCCCGCCGCTAACAATGCGCTTTAGCCCCGGATACTTCGCACCAAGCCGTCAGCCGACTCGATGCGAAGCCCGGCGCCTCCGCCCCAAACTCAAACCCTCAAATCAAGCCAAGAATCCCGCACCCAAAAAGTTCGGAAACGGAGGTGGAGGCGTCCCGTTACCATCTAGTGCCAAATTGGGAAAAGGCGGAGGCGGCGTCCCATTCCCATCAAATCCACGATTCGGGAAGGGAGGCGGAGGCGTTCCGTTACCGTCAACGGCAAAATTGGGGAAGGGTGGAGGAGGCGTCCCATTGCCATCAAACCCAAGATTCGGGAAGGGAGGCGGAGGCGTCCCGTTGCCATCCACAGCAAAATTAGGAAAAGGCGGAGGCGGCGTGCCATTCCCATCAAAGAAAAACCCCGCACCTGGTTGACTGTTTACCGAATGAGCGTTGACGGGAGCGCCTACCGGTAGTAGCATCACTACAGCAATCAGGCCCAGCAAAACGAACAGCGAATTTCGGTTCATAGGTTGAATTCCTCCTTGAGCCACGCAGCTTCCGGCGTGGAAGGAGCCCTATGAATTCGCGGTCAGAAATGTTCAGAAATCGGAACAGGCGGGAAAATGGAATCTCTTGAACGCTTTCACCAATATCAACGCATCATCGACGACTTCACCTCCACCACTCTCGCGGCCATCCCCAGCGATTTCGGCCGTCTCGTGCACATCGCCACGCTCCGCGATCTAATCTCCGGCCAATACAAACACGAAGGCCTGGAAGCCCTCTATTCCTCCCCGGCAGTTCACGAAGCGCTCTTCTATTGTCACGAGGAAATCTTTCAGAAAATTCTGGAGATACCGCTCGAAAAGCAGGAACGCATCCTACGCAGCTTTTTTGCAGGTCTCGAAGGGGATCCGTCAGAAATTGCCGGACGCTGGCTGGAACTCGACGTCTACCGGATGCTGGTCCCGCTAGGTACGCCCGAATACTTGCGCGATCTCTTCTACTCCAATTTCCGCCTGCTTCTCGATCTCATTTCCGTCGCGCCTATTGCTGCCGTTCCGGCAGCCGCATAGCCACTCCCACTACACGTCCTACAATCTCCGCATCATCGGGCCAGCGATAAAATTGCGGCGCCCGCGCCGACAGACCATACGGATGCAGCACCAAATTGTCGCCATCGCGTGTACACCAGGAACACCGATACGCGGTGCGCAAATCCACAAAATAAATCGGCCGCTCGAATTCGTTGCGGAACGGACCAAGCTCGATCGCTCGCTGATTCGGATCAACCAGTACGAGCGATCCGGGGCGCAGCAGAGGATCCATCCAGCAATCCTCGGTGCCGACAAATCCGTAGCGATGCTTCGGCCCATCCATAATTGCGCCTTCAAATTCACCCCAGGATTCCACCATGCGCGTAAGGCTGGCAGTGCGCCGCGGATCGCAGGCAGGATCGAACTTCAAAGGAATTCGCAGCCGGTAGGGTGTAGCTCCGAGATGAGTCTTTTTCGCGCCCCAGGCAAACCCGTCCCGCAAATGCTCATCAAGGGGAATTTGATACCACTGGCACACTTCAAATACGTCAAGCTGGTACAGCGCGCACAGCGTGTACAACTTATGCAGCGTCGGCGTGACGCCGCCATTTTCAATATCCGCCAAACGACTTATGCGGATCACAAATTCCGCGCGGCCGTGCTTGCTGGCCAGCTCATAGCTGGATTGCTCGACATCCCGGTACGTGAGCCCCAGCCGCTCGCGCACCTTTCTGAGACAATTGCCGGGCTGCATGTGACCCCCAAACGCACCCCGTGGCGGGTTGTGATGTGGGCCGATTATAGCAGAGACGCAATAGCCTGTTCCGCAAACAGAACACGACTTCCACCAATCTGTGGAGAGTCCCACTACGATTCCAAAAACTACGTAGCCTTCACAATTCCTGGCCGAACGGTCCAGCGCATGGTGTTTGGCTCGGGTGGGAGCCTTCGCATTCATGCGGGGAGGAGCGCTTCAGCGCTCCGAAAACCTGCCGCCCACATGGATGCGCTTTAGCGCTGGGCACTTAGCGACTCTATCGCGAACCGCCTGCGCACCTAACCGGCTATAGACCGCCTCCCCCTGGCAGCAGCTTTTGCCCAAAACCTGCTATTCTGTTCCGACAATTCCAAGTCACTGGGGCGCCCGTAAACATGAACCTCAAGTCTTTTAGGCTCTGTACCTTCTTTTCAACGCTACTCATCCTCCCGGCACTCTCACCGATTCTCTCCGCCCAACAGTCTCCGCCTGAAACAACTCCTCCGCCCTCCGCCGATGCCAAGCCCATCGATCACGGCAACCCCGAATTCATGAAGGCCGCCGACGAAGTCCTTCACGAGATGAGCAACATGCTCGATCTCCCCATCAAAGAACCGCTCAAAAAAACTCTCCGCAGTAAATCCGAAATCCGCGAATACCTGATCCGCGAAGAAGAAGAAGACAAAAAGCCCGGCGAGAAATACGCCGATCAAAAAGCCCTCGAAGCCTTCGGCCTAATCCCCAAGGATTTCCCGCTAGATAAATTCATGCTCGACGTCCTAACCGATCAAGTCGCGGGTCTCTACGACCCCAAGCAAAAAGAATTCTACATAGCCGACTGGATTCCAGTAGACGAGCAACGCACCGTAATGGCCCACGAACTAACCCACGCCCTGGTAGATCAATCCTTCCACCTCGATGAATGGATCAAAGCCGCCCGCCCCAACGACGACGCCGAACTCGCCCGCGATTCCGTAAGCGAAGGCTCCGCCGTAGCCGCCATGCTCGATTACTCATTCCTGGAATCAAAAATCACCGTCCGCGATCTCCCAGACATCACCAATTACATCCGCTCCAGCGCCGTAGCCGAAATGGAAAAAGATCCGCTACTCTCAAAAGCCCCCATCATCGTTCGCGACGAGCTCCTCTTTCCCTATCTAGACGGCACCAATTTCACCCAGCAATTCCTAAAAGCCAATTCCGGCTGGAAAGATTTCCATGAAATTTTCGAAAATCCTCCAGTCTCCACCTCGCAAATCATCCACCCCGACCGCTATCTAAAAGGAATCAAGCCGGCGATCGTAAGTCTGCCCAAGTGGGCAGGCCTAGCCCCCGCGGATTGGAAGCTACTGGAAGAAAACGTCCTGGGAGAATTCGGCCTACGCGAAGTGCTGAAACAATTCGTCGGCGACGAGCAAGCCGAAAAAACCGCACCCACGTGGAACGGCGACCACTACGCAGTATTCGAAGACGCAAAATCCAAGCAACTAACGCTAATCGTAAGACTCCACCTCGACAGCACCGATGACGCCGCCCTATTCTTCGGCCGCTATTCC
>JABDFR010000042.1 GCA_013286465.1 Acidobacteriota bacterium | reverse complement strand
ATTTTTGCGCATGGCGATTACCGGCGTGGCGATTTCGATGTGCGTTTCCGGGCGCGTGCCCGCGCGGATCACTTTTTCGAACGCCGCATAATACTCTGGGCGGCAATCTGGATAGCCGGAACTGTCTTCGGCTACCGCGCCCACGAAAATTGCTGACGCGCCGATTACTTCCGCCCAACTCACTGCCGCGGAAAGAAAATGTGCGTTGCGGAACGGGACGTATGTGATGGGAATTTTGCGGGGATTGATTCCTTCTTCCGGCACTTCGATTCGCGTATCGGTGAGAGCGGAACCGCCGATTTGCGAAAGTGCGTCGAGGCGGATGACCAGGCGCTCGGGGACGTCGTAGAAATCTGAGATTTCGTCGAAGGCGCGGCGCTCGCGGTGCTCGGTGCGCTGGCCGTAGCTGGCGTGGAGGAAGGCGAGTCGATGAGTTTCGCGGGCGATGGCTGCGGTTACGCAGGAATCCATTCCGCCGCTCAGTAGGACTACGGCTTTTTGTTTTTGCGTCACGCCGCGGAGTATAGCCCCTTCCGCGTCTTCGTAAAAACTCAAATCAGCGAGTTGGAGGAGATTCGGAGCCACTCGCCGGGCGGCGGGAGGGGAAGGGGAGCGATGTGCGCTGATACTAAGTTAAATTGATTTTGTACTTGACTTTATCAATGTTTAGATTCATATTGTTGATGTTTACGAGGTTTCTATGGAAATTGCTAACGCCAACTGTCCTGACTGCAAGCGGCCTCTCACCATATCTCGAATGGCCTGCCCTACCTGTAGCTTCGTGATGCAGGGCAGCTTCGCGCTGTCTCCATTGAGCAGCTTGAATCTGGATGAGCAGGCGTTTGTGATCGCGTTCATCCGACATCATGGCTCGCTCAAGAAAATGGAAAGCATCTTTAATATTAGCTATCCCACGGTTAAGAACCGGCTGAACTCGATCGCCGCGTCGCTGGATCGCAGCTTTCAGGGGCCGTCGCCCAATCTCTATGTGCTGGAACAATTGGCGCGCGGCGAGATGACTGTCGAGGAAGCGCTCGAAAAGTTGAGTTGAAATCTTTCAGGAGGGAAGGGCTATGTCCGCGGAAACGAAAAGAATTCTGGAAATGCTGTCAGAGGGAAAAATTTCGGCGGGAGACGCTGAGAAACTGCTCGACAAGCTGAACGCTTGCGGCGCTGAGGCATCCGCGAAGGAAAAAACGGGCGATGCTGGGACGGCTCCGAAGCAGCCGCGCGTGATGCGGATTGTCGTCGAGCGGCCCGGGCATGAGGCGGTGAATATTCGAATGCCGCTGGCTTTCACGCGAACCGGCTCGCGGTTGATGGCGGTTTTGCCGCTGGGTGTGACGGAGAAGCTTGCCGATCTGGGGATTGACGTCGCTACTCTCGGCGCGATGACTAGTTCCATCGAAGATATGCATATTGATGTGGACAAGGGCAACGGCAAGCGTGTGCAGATTTTCTGCGAGTAGATCGGCCGATGCTGCGCGCGGGACGCTGGGGCTTGAGGTAAACTTGTTTCATGAATCGGCGGCCTGGCGCGGACGAAGCAGCGGCGTATTATTCCATCTACATCGATGCGGTGAGCAGCGATGATGGGCTCGCGGCGATCGAGCGGCAACTGAGCGACGTGCCGAAATTTTTCGAGGGCATCTCTGATGAAAAATCGCTCTCGCGTTATGCGCCCGAGAAGTGGAGTATTCGCCAGGTTTTGAATCACGTTAGTGATACAGAGCGGGCTTTCGCGTTCCGAGGGCTTTGGTTCGCCAGGGGATTTGCTGAGCCTTTGCCGGGGTTCGATCAGAATATCGCTGCGGCGGGGGTTGATGCGGACGCGATTCCTTGGGCTGCGCACGTTGAGGAATTCCGCGACGTGCGGCGGTCTACCCTATCGCTCTTTCGCAATTTGGCGGCAGAATCTTGGGATCGCCGCGGGGTGGCTAGCGGCAACCCGTTTACGGTGCGAGCGGTGGCCTTTATTATTGCGGGGCATGTGGAGCATCATTTGCGCGTCCTGCGCGAGCGGTATTTGTAGGTCGGTTCGATAATTCACCCACAATAAAGATAAGAGGGCCGAAAGGCGGGAGGGTCTATACACCAGACCCTCGCCTACTGGGCTTGTGTGTTGGCGGATTCGCATTGGGTGGTTTTGCGTTCGTTGTGCGGGTGATACCCCTATGCTAGATTCCAGAATTGGCACAATTTCCGATGATTGAGACCAAGATAGCTGCGTCTGCGAAGCCTAAAATACAGAAGGTGGAGGTGTATTGGCACACGGTCACCTATAAAACGGTGGTGATCTTGGTGCTGCTTTTTATTGCGATTGTGGCGGGGGCTGCTTATCTGGTTTTTCCTGGGGCTTCTGGGAGTGTGTTGAACAAGATTGCTAGCTCGTTGACGCGGCCTGACGCGCCGGCTGGCGCGCCGACTGCTAAGCAGGCGCGCTTTGTGAATTTGGACGGCAAGGTGCAGGTGAAAAAGGTCAATTCGGTGCAGTGGGCGAATGCGGATTATCAATTGACTTTGGATAAAGGGGATTTGATTCAGACAGGGTCGGAGGGCGTGGCGCGGTTGCAGTTTGCTGATGGGACTACTTACACGGTGAAGGGCGATACGCTGGTGACCGTGGAAGAAAATACGATTGATGCCGATAAGGCGTCGCGCGTTGGAGTGCACATTCAGGCTGGGCAGGTGGATTTGGCTACGCCGACCTGGAATGTGCCGGGGTCGAAGGCTGATATTTCGTTTGAGAATGCGGTGGCTTCGCTGCGGGAAAATAGCCGGGCGGAGGTGCGTAGCGATCCGAAGACGCAGCAGCAGCAGATGACGGTGAACGAAGGCAGTGCCGATATGAAACGCGGCGGCGAGCATGTGGAAGTGGCGCAGTGGGAACGCGTGACATTTCCGACGAATGGGACGATTACGAAAGACCAGGTGTTGGCGCCGCCGGCGCTTACTTCGCCTTTGAATTTGCAGCCGATTATTGTGGCGGACCCGAAGAAAGATCCGATTCACTTTGAATGGAAGCCGGTGGCTACGGCTAAGACTTATTTGCTGCAGATCAGCAGGTCGACGCTTTTCAGCAAGGTGCTTTATGAGAAGCGTACGGCGGATACTTCGCTCGATATTACGGGGCTTGAGCCTGGGGATTATTTCTGGAAAGTTCGCGCGGTTGATGCCAAAGATGCCACTAGCGATTTGAGCGATCCTTACAAATTCACTTTGGTGGCGCAGGGTAAAGAGCAGGATATGCTGCTCGAAGTGACTAGTACGGAATTGCACGGCAGCATGGTGGAAGTTTCGGGGCGTACTGAGGCTGGCGCGACCTTGATTATCAACGGCGAAAAAGTGGCGGATCTTCGGGCGGATGGCACTTTCCACTATTTTACGCCGCCGATGACCAAGGGCAGCCAGACGATTGTGATTACCGGACAGAATCGGCGCGGCGGGACGGCGATTAAGCGCGTGTCGATCGTGATTCCTTAGATTTTTCTAATCCGGCGGGCGAGCTCGGGGGCCGCGTTCGCTGAGAAATTACTCCGCTTCCGGGGGGAGGCGTTTGTTCCTTGACTAAGAATGGTTACAGCATGCGGTCGGTGTTCAGTTTGTTTTCTTCCGACCTGGCGATTGATTTGGGGACGGCGAATACGCTCGTCTATGCGAAGGGCAAGGGGATTGTTGTTAACGAGCCTTCGATTGTGGCGATCAACAAGAACACGGGCGAAGTGGTGGCGGTGGGGCGCGAGGCGAAGGAGATGTTGGGGCGCACCCCTGGGAATGTTGTCGCGATCAAGCCTATGAAGGACGGCGTGATTGCGGACTTCAAAGTCACCGAGAAGATGCTGACCTATTTTATTCAGAAGGCGCATAACCGGCGCGTGTTGGTGCATCCGCGGATTGTGATTGGTGTGCCCAGCGAGATTACGCCGGTGGAAAAACGGGCGGTGCAGGATTCGGCTTATCGGGCGCGGGCTAGTGAAGTTTATCTCGTGGAACAGGCGATGGCCGCCGCGATCGGAGCGGGGCTGCCGATTGAGGAGCCGTCGGGGAACATGGTGGTGGATATCGGCGGCGGGACTACCGATATCGCCGTGATTTCTATGAGCGGCATTGTTTATTCGCGGTCGGTGCGCGTGGCTGGCAATGAGATGGACGAAGCGGTGATGCATTATTTGAAGCGCAAGTACAACTTGCTGGTGGGCGAACGGACCGCTGAGGCGATCAAGATGGAGATTGGATCCGCCTATCCGCTGGAGAAGCCGCTTACGCTGGAAGTTAAGGGACGGAATTTGATTGAGGGCGTGCCGCGCACTGTGACGATTGATGATAACGAAATTCGCGAGGCGCTTTCGGAATGTATTGCCACGATTTTGAACGCGATTCGCGTGGCGCTCGAGCGCACGCCGCCTGAACTTTCGGCCGACATCAGCGATCGCGGGATTGTTCTGACTGGTGGCGGAGCGTTGATTAAGAATTTGGATAAGCGCATTCGCGAGGAAACGGGCTTGCCCGTCTCGATCGCGGACGATCCGCTCGCGTCGGTAGTGCTCGGAACCGGGAAAATGCTTAGCGATTTCCGGCTCCTGCGGCTCGTGTCAATCGATTAGCGGGTTTTCGTACCGCCGGAGTTGTCTTGCGGCGCGTGTGATTGCTTCAGAGTGGAATTAGCTTTAACTGGACGCAGAGAGACCGATGCTTGAATTTCCTTCACGGCAGAGACCCTTTCCTTTACTTGTTACCGTGGTATTGGTGCAGGTTTTGCTTTTGGCGTTTCAGATCAAACGCGAGAACGATGTGCGTTTGCTGCGTGTGTGGTCCGTGGAAGTTTTGACGCCGCTGCAACGCGCGGGCACTTGGTCGATTTATACCGTGCGCGGCGGTTGGCGGAATTACATCGATCTGCGGCATACGCACGCGGAGAACGAATTCCTGCGGGCGCAGGTGGACAAACTGCAGTTGCGGAATCGCGAGCTGGAGAGCAAGTCGGCGGAAGCCGATCGTCTTGCTGGCCTGCTGAATTTCAAGCAATCGCATACCGACGTGCCCATGCTGGTGGCGCAAGTGATTGGTGCGAGCGCCGATTTGGCCAGCCGCACGATTTTTATCAATCGCGGAGAGCATGATCATCTGCGGCGGAATTTGCCGGTGATTACTCCGGACGGCGTGGTGGGAAAAATTGTGGAAGTGTTGCCGGGGTCGGCGCAGGTGTTGCTGATCAACGATCAGAATAGCGGCGTGGGCGCGCTATTTTCGGAGACGCGGACGCATGGAGTGGTGAAGGGTACGAGCGATCCGCTGCTGCGGCTCGAATACATCGCCAATGACGAGAAGGTGCACGCCGGCGAACTGGTGGTGACTTCGGGAGAGGACAAGATCTTCCCCAAGGATTTGCCCGTGGGTACGGTGACGTCGGTGAAGCAGGGAAATCCATTTCAGGTGATTACGGTGCAGCCGGCGGCGCGATTGGACCGGCTGGAAGACGTGATCGTGCTGATGACGCAGCAGGAAGTGGCTTTGAAGAAGCCGGCGGAAGCGACCGAAGCGCCGGCGACGGAGACGGCCGCGCCGCCGCAGCAATGACGCGCGGCGACGAATCAAGCATATGAGTTCGCGGGCACAAATCGAACAGCACATTGAGGTGCACAAGTTTTACGGCGGCGCCGTTGTTGGCGTGGCTTTTCTGGCGCTGGTGCTGCAGGGCTTTCTGAATAAATTCGGTAGCTGGGCGGGATTGCTGGAATTGCCGTTGCTGGTAACGATTTATTTTTCGTTGAGCCGGCGGAATCCCGCGACTGGTTTGCTTTTAGGGATGGGGATTGGGGTTTTGCAGGATGCTGTCAGCCAGATGCCCATCGGGTTTTATGGGATTGCGAAGACTTTCGTTGGCTATGTGGCGTCGTCGTTTGGCGGCCGGATCGATACCGAGCATCCCGTCAGCCGCTTTGGATTGGTGTTGGTCTTCTTTCATTTTCATCAAATACTGCTCACTTTGATGGATCACGTGATGTTGGCGCGCGCCACGCCGTATTTCAGTTGGAAGTTGCTGATCGCTTCGGCGGTGAATGCCGGCGTGGCTGTGATTTTATTCCCCGTTCTGGATCATCTTCGCAAGCCGAGCTAGAGGAAACCATCATTTGCGGGGTACGATGCTCATCAAACTACCTCATCAATACCCCGAAACCTCGCGCGAACCGGAAGGCCGCATCCCTAAGTAGTTCCGCCACTAGCGCTATTCTCCGCAACGCCAAACGCTGCTACCCTACCGCGGGAAAATGCGAATGACCGCCACCGCCGCGCACAACAAGAACGCCTGCCGGCGCACCCGAGAACCCAATTTTTCTACTCGATACACCAAAAACAATAGAAATCGCCGTAATCCATTGAAAACAAACCACGGAGGCCTTTTCTACCCGACACAAAACAGCACCCCCTAGAAACATGCTTAGGATCGGCCTGAGCCCCGAATAACTGGCCGCAATTTGAGCTTCCAAGTCTGAAGCACAACGCGTGATGAAAGCGGGAGCTTTTTTTTGCCGCCTTCGATCTGCGCGCTGCTGGCTTACAATGTCGGGATGCCACTTCTTTATATTCTTATCCTGGCGGTGGTGCAGGGGCTCGCGGAATTGCTGCCGGTTTCGAGTTCGGCGCACGTCGTGGTGGCGGAGAAACTGCTTGGGTTGGATCCTTCTTCGCCCAGTATGACTTTGCTTTTGGTGATGTTGCATACGGGGACTATGTTTGCGGTGATTGTTTATTTTTGGCGGCAATGGCGCGAGGTTTATTTCGCCAGCATCGACGCTTTCAAGAAAATTGCGTGGTACTTGGTGCTGGCTACCTTTTTGACTGGAGTGATTGGCGGGGCGATTATCAAAATTATCGAGAAGACTTATTTTCGCGGGGCGCCGCACGCGCAGATCGAGGACCTGTTCAATCATCTGGAACTTGTGGCGCCGGCGCTGGCCTTGGTGGGCATTTTGATTTTGGTGACAGGGTTGCTGGAAAAAAGAAAGACGGCTGCGAGTTCCGTTGGCACGCGGGATTTGAACGCTCGAGACGCGGGATTGATTGGGGCTGTTCAGGGGTTGTCGCTGCCGTTTCGGGGATTTTCGCGATCGGGGGCTACCATTTCGGCGGGGATGCTTTTGGGAGTGGCGAAATCGCGGGCGGAGATGTTTAGTTTTGCGCTAGCGGTGGTTTTGACTCCGGTGGTGGTGGCGCGGGAATTGTTGCGCGTGGTGCAGGCCAGTCATGCGGAGGGAGCGGCAACTATCTCGTCGGCGATAATTCCGAGCTTGCTTGGTGCGGTGTTTGCGTTTCTTGCCGGGCTGCTTGCACTGAAATGGTTGAGCCGTTGGCTGGAAGGCGGGCGCTGGTATCTTTTTGGAATTTACTGTCTGATTGCAGCGGTGGCCGTTGGATATTTGCACCATCTCGGCTACTAATTCATCGGCAATTCTCCTGCCGTTCGAATCTTTCTGCTAACTAAGGTTTCGCTTCGTTCGTCCATATAGCCAACGGAATACTTGCGTCTGCCGCACGCGGGGCGCGCACTTGGGAGGTAGCCATGGTCACAATCGTTCAGGATTTGCGCTATGCGTCGCGCGGGCTGCTGAAAAGTCCCGGCTTCGCGCTGGTGGCCATCCTCACTCTTGCTCTGGGAATTGGCGCGAACGTCGCGACGTTCAGCGTGGTGTACGCTGTGCTGCTGCGGCCGCTGCCGTTTCCGCATCCTGAACAGCTCGTACGCATTTATGACGACCAGCTTGGACCGAACGAGCAGGACATCGGCATGTCCGCGCCAGAACTTTGGGATTTGCAGGGTCGCTCGGGAGTGTTTCAGGGAATTTCGGCGGTGGCGCCGAGCAATTCGGCAGTGGGCGGCGGGGATCGTACGGTACGCGCCGAGAGTTTGGTCACCAGTCCTGATTATTTTGAGTTGCTGGGGGCGCGGCCGGAGATGGGGCGCGTTTTCACGCAGCAGGATGCGGTGCCGGGATTTCTTGAGCCGGTGGTGATCAGCGACGGATTTTGGCGCAGCAATTATGGCGGGGACCCGAAAATTCTCGGGCGGAAAATGCGCCTCGATAGCGATCTCTATACGATTGTCGGCGTGATGCCTGCCGGCTTTCGGCATCCCGGGCCGACGTTGAACACCGATGTGGACGTTTGGGCCGCTACCGGATTTACTGGGAAACCGTTTCCTGAGCCGCCGCAACGATCCGCGCGATTTATTCCCGGGGCGATTGGGCGATTGAAGCCGGGATTGACGGTGGCGCAGGCGCAAGCGCAACTGAATGCTTATGTGGCGGAACTCACGCGGCAATATCCAGCCGATTATCCGGCGGCGGCGAAGTGGACCGTGCGTTTGGTGGAAGTAAAAGAAGACTTGGTGGGGCCGCAGCGGACGGAACTATTTATTTTATTCGGCGCGGTGGGATTTGTGCTGCTAATTGCTTGCGTGAATATCGCGAATTTGCTTTTGGCGCGCTCTTCGGGAAGGCGGCGGGAGATTGCCATTCGATTGGTGATGGGCGCGAGCCGGGGGCGGCTGGCGGGGCAGTTGCTTACAGAAAGCACGCTGCTAGCTTTGATTTCTGGCGTCGTGGCCATCGTTACGGTTTTGTTTTTGAAGAATGCCATCATCAGTTTGGCACCCGCGGATATTCCGCGGTTGAATGAAGTAGATATCAGCGCGGGGGCGCTGCTTTTCGCGTTTCTGATTTCCGTTGTTACCGGAGTGCTCTTTGGGTTGGCGCCGGCTTTGCAGGCCGCCAATCCCAATCAAATAGAAAATTTGAGAGAAGGGGCGCGCGGAATGGGCGCTGGCCGCAGGCATACGCGGCTTTCGCGCGTGCTGGTCGTTTCGGAAATCGCGCTATCGATCATTTTGCTGGCTGGCGCGGGTTTGCTGCTGCGGAGTTTCTGGCACGTGCTGGAAGTCCGTCCTGGCTACAATCCGAATCATTTGGCCACCTCGCAAATCTGGATTCCGATTTCGAATGATCCGGCGAACGATCCTTATGCCATCGAGGAAAAGCGCGGCGACCTGCTGCGGGAAATTTATCGACGCGTTTCGGTGCTGCCGGGAGTGGAGCAGGCTTCGATTGCCGGCAACGATACTTTGCCGATGAACTCGGGGCGGAATTATTCGCTCTTTACGATTGACGGGCGCGTCACCGAATCCGACCAAAAACCGACGGCGGACATTGCGGTGGTGGATACGCGATATTTTGGCGTGATGGAAGTTCCTTTAATTGCGGGGCGAAATTTCACCGATGCTGATACGGGCACCACGCAAACCGTTGCGGTGATCGATCAGACGCTGGCGCGGCGTTATTGGCCGGATCAGAATCCCGTTGGGCAGCATATTAAATTTGGATTTGGGGCGGGATTGAAAGGCGTGAGCATCATCGGCGTGGCGGGCGATGTGCGCTCGGATGGATTTGATGCGCCGAGCGTGCCGCATATTTATGTCCCCATGGGGCAATTTGCGCCGGTGAATGCGGTGGTTTTTCTGCGTAGCCCGATGGGCGCGGAAGAACTCGGCGAAGCGGTGCGGCAGGAAGTGGAAATAGTGGATCCGAATATTCCCGTGCACAGCATCAGCTCGATGAATCAGATCATTGCGCGATCGGTGGCGGACCGGCGATTTGCGCTGGAGTTGCTGGGAGTTTTTGCGACGGTGGCGTTGTTGTTGGCGGCGATTGGGATTTACGGCGTCATGGCGTATTCGTTCAGCCAACGGACGCATGAGGTGGGCATACGGATTGCGCTTGGGGCGCAGCGATTGGATATTTTGCGAATGGCGTTGGCAGAGGGCGCGCGGTTGATCGTGATTGGATTGGCTTCGGGGATTGTGGGAGCTGCGATTGTGACGCGGCTTTTCCGCTCGATGCTTTTTGGGGTGGAGCCGGCCGATCCGATTACGTTTGTCTCTGTGGCGGGAATTCTCGCGGTGGTGGCTCTTTTTGCTTGCTACATCCCGGCGCAGCGAGCTACTCGCGTCGACCCGCTGGTCGCGCTGCGCGAAGAATGAGATATTCCGCACGCGTCTGCTGAAATTTTTCTCGTTGAATCACTCGTGAGCGGTAGGCGGGGCGCATCTCGCGTGCGCGATGTTTGCTTCCATCGATTGAGCTAGCTAACCACTTGGTCCGCAGTTCAAAATACGACAGGCTGCTCGCGGTGCGTTGTGGCACGATATCGACATGACTTTCGGGTGTGCTTCTGCCTAAACGCGCTTTCACGTTTCTTTTTGCTATTTCGCTGCTTCCCGCGATTGGGTTGGCCGGCTGCTTCGGCAATCCGTTGGATCTTTTCGATGGTGGCGGCAGCGGCATAACTATCAAAACTGTAAGCCCAACTCCTGCCAATCCGACGATCGCTGTCGGCGCCATGCAAACTTTCGTCGCCAATGCGACGCTCAGCGATGGCTCGACGGCGACAGAGCCCGAAAGCAGCACGACCTGGACGTCTTCGGACACTACCGTCGCTACGATTGATGATTCCGGAGTGGCGACGGCTCTCGCGGCCGGTACGACGACGATCGGAGCGAAGGTTAAATCTGTCAGCGGCTCTACGGTGCTGACTGTGACCGCGTCTGCGCAGAGCAACATGTCGGTTCGCGGGAGCTTTCGCGTCTTGACAGTCAATTATCCCGGCGCGGACCGCACCTACGTTTTTGCCGGCAACGCGCTGGATGACACGATTTCTGTGTTTCGCGTGCTGGATTCGGGCGAGGAACAGAGCGTGGGCAGATTTTCGAGTGCGCCATCGCGCGGACCGCTGTGGCTCGCAGTGGATTCGTCCGGGCGATTTCTTTATGCAGCCAATCTGCAATCGCGCGATGTTTCCGCATATTTGATTAATGCGTCGAGTGGCCGGCTCTCTGCCGTGCGCGGTTCTCCTTTTCCGATGGAGAGTGCTGGAGAAGGGCCTTGGGCGATTTCTGTGGATGCTTCCGGTCATTTTGTTGACGTGGCGGAATTGAAGTCGGCCGGCGTGGTTCGCTATCGGGTCGATCCGTCGACTGGGGCGCTTGGCCTTGACGAGGCTTCGAGATAAGTTCAGTGCTTCCGCGTAAGAAGTCGCTTTTCGCAAAAACTTGGGCGCCGCCTGGCGTCCAAGTTCGTTAGTCGTTTCTTGCGCTTTTTGCTCGTCTGCGTACCCAGTGGCGAATCAACTCATATTGCGGGACTGACGTCGCGGAAGCTTTGGTGATGCGGATCAGGTTGCGGCGCTTGAGTAGGCGGATGGCTTAATTACTATACTGATTAGTAGCATAGTCCATTGCAAACGGGAAGCGACTTGCAACAGAATGGCCGGCGGCCGCTGGATTTTACCCGGGGCGTGTGCCTCGTTCCGCGGCGCGGGTTCGTGGCGATACGACAGGAGGGAGGAGCCATGATTCGAGGAATCAAGTTCGCTAGCATTCCGGTGACGGACCAGGACCGGGCGCTGGCTTTTTACACCGAGAAGCTCGGATTCCGGCTGGTAACCGATCAGCCTTTTAGCGACGAGCAGCGCTGGATCGAAATGGGCATTCCTGGCGCGGAGACGCGCGTGGTTTTGTTTCGATTTGGGGAAGAGATGAAGCCGGGCGGAAATATGAATGTTACTTTTTGGGCGGATGATGTGGAGGCGACGGCACGCGAGTTGAAGAGTAAGGGAGTGCAGTTTGTGATGGAGCCGACGCGCGAAGAATGGGGAACGGCGGCGGCATTTAAGGATCCGGATGGCAATTGTTTTGTGCTGAGTTCGAGATGCTGAAATTTGGGACGCCACGGAGGGGCGGGGGGTATGGCATCTACTTTTGAAAAAATGAATTTGAAGGATCAGAAACAGATCGTGGTGTTGAACGCGCCGGCGAGCTTTGAGCCGGAGCTGCGGGCGCTTCGCGGCGTTACTGTGCTGCGCGACTTGGATGTTGTTGGCGACATTGAGTTTTCGCTAGCGTTCGTCGCCACGGAAAAAGAAGTGGATACTCTTGCGAAAATTATCGCCCGCAAGGCTAAGGGCGATGCGGTGGTCTGGTTCGCTTATCCGAAGGGGACTTCTAAGAAATATAAGAGCGAGATTGGACGCGATAATGGCTGGCGCGCTCTTGGGGCTCGCGGATTTGAATGTGTTCGGGCGGTGGCTATCGATGAGGATTGGTCGGGGTCGCGTTTTCGGCGGGTGGAATTTGTGAAGACGATGAGGCGCGAGAAGAAGTACGCCATTTCCGCGAAGGGAAAAGCGCGGGCGGGAAAGAAGTAGAGTTGGGAATTGGCCGCCGATGAGTGCGAAGAAAAATATTCCTGGTAAAGATGTTGATGCGGTTCTTGCTTTGTATGCGCCGGAAATTCGTGGTTTGGCGCTGGCGGCGCGGGATTTTGTGTTGGGAATGATTCCGGATATCACTGAGATGGTTGACGTCAAGGCGCGGATTATTGGATTTGGTTACAGCGTGCGCTATGCGGATCAGGTTTGCATGTTGATGCCTACGAAGGCGGGCGTGAATTTGGGAATCGCTTATGCAATGGAATTGCCTGATCCGAAAAAGATTCTTGAGGGCACTGGCAAACTGCATCGGCACGTGAAGCTTAAGAGCGAAGCGGATTTGGGGAATGCTGCGCTCAAAAATCTTCTCAAGGCTGCGTTGGCGCGACGCGAGCGGCTGAAATTGACGCCTAAGAAGTGAATGTTGAAAAATGTGTCGCGCTTTTGACGGGCGGAACACCCACGGCCACATCGGCCGGGTGGTGAACCCCCGCCCCTGCCTGTAACATCTCGTTGTGAATAATTTGGATTTGATTGGGCAGGCTTTTTCTGGCGATGACACCACCCTGAAATTGGTGCGTCGCGGGAACGAGTACATCATTCTTGCTAACGGCAAGAGTTTGATGTCGAGCCGCATGCATGGGTCGGAGGAGGCGCTGGCCGCGTTTGCGTGCGAGCGGGCTCGGCGGTTGGAGGAGCCTTGCGTGCTGATCGGCGGGCTCGGCATGGGATTTACTTTGCGGGCTACGCTCGATTTGCTGCCGCGCGACGCGACTGTCGTCGTTGCGGAATTGGTTCCCGCGGTCGTTGAGTGGAATCGCGGGCCGCTGGCGCAGCTTGCGGGCGAGCCGCTCAAGGATCGTCGCGTGAAGATCGCGATTGAAGATGTGGCCGTGACGCTGGCTTCGCGTGCGGGGCAATTTGATGCCGTCATGCTGGACGTGGACAACGGGCCGGCTGCTTTTACCGGCTCTGAAAATGACGCGCTTTATGATGACCGTGGAATTGCGGTGGCTTATGCGGCGCTGAAGATGGAGGGAGTGCTTGCGGTGTGGTCGGCGCGCGAGGACCGCAAATTTGAGCAGCGCTTGCGGCACGGACGGTTCGATGTGGAAGTACAGCGGGTGCGGGGTCGGTTGAAAAAAGGCGGACCGCGCCACACGATTTTTCTTGGCCACAAAGCGCCGGGCAGATGATCGTCGGCGGACATCGCACGCTTCTTCTCTACGTCGCGCACTCTTCCTCACTCTGGCCGCTCAGTCGATATTCAATCCGTGCTGAGTTCTTGCCGGCGGCGTGTGCGAGTCAAGCGCGATCGGAGCCAGGCCGGCTTGCTTGAGTTGCGCATTTACTGCGGGCAAATCTTTGGCTCGCACGGCACTCCATTTAACTGTCACGGATTTTAGGTCGGTTTGCGCAGAGTGGAAGGCTTGCATGGCGTCGATGGTCGGGGCGGCGTCGCCATTATTTACCGCGGAGAAAATTTGAGCGAATTTCGCGGCTAGTGAGGACAGCGCCGGCGCCTCGTTCGCTGGCTTTGACGGCACTATGCCGTAGGGGCCGGGCGGAGGGCCGGCGATGTCGTCGGCTTTCTGAATTAGCGCGTCCAATGCTGTAGCCAGCGTGGCGTTGCCTTGCGCTTGCGAGCGGAGTTGACGCGCGGTCGTGAGTAGCTCCTTCACTTCGTGCTGCGTATCGGCGAGTTCTGATTGGCTGCGCGCGACCGCAGTGGCCGCGTCGAATTGCTTTTGCAAATCCGCGGCAGAGGTTTTTACGCGCGGATCCATCTTGACGGTGAGCGGCTGCGAGTAAGTCTGGCCTGCGACGGTCAACTTCACCGTGTATTTGCCGGGCAACGCGATCACTCCGCGAGCGGCGGAAAAAAGCTCATCGTCATCCATGCGCACGCCGGTTTCCACCGCCTTGCATTGCAAATCCCAAATCCATCGGTGCATGCCGGCGGCGCTTGAAAGCGGCTCGGGCGTCGTTTTCCAAAATGCGGGAAATTGCAGCGTTTCTGGTTTCACCGGCGGCTCGCGATCTTCGCTGGAATAGCGGCGGACGATTTGGCCGTGCGCATCACTAATTTCGATCACCACCGGGCCAGACGCGGCCGACTTCAAATAATAGTCAAGCATGGCGCCTACCGGTGGATTCTCGGCGAGGGCTTCATCGCGCGGCATCGGCGAAGCAGAATCGTTGCCGGGGCGCATGCGAATGGCTTCGGCGGGGCGGAAAAGATGCGCGTCGGCTTCGAGCACTTTCGCGGTCATCTGGCGGAGCGCGGTGATGTCGTCGAGAACCCAGAAGCCGCGACCGTGCGTGGCGACGATCAAATCATCGCCGTGAATCGCGAGATCGCGCATGGAAGCGGGCGGCAGATTCAGTTGCAGCGATTGCCAGTGATCGCCATCGTCGAAGGATACGAAGACGGCAAGCTCGGTGCCCGCGAATAGCAAACCCTTGCATATGGGGTCTTCCTTCACCGTCTGCAAGTAAACGCCCGCGGGCAGCCCAGTGGTGATGCGCTGCCAGGTTTTGCCGCCATCTCGCGTGCGGTAAATGTGAGGATCGTTGTCTTCCAAGCGGTGACGATCGACGGCGGCGTAGGCTTCATTCGCGTCGAAATGCGAGGCCTGCATCATTACGATCTTGCTCCACGGTGTGAGCTCGGGCGGCGTCACGTTCTGCCACGCCTTGCCTCCGTCGGAAGTTTTCTGGATGTAACCGTCGTCGGTGCCGATCCAGATCAAGTCCGCATGCGCTCGAATCGGAGAAGGTGCAATGGTGTAAATCACGCCGCGGCGTTTGTCCGGAGGCGCGTCGGCTGCTGTGGCTTCATCCAGATTGGGAGGCACGCCGGGATCTTCGCGCGTTAGGTCGGGGCTGATTTGCGCCCAGGTATTTCCGCCGTCCGAAGTCTTGAACAAGAATTGATCGCTGAAATAGAGCGCGCGTGGATCGCCCTCGGAAAAAACTAACGGGAGCGTCCAGGTTTTGCGGAATGGTCCTTTGCGGCTCAACTCCGGGGAGACGTTGCGCATTTCTCCGGTGATCACATTGCAGCGCGTCACGTTGTCGCCGAAAAGTATTTCGGGATGCAGCGGATCCGGCGCGGTGAACCCGGATTCATCCCCCGCGCAAATTCCGGTCCAGTCATGGAATGAAATTTCGGAGTGGCTGCTGCGCGTGGGAACGCCCATTGCCCCGCTATCCTGCTGCGCGCCCGTGGCCCAGTAAGGAAAGCGATAATCCGCGGCGACGTGGTAGAGCTGCGCGGTCGGCTGGTTGTACCAGGAACTCCAGGTGGCGCCGCCGTCTTCGGTGACGATGGTGCCTTGATCGCTGGCGAGAATCATGCGCTTGGGATCGTCGGGATAAATCCACAGTTGATGATAATCATCGCCGCCGGGGGCGCCGCGGAATGACGTCCATGTTTTGCCGCCATCGATGGAGCGATAGAGCGAAGTGTCGGAAACGTACACGATTTCCGGGTTAGACGGATCGACGACTACGTTGCTGAAATACCAGCCGCGGCTCCAAATGCGCTTGTCGTCTGAAGTTTTGTGCCAGGTTGCTCCGGCATCGTCGGAGCGATAGAGACCGCCTTCTTTCGCGTCGACGATTGCGTAAATCAAATTTGCGTTCGTGGGCGCGATGGCTATACCGATGCGGCCTATGCGCTCGGTGGGCAAGCCGGCGGTGAGCTGCTGCCAGGTGTCGCCGCCGTCGGTTGATTTGAAAATGCCGCTGCCGGGGCCGTAGGACGGGGGATAAATGCTCCACGGCGGGCGGCGCGTGTTCCAGAGCGTGGCGTAGATGGTGCGCGAATTTTGAGGATCGAAGGCTAGATCGATCGCGCCGATGTTTTCGTTCTTATAGAGGATTTTTTTCCACGTTGCGCCGCCATCGGTTGAGCGATAGACGCCGCGCTCTTCGTTCGCGCCGTAGGCGTGGCCGAGCGCGGCGACGAAAACTATTTCCGGATTTCGCGCGTCGACCAGGATGCGGCCGATCTGGCGCGTGTTATCGAGGCCGATGTGCGCCCAGGTTTTGCCGGCGTCTGTGGAATTATAGATGCCGTCGCCGAAGGAAATTTGCGAGCGCATGTCGGCTTCGCCTGTGCCGACGTAGATTACGTTGGCGTTTGACGGAGCTACGGCAATCGCGCCGATAGATGGCACCGGCTGCGAATCGAAAATCGGCGTCCAGGTGCGGCCCGAATTTTCCGATTTCCAGACGCCGCCGCCGACGGAGCCGAAATAAAAAGTGCTGGGCTGGCCAGGCACGCCAGTGACGCCATTCGAGCGTCCGCCGCGGAACGGCCCGATCATGCGCCAGTGCAGGCCGGAATAGAGGCTTCCGGAAACTTGCTGCGCGAAGGAGACGGCTTGCGCGTACGGAAAAATTGCGGCAGCCAACGAAACTGCGATCAAAAAACGCGGAAGCATTCGCGACGAACCTGGCATGGAATGATTTTCTCTCTTGGAAAATTTAAGTCATCTCGGCAGAGGATCAACGGCGGCCCTTTAGCCTCTCGGGGCGAGAGTATAGCTCCGCCACGATGGGCGGCGCGAACTCTCGGCGGGGCCGAACTGCGGGAGGGCTAAAGCACCCTTCCCTACAGCGTCACTCGAACACCGCATTTTATTCTCATATTTGCAAAGTTTTCGGAGCGGGGAATAAATCTGCGGCGGGCGCGGTATTAGGGATTGAAACGTAGGGGCGGAAATTCACCACCCGCCCGTCTTTGAAATGGAGCGAGCGATGCCTAAATTCATCAAGGAAAATTTGACGAAAGACGGGATTGACCGGCGCGGATTTTTGGAATGTATGGTTTGGGCTGGGACTGGCGTCGTTTGGACGATGGTTGGCGGCGTTTTGAAATCGCAGGCATTTGATGGCGTGTTGGGCGGCATGGCTGGCCTTGCACACGGCAAAGGAGGCGGCGATTTTACTTTTGCGCAGATTAGTGACAGCCACATGGGATTCAATAAGGCCGCGAATCCGGATGTGACCGGAACTTTTCGCGCTGCGATTGCGAAGATCGATGCGCTGCCTTCCGCGCCGGCTTTTTTGCTGCATACCGGCGACATTTCGCATCTTTCGAAGCCTTCGGAATTCGATACTGTGGATCAAATTTTGCGCGGTGGGCGGACGAAAGATGTGCATTTTGTTCCCGGTGAGCACGATGTGTTGGGCGATGATGGGGCGCAGTATCGCGAGCGTTACGGGAAGGGAACTAAGGGCGATGGTTGGTACAGCTTTGATTACAACGGAGCGCATTTTATTGGTCTCGTGAATGTGCAGAATTTGAAGGCAGGCGGGCTCGGCCAGCTTGGCCACGAGCAACTCGAGTGGCTGGAGGACGACGTGAAGGGCAAGGGTAGCAGCACGCCGATTGTGGTCTTCGCGCACATTCCGCTTTGGACCATTTATCCGGATTGGGGTTGGGGCACCGACGATGCGGCTCAGGCGCTTGGTTATTTTAAAAAATTCGGCAGCGTTTCGGTTTTGAATGGGCACATTCATCAGATTGTGCAGAAGGTCGAAGGAAATGTGACGTTTCATACGGCGATGTCTACGGCGTTTCCGCAGCCTGCGCCTGGCACGGCTGCTTCGCCAGGGCCGATGACTGTGCCGGCTGATAAATTGCGCAGCGTGTTGGGGATTACTGATGTGAAGTTTGTGCGCGGGCATCACGCTTTGGCAATTGTGGATTCTTCTTTGGCGGAGGAGAGCGGGGAGAATGCGCGGCCGATGAGGGATCGGGCGGTGATGGCGTCGGCACGGTGATCGCTGCAGATTTGAGAAGTGAGGGGCCGAACGGCGGGAGGGCTAAAGCACCCTCCCCTACAAGAGCTCCAGAACTTCTTCGTAGCGTTTGAATGGCGGGATTAGATAGGCGCCGGCTACTTCGGTGCGGGCCCAATCTAGCATCACTTTTGCTAGGGCGAAGCCTCGATCGCGCGCCGAGTTTCCCGCGGCTTCTAGTTCTTTCAGCGTTTGCGCTGGAATCACTATGCCGGGAACCTCGTTGTTCAGGCGCAGGGCTTGCTTGTAGCTCGTGAGCGGCCAGACGCCCACTAGCACCGGCACGGGACATTTTCCGCCGAGGCGCTTCAGGAATGCTTGCCAGTGTTCTGGATCGAAGACGGGTTGCGTCATGGCGAAGTGCGCGCCCGCGGCCAGTTTTTGTTCGAAGCGGCGGATTTCGCTGTCGAGATCTTCAGCAACGGGATTCAGCGCGACGCCGATGGTGAAATTCGTCGCGCCGCCTAGACTTTTTCCTGCCCAGTCGGTTCCTTGATTTAGCCGCGAAATAATTTTCACCACGCCGATGGAATCCACTTCGTAGACGCCGGAGGTTTCCGGATGATCGCCTAGAGATGGCGGATCGCCGGTGATGGCCAGCACATTGCGCACGCCGCCAATGGCCCATGCGCCCAGCAGCATGGCTTGCAGGCCGATGATGTTGGCGTCGCGCGAGGTTAGATGCGGGATGGTTTCGTAGCCGTGAGCTTCTAGCGCGCCGGCCAGCATTAGCGCGTCCATGCCGACGCGGGCTAGCGTGCCGCTGTTGATGTCGATGGCGTCGACTTTGCCGCCGTCCATGACGCGGCCTACTTGCTCGAGGATGCGTTCGGTGGAAATTCCTTTTGGTGGGTCGATTTCTACCGAGACGGCGAATTTTTTGCTTTGAATTTTCTTCCAGAGTTTGCTTTCGGGCTCGCGTGCAGCGATGCGGCGCGCTTTTTCCACCGGCGTGACCGTTGCGCCGGAAGCTTTCACGTGGGTCGCTGGCTGCAACGATTTGGCGACATCGGCCATGGCGCGAATGTGTTCTGGAGTTGTGCCGCAACATCCGCCGAGCAGGCGCACGCCGAGTTCCGCGGCTTCGCGGGCGAACAGCGCGAAATATTCCGGCGAAGATTTCGGATAGACGATGCGATCGCCCATGCGATGCGGGAAGCCGGCGTTGGGCATGGCGCTGAGCGGAATGTGCGCGGCCGCGGCCAGATCGCGCAGAACCGGCAACAAAAGTTGGGGGCCTATGGTGCAGTTCGCGCCGACGGCCTGCACGTCGAGGGATTTTAGTTTTTCCCAGGCTTCTGCGGGGCGCGTGCCGCCAAAAGTGCTGCCTTCTTCGGAATACGTGAGCTGCGCGACGATCGGCAGCCGCGAGAATGAGCGGATTGCGGCGATGGCGGCGACTAGCTCATCGAGATCGCTAAACGTTTCCAGGACGAAGAGATCGACGCCGCGTTCTTCGAGGGCCGCGGCTTGTTCGCGGAAGATGGATTGCATTTCCTCGGCGGGGGAATGTTGGACTTGTTGGCGGATGCCGAGCGGGCCGATAGAGCCGGCCAGAAAAACTTCGTGGCGCGCAGCCTCGCGCGCCTCGCGCGCGATTTTTACGCCGCGATGGACTAGTTCGGTTACGCGATCGGCTAGACCGGCTGCGGCTAGTTTGTTGCGATTTGCGCCGAAGGTGTTGGTCTCAATAATTTGCGCGCCCGCATCGAGATACGCTTGGTGGATGCGGAAGACGGCTTCCGGCTGCGTGACGTTCAGTTCTTCGATGCAGCGTTGCGCGCCGGCATATTCGTAGAGCATCGAGCCCATGGCCCCATCGGCTACCAGGACGGAATTTTTTAGGCGTTCGTTGAAGTCTTCGATTTTCATCGGTGAGAGTAAATCTCGTTCCCAGCATTCCTCGGATTAATGGCGTTTGCGCGGAACGGCGAGTTCAACGTTTTTGTTCGACCATGCCGGCTACCGTGTCCATCAGGTCGAACTTGGTCAGGATTTCCGGCTTACCGTTGTCCATGGCGATAAAGACGGCGGGGCCTTCGTGGCTCAAAATGTGCGTGACGCGCTCGACCGGCGCGTCGCTCGGCAATTGCGGCAGCGGCTTGCCCATAGCTTCGCGGATCACCAGCTTGCGTAGATCTTTTCCTTGCAGCGCGAGATTTAGAATTTGATCTTCGTAAATCGTGCCGATGCAGCCGTCTTCTTCGAAAACCGGAATCTGCGAAATGTCCTGCTTCTGCATGGTATTGAGCGCGTGGAAAACGGTTTGATCGGGGCGCACCACGATCATGTCGCGCTTTTTTCCGCTTTCGCGTTTATGGCGCACCACGTCCGCGGCGGTTAGGCGCATAGCCGCGTCGACGTAGCCGTATTCGCGCATCCAGGCGTCGTTATAAATCTTGCTGAGGTACCGCGTGCCGGTGTCGGGCAAGAATGCGACGATCACATCGCCCTTCTTCGCATCGTGCGCCACTTTCAGCGCGCCGGCCATGCAGCCACCGCCTGAGCCGCCGGTGAAGATGCCTTCCTGCTTGGCGAGGCGGCGAGCCCAGACGAAACATTCTTCATCGTTCACTTGAATCACGTCATCGAGCACGTCGAATTTCATGGTGCCGGGGAAAATATCTTCGCCGATGCCTTCGACGACGTACGTGAGCGCCCTGCCGATTTTTCCGGTCTTCACGAACTCGTAGTAAAGCGAGCCGTAAGGATCGACACCGATAATTTTTACTTTCGGATTCTGTTCCTTCAGATAGCGACCGACGCCGCTGATCGTCCCGCCGGTTCCCATGCCGCAAACGAAATGGGTGATTTTGCCTTCCGTATCTTTCCAAATTTCCGGGCCGGTGGTGCGGTAATGCGCTTCCGGATTCATCGGATTTTCGTATTGATTGGGATAGAAGGAATTCGGAATCTCGCGCGCCAGTTTTTTCGCCACGGAATAATAGCTGCGCGGATCTTCGGGCTCAACGGCGGTGGGACAGACAATTACCTCAGCGCCAAAGGCTTTGAGCAAATCGATTTTTTCGCGCGATTGCTTATCGGTGATGGTGAAGACGACTTTGTAACCGCGCACGACGGCGACTAGCGCGAGGCCCATGCCGGTATTGCCGGAAGTGCCCTCGATGATCGTGCCGCCGGGCTTGAGCATGCCGCGTCGCTCGGCATCGTCAATCATCGAGATGCCGATGCGGTCTTTTACCGAGCCGCCGGGATTCAGGTAATCCGCTTTCACATAAACTTCCGCCGCCGAATCTTTGGCCACGCGATTCAACCGGATCAGCGGCGTATTGCCGACAGCTTCGAGAATGTTATTGCATTTCATAGACGCAATCCGCAATTTCGCGGCCTGCAACTTAGCTTAGAGAGTTCGCCAATCGCTGTAAAGCGCCAGTTTCCAAGGCGTCGCGATGGATTTACTAGCCGCGCCGCGCGAGAATGTAGCTCATCTCTTTAGAGATGAGGTCTTCGACAGTATTTTTCCTCGGAGAGCTATTCATGCGCGAAAGTTCCACCGAAAGCCGCTCATCGGTCCGCGCGATGGGCTCACCGCCGCAAATCGAACGGATTTTCTACGATGGCCACTGTGGATTGTGCCACTGGGCCGTCAAATTCGTTATCGCACGCGATCCGCAGGGCCGGCTTTTTCGCTACGCGCCATTGCAAGGCGCGACGTTCGCGACGCTCGTTTCCGCCGAGCGGCGGGCTGAGTTGCCGGATAGCGTGGTGGTGCTCACCGACGACGGGCGATTATTGATTCGCTCCGATGCTTTCATCCACATCCTGCGGCGGCTTGGCGGATTCTGGCGCGCCATGGGCGCGATCATCGCGGCGATTCCGCGCGCGATTCGCGATGGCGTTTACAATTTTATTGCGCGCGTGCGCTACCGGATTTTCGGGCGGCGGCCGGAAGTTTGTCCGGTGACTCCGCCGGAATTGCGCGCGCGCTTCGATGTTTGAGGTTTCGCCTTCCGTGCGGGTAGGCCCGGCGCAGCTGTCCTCGACGGCGCACATCGAAGGAAAAAGGCAAAAGATCCGGCCGTTCACAGAGCTCAGGGTAAACCGGCGGTTCGGGGGCTGGCGGCGATCTTCTGGGAATTATCGATGGGGCTGGTGGGCCTTGGCGTCGTACATCCAATTGCGCCACTTCTCAGGTAACCAGCCGACGCTGCCAAGCACGCCAGCCAACATACCGAATCGCAAGGCAGTCCCGATGGCAAGAAGAACCACACATCCCACGCACAATGCAGTGAACATAAGGACCTCAAACTGAGGCTACTCCGGACTCTAGTCGAGCGCAAGAGCGTCGCGCCTGTGCGTGCGTTACCGGATTTTCGGCCGGCGGCTGGGAGTCTGTCCGGTGATCCCGCCCGAATTGCTCGGCACGCTTCGATGATTATCGTACGATGAATGCATGCGCAAGGCGATTGTGGCGATCGGCGGCGGAGAGATCAGAACGCGGGGCACCGCCGCGATCGACTGGGAAATCATTCGCCTTTCGGGCAAGAAGCATCCGAACCCCCTTTTTATTCCCACTGCGAGCTCGGATTCGGAGCGCTATTGGCAGCGCATCCCAAAATATTTTGGAAAATTCCTAAATTGCAGAACTGATGTGCTGTTCCTCATCAAAGAGAAGCTTTCCAAAGCGCAGATTACGGCGAAGATCCGCTCGGCGGACATCAACTATGTTGGCGGCGGAAATACTCTGCTGATGATGCGCGTTTGGCGGCGCCTGGGCGTCGATAAACTGCTCAAATCGGCGTACGAGAGCGGAACGGTGCTCAGTGGGATTAGTGCAGGATCGATCTGCTGGTTTGATTCCGGACATTCCGATTCGATGTCCTTCTATAATCCGCGAAAATGGAAATATATAAACGTGAGAGGCCTCGGGCTCATCAAGGGAATCCACTGCCCGCACTACAACAGCGTGACCCGCGGAGTTCCGCGGAGGAAAGATTTCCGGGATTTGATTCGGAGGACCGGGGGAACCGGAATCGCGATTGAAAATAATTGCGCGATCGTTTTCCTCGACGGCCGCTTCCACAAAGTGATCCGCTCGAAAAGCTACGCACGAGCATATAAAGTTTATAAAAGCGCCGGCGAAGTGATTTCGGAACAAATTAGCGAGGAGAAATAATTTGTCGCGCGTACCTATCTTGCCCTTGCCAATCGTCCGCTTTGCCCGGCTCCAGCGCCGATCAGCGATGGTCGACGATCGAATCGATTTCTCAGAAGTTATCTTCGAAAATAGTTTTTGCTAGAATGTCCGCGCTCTCCGAACCAAGAAGGATTCGGTGAAGAACCTCAACACCCCCAATCGTCCCTTTCAGGTCGCATTTCTGGGCTGGTTGTTTATCGTCGTGGGGACTCTAAGTTCGGCCTATCACCTTTTGAGAAATCCATTTGACCGTTGGACCATTCCGATCTTGCTTGTGGGAATAATCGCGGTGGTGGCTGGCGTGTTCTTGCTCCGCGGCGCGCGATGGTCGCGCTGGCTGCTTTTGGTATGGCTCGCCGCTCACGTGGTCATCAGCGCATTCAATTCGCTGTCCGATGCGATCGTGCACGCCGCGCTCCTCTTGGTCATCGGATATTTCTTGCTCGGGCCTCCGACTTCCAAATATTTTCGGCGTGCGCAAACTGAATGATGCGATTTGCCCGGATCACCGCAGAGCCGCGTCGCCCCGAGAAGCATCTGTTTCTCTTAGAAAGTCGATAGCGGAAAGGAACTGATCATGAAATTACACAGATCTCTGCTCGTATCTGCTTTGCTTGGCGTGCTGCTTGTCTTTCTAGTTGGGGCGGCGCGGGCACAGAAGGTTGCGGCTGCAGTGCCACTGAGTGTTTCCGACAAACGAGACGGCCAGCACAATTTTGATTTTCTGGTGGGCACTTGGAAATTCCACCTGAAACGATTGAAGCGGCGGTTAGTCGGTTCCACCGAATGGGTTGAACTCGACGGCGCTACAGTCTGCAGGAAAGTTTTGGATGGACGTGGCGAGGTGGAAGAAGTGAATGTGGAAAGCGCGGACAAGCAGACGCACATTCAAGGATTGGCGCTGCGTCTTTACAATCCGGAGTCGCGTCAGTGGAGTATTTATTGGGCCAACGGAGCCGATGGAATCCTGGAGCAGAATCCCATGGTCGGGCAATTCGATGGCAACGGACGAGGCGAATTCTACAACCAACAAGTTTATGAGGGTCGAGCGGTGTATGCGCGATTCATCTGGTCAGGAGTGACGACGAGTTCGCCGCACTTCGAGCAGGCGTTTTCCGCCGACGGGGGAAAAACGTGGGAAACGAACTGGATCACCGACCAAACTAAAGAGAAGCCGTAGAGCATTCACGCCGGCATGTTATTTTTGATGTGAGCAGCGGGGCGTCAGACAAAGTTTTTGCCGAGCTGAATCGATTGCTTTGCGATCGCAGAGACGATCGACAACCCGGACCCGAGGAGGTCGCGGAATGTCGCGGCAAAATATTTCTAGTGGGACAAAGTGGGAGCCGATCGTTGGTTATTCGCGTGCTGTGAGAGTGGGGAATTCCGTGCACGTCTCCGGCACTACGGCGACGGGGGCGGATGGCGAAATCGTCGGCAAAGGCGATCCGTATGCGCAGACGGTACAAACGCTGAAGAATATTGAATCGGCGCTGGCGCAGGCGGGGGCGAAGATGCGCGACGTGGTGCGCACGCGGATTTACGTCACGAATATCGCGGATTGGGAGAAAATCGGGCGGGCGCACGGCGAAGTTTTCAGCACGATTCGCCCGGCCACTTCGATGATCGAAATCAAAGCGCTCATTTCGCCGGACATGCTGGTAGAAATCGAAGCCGAAGCCGATCTCGGCATGCACTAATGTGTCCGTGAACACGCGGTGGCCGTGTCAGGGCGGCAACGTTTACGACCGGCCCGCCGTGGCTTTGCGTTTTCGCTTTTTTCTTCATTTCGCGATCGCGTAAGGCTTGCGCAACTCGAAACGCTCGAACTGAATTTCCACGCGCGGCCGCGCGCAGCGATAGAATAGGAAACCCGTGGAAAATCCCGGCCAGAATCCGGTACGAATTTCGGGCAGCTCGCTATTTGGGCGGCTCGCATTTATGTTTTTGTTGTCGTGCTCGGTGGGATTTGGCGCGGCGGTCGGCCTACTTTTTGTTTACACCAGCGATTTGCCGGAAATTCGTGCGCTGGAGGACTACCGGCCTGATACTGTCACCGAACTTTACGCTGACAATGGCGAATCGATCGGCACATTCGCGTTGCAGCGCCGCATTTTGCTGACCTATCCGCAAATTCCGAAAGTCCTTCGCGACGCGATTCTTTCCACCGAAGACCAGCATTTCGAAGAGCACTGGGGCGTGGATTTCACGCGCGTAGTGGGCGCGGCCTGGCGCGACGTTACGAAGCGGCGCATCGCACAAGGCGCCAGCACCATCACCATGCAACTTGCCGGCGGGCTTTTTCTCGATCGCTCGAATCGTTCCTTCCATCGCAAAATTCAGGAAATGCTGCTGGCCGTGCAAATTGAGCGGCACTACACCAAGCAGCAGATTCTGACCATGTATTGCAATCAGATTTATCTCGGCCACGGCAATTACGGCTTTGAAGCGGCCTCCGAATATTATTTCGGCAAGCCGGTGGGCAAACTGACGTTGCCCGAAGCGGCTCTTCTCGCCGGAATTATTCCAGGTCCGAAATTTTCGCCGGTGCTGCATCCGCAGCGGGCGCGAGCACGGCGGAATCTGGTGCTTTCGAACATGGCTAGCGAGCGCAAAATTTCTTCCGCTGACGCGGAGGCCGCATCCGAAACGCCCATGACCCTGCATCTCACTACGCCGAAAAATAGTTTCGCACCGTACTTCGTAGAAGAAATTCGCCAGTATCTCGAACGCACTTATGGAACAGCCGCCGTGCACGAACAAGGGTTGCGCGTTTATACGACGCTGAATGTGGGCATGCAGCGCTCGGCGGATCAGGCGGTGCTTGATGGCTTGCATGAATACGATCGCCGCCACGGCTGGCGCGGCAATCTGCGCAATATCGTGAAAGAAGGCGTCGCGAAGCTCGATAGCTACGATTCCGAAGATTGGCACAGCACGGTCGAAAAAGGCAGCTACATCACTGGGCTTGTGCGCGCCGTGGATAATTCGACGGCCACGGTAAAAATCGGTCCTTACGCAGCGATGGTTTCCTCTCCGGCAATTTCCTGGACTGGCCATAAATCGCCCGCCGACATTTTGAAAGCCGGCGATCTCGCGCTCTTCAAAATTCTCGACATCACCGGCACGACCGCGAAAGTAGAACTCGAGCAGCCACTAACGGCGCAGGGAGCGCTGCTGGCCATCGATAATCCGAGCGGCGAAATCAAAGCCATGGTCGGCGGCTCGAGCTTCGAAGATTCGAAATTCGATCGCGCCACGCAAGCGCTGCGGCAGACGGGCAGCTCGTTCAAGGTTTACGTCTACGCCGCGGCGATTCAGAAGGGATTTTCGCCTTTCGACACGATCGTCGACGCGCCGGTCACGTTCCGCAGCGGCGGCCAGGATTATTCGCCGAAAAATTACGATGAAAAATTCGAAGGGCGCATCACTTTGCGCCGCGCGCTGGCCGATTCGCGCAATGTTCCGGCGGTAAGGCTGCTCGATCAGGTGGGTGTGCAGAACGT
>JABDFR010000041.1 GCA_013286465.1 Acidobacteriota bacterium | reverse complement strand
GAGCTCGCGCGTGGCGCAGGCGTAGAGGCCGCGCAGCGGATTTACGGACTCGACCGGGTAGTCCGTGCCGAAGGCGAGATGCGCGCCGCTTTTTTCGAGCGAGTTCCAGGCATAGCCGCCTTTCACACGTTCACCGCCGATGCGCGACTCGGCCCAGCGCTCATCGTCGAGCAAATGGCATGGTTGCATCGAGGCGATGACGCCGAGTGCCGCGAATCGCGGGAGGTCGTCGAGCGCGATGATTTGCGCATGCTCCACGCGATCGCGCCGGTCGCGCGCGCCATTCGCCTCGCGAATGGCTGCGAAAGTATCGAGGGCGATGCGATTCGCGCGATCGCCGATGGCGTGAAAGGCGATCTGGAAGCCGGCCGCGTCGCGCGCGATGGCTATTTGCCTCAGCAGCTCGGGATCGACGCGCAGAATTCCCGAGGTCGAAGCCTCGTCCGAATAAGGCGCAAGCATCGCCGCGGTGCGCGAGCCCAGCGATCCATCTAGAAATTCCTTCAGCGTGCCGGTCTTGATCCAGGCGTCCGTCGTGCCGTAAGCGCGCCGGTATTCTCCGAGGACGGCGAGCGGCGCATTGAACGGCAGCCATTCGGTAATGCGCAGCGGCAGCTTCCCTTCCTCGTGCAGGCTGCGGTAAATCGGCAAATCCACGAGCGAGGGCGCACTCGGAACGGGCTTTCCGTTGCGCGACCGACCATCTCGAAATTCCTCGTAGAGTCGAAACGGATATTCCTCGGAATTATCTTGAATCGAAGTGACGCCATATGAGGACGCCTCGGCGAGGGCCAGTTCGATCGCGCGGCGCCGCTGATCCTGGCTGGGAGGAGGAATCAATTGCGCAACGCGGCTCATCGCCGAATCTTCTTCGAGCATTCCGTTCGGCTCGCCATTCGAGTCATGCATGAACCTTCCGCCTGGCGGATCAGGGGTTTCGCGAGTGATGCCCGCGAGTTCCAGAGCGCGGGAATTTACGACCGCGACGTGGCCATCGACGCGCGCGAAGAACATCGGATGCTCGCGTGAAACGGCGTCGAGATCGGCGCGCGTCGGAAAACGCTTATCAGGCCACAGCGTGTGATCCCACCCGCGTCCGCGAATCCATTCTCCCGGCTTGAAATTCGAAAGGCTCGCGCGGATGCGCTGCTGCATCTCGGCGAGGGATTTTGCACCTTCGAGATTGACGGTCAGCTTCGCGAATCCCGCGCCAACCAGATGCACGTGCGCGTCATTAAATCCCGGCATGGCGAATTGACCGTGGAGATCGATCACGCGCGTTTGCGTAGTCCTCAGTCGCGCGATTTCGTCGTTTGAGCCCGTGGCGATTATTACTTCATCGCGCGCGGCCAGAGCTTGCACGCGCGGCCGGCTTGCCTCGCCGGTATAAATATCGCCATTTGTGAGGATCAAATCCGGGCCGGAATCGCTGGCCGATGTTTGCGCACTGGCATTGGTCATAGAGGTGTGGTTCACCATTTTGGTGGAAGAATGGACGATGCCGCTGGCAACGAGAACTCCGAGGATCACTAGGACAGATGTTGTACGGATGATCTGCAACGACAATCCGGCGCGGGAAAGCGGCACGTTAGCGCGGCTCACGAGGCGGTTCGGGCGATGAGTAGCGTCGTCAGTAAAATGCGTTTTAGGCCCACGAAGCGATCGGTGCTCTCGTACCATTCATCTAGGCTGTGCGAGCCGCCGCCGAGCCCGCCGCCGCCGATGGCGATGGCTGGGATTCCGAGAGAGAGAGGCACGTTGGCGTCGGTGGAAGAACGTTCGCGGCGCGACGAATTCCCGAGGAAGGCATCCACGCTGGTGATCGCAGCCAGCAAGTCGGAATTTTCCGCCAGCTTCCCTGACGGGCGCACACCGAGCGAGCGGAAAGTAGCCTCCAGTTGGTTCGCGCCGCGTTGCGCGCCCATTTCCTCATTGGCGCCGGTCTGAATGGCGTCACGCAGGGCGGCTTCGAGGCGCACGAGCTGTGCATCGTCTTCCGAGCGCAAATCGACTTTCACGGCGGCGCGATTGGGAATTGAGTTTACCGACGTGCCGCCTTCGATGATCCCAAAATTAAAAGAGGTGCGCGGAGAATCGGGAACGCTGATTGCGGAAAACTTTACGATGCCGCGAGAAATCGCCGTGATGGGATTCGGCGCGCCAAAATCTGACCAACTATGTCCGCCGGGGCCGGTCACGACGGCTTCGATGCGGCGCGAGGCCAGCCCTTGCGTGGTGATATAATCGATCGCTGCACCGTCAATAGCGATTACGGCGCGCAGCCGCGTTTTATAAGTTTCTACGAGCGCGCGAATGCCGCGAAGATTCCCTTCCCCTTCTTCTCCCACGTCGCCGGCGAAAATTACCGTCATGCCGGTGCGGATGTGGCCTTCCTCGAGCGCGCGAGAAATGGCTACGAGTGCGGCGAGGCCTGCGCCGTTGTCGGCGATGCCCGGGGCTTCCAAGCGGGAACCATTGCGCTTGACGCGAACGTCCGTGCCCGCGGGAAAAACGGTGTCGAGGTGTGCGGCGAGGAGAATTACGTCGTCGGGGTGCGATCCGATGCGCTCGCCGATCACGTTGCCGATGGCATCGACGTGCGTCTTTAGCGCGCAAGCGTCAAAAAGCTTGCGGAGCGCCGCGCCGCGCTCGGCTTCGGAAAATTCCGGGGCGGGAATTTCGTTCAGGTGAATTTGCTGCTCGGTGATCCAGGGCAGATTGTGCGCGAGCCAGTCGGTCGAGCGCGCGACATTGGGATCGCGAGCCAGCGCGGCGACGTTGATTTCCGAAGCGCGCAGCGACAGAGTGGCCATGGCCAAGAGAATACCGGAAGCGAGGAAAAGTTTCATCGCCGGATTGTGATGACGCCTCCTGGCCGCTAGCGGCGAGGCATCGCGGGCTGCGACTGGGGCGAAGGCTCGACGAGCGCGAGTATTTCCGCTTCGGTGAGAATCTGCTGAGCTTGCTTGGCGGCGGCGAAAATGCGATCGACGCGCTCGTCGGAAGCTTCGTAGCCGCGCTTCTCGAGCCAGTAAATCACGTTGGAGCGGCCGCTGAGCGGACCCACTTCGATGATTTGCTCGAGGCCGAAAAGATGCGACGGCACGCCGCTGTAAATTGCGTTGGCTAGATCGCGGTCGTTCTTTTTGTAGGCCTTTACGATCGCCGCAGCGTGCACACCGGTGGCGGTGCGGAATGCATCGCGTCCCACTACCGGATAATTCGGCGGAATCGGCGTGTGCGTGGCGCGCGAAACTGCTTCGGAATACTCTTTCAGGCGCGAAAGGTCGTGATCGATTAAGCCCATCACGCGAAGGTTCACCAGCATTAGTTCCATGGGAGTGTTGCCGACGCGTTCGCCGAGCGCTAACGCTGCGCCGTGAACTTGATCGGCGCCCGCGGCAATAGCTGCCAGTGAATTGGCGATCGATAGGCCGCGATCATTGTGCCCGTGCCAATCGACGCGGATTTTCTCGCCCGAAGGCCTGACGACATTTTCGATGAAGTAGCTAACCAGATTGTGCGCGCCGCGCGGGGTGGCATGGCCGACGGTGTCGCAAAGAACCGCGGCGCGCGCGCCGCAACGAATCGCGGTGGTGTAGAGCGCCTTCACTGTTTCCGGATCGGTGCGAATCGTGTCTTCGGTGACGTACATCACCGGCAGGCCTTCGGAAACGGCGTAGCTGACGGCTTCCTCGGTGATTTGCTTCAGATGATCGACGGTCCAATCTTCTACCAGGCGGCGTATCGGGCTTGAGCCGAGAAAAGTTGCTGCTTCGAGTTTCAGCCCGACCTTTTGCGAAATTTCGATGATTGGGCGAATATCTTTTTTATGCGTGCGCGCAGCGCAATTGGGGCGAATCTTCATGCGCGCGCTGACAATTTCGCGAGCTAGCGCTTCGGTGTCGGCGTAAGCGCGATGGCCAGCGCCGGGCAAACCGATATTCACTGTGTCGATGCTCAGCGCCTCCATCAAGTGCAAAATTTCGATTTTTTGCTCGATGCTGGGATCTTGGACGGAAGGATTCTGCAGGCCATCGCGAAGAGTTTCATCGTTCAACGCGATGCGGCGGCCGGGCGCGATCTCAGCGCCCTTCGCGGTATTCCAATCGTAGATGAGTTCTTCGCGGTTCAAGTTATTCGCGCGTCCCCGGTCGCGTCCTTAATAACGCAGCGTATAGCTGTGGGGCCCAGACGATAGATCGGGCTTGTAGAGCGTCTTGCAGAATTCGCAGCGATAAATTTCAGCTTTCTTGCCGATGAGCTTCTCGACATCCTTGGGATAGTCGTACCAGCGCTTGAGATGCCCGCAGCAGAGTTTGCCCTTCTCGTCTTTTTCGTCGCAGGCGCGCTGGGTGCGCTTCTTCATTTTGATTTTCGGGGTGGGCGGCTTGAGGTCTTCGGGCGCGACCGGAGCCGGAGCTGGAGCTGCCGGCGCAGCGGCAGCGGCCGGAGGTGGCGCGGCTGCGGGGACTGCGGTTTGCGGATTGGCTTCTGGTGAAGGGGCGTCGGGCATTGATCATTGACCTCGATAAAAAATATTGGCGCTAAATTCTGTGCCTGCGAAACACCGTGCCTAGCGCCCCGCGCGTGCTGGCTAACGCGGCCATACGGCGGGTCCACCGCGGCGCGAAAAGAAAATCTACGAAGCGGTCGGCCGCCGCGGCCACATTCTCATTGTAGCCGAACCACCACGATTTCGGCGTGCGCGGCAACAAATCCACGTCGACATATTTTACTTGAACCATCTCGAGCAAGCCAAAGCGTGAGTGCGAGCGCCCCCATCCGCTGGAGCGGCTGCCGCCGTGGGGAGCTTCGGTGATGCCGTAATAGCTCGCGACGTCGTTGATCATTACTGAGCCGGCGCGAATTTGCTGAGCAATCGTGCGAGCTTTCGCGGCGTCGCCGGTCCAAATGCTGGCACTCAGAGCGAATTCGGAATCGTTGGCGAGCGCGAGGGCTTCGTCGGCGGATTTTACCGGGCGAATGGCGATCACCGGGCCAAAAGTCTCTTCGCGCATGAGCTGCATCGACTGATCCACGTTCGTTACAACGGTTGGCTCGAAAAACGTCGGGCCCAGATCGCTGCGGCGCTTTCCGCCAGCCGCGATCTGGGCGCCCTGAGTTACCGCGTCGCGAAGCTGCTCTTCGACTTTTTCGAGCTGCGTAGCGCGAATCATCGGGCCGATTTCCGCATCGCGGTCCGATGGTGGGCCGAGGCGAAGTTTCCCGGCTTTCTCGACGCACCGCTCGATAAATGGCTGCGCGATCGGTTCCTCGACGTAAATACGCTCGACCGAAATGCAGGTTTGCCCGCAATTCATGAAGCCGCCCCACACAGCGGCGCTCGAAGCAATTTCGAGATCGGCGTCGGCGAGCACCAGCATGGCATCCTTGCCACCCAATTCGAGCGACGTGGGAATTAAGCGCCGCGCGCAGGCTTCCGCAATTCTCTTCCCCGTGGATACGCTGCCGGTGAAAAATACTTTGTCCGGATTCGCTTCGATGATCGCCGCACCAAGCGCGCCGCCACCTTGCAACACCTGCACCAAGCCAGACGGAACGCCTGCGGCCGCTATAATTTTTCCGATCACATCGCCGACTCGCGGCGTGAGCTCGGAAGGCTTTAGCAGCACGGCATTGCCGGCCACGAGCGCGGGCAAAATCTGGGCCATGGGAATTGAGAAGGGATAATTCCACGGCGAGATAATCGCGAGAACACCGAACGGTTGAAAATGAAGCGAGCCCGATTTTGCTTTAACGCCGATGTTGTGATGCGGCACCGCTTCGGACCGCAGCCTTTCGGGAGCTTGCCTCGCTAGAAAATCCGCGCTATCGAGCGCCAAAAGAAGCTCCGCGAATACGGCTTCGACGTGCGGCTTGCCGGTCTCAAGCGAAATTGCGGCGGTGACTTCCTGGCGATGCACGTAAATGGCATCGCGGATTTTTCGAAGATAGGTGCAGCGCTGGCGAACGGATTTCCCGGCCCACGATTTTTGCGCCTCGCGCGCGCCAGCCATCAACCCGGGAACGGTTTCCGGCGCCGTCGCGGGAATTTGCTCGACGATTTGCCCCGACGCCGCATCTATGGACGCGACAAATCCGGCCGCGGGGACTGTGCTGACGCGCGGATCTGGCTCGATTTTTGCTGTTCCTGGTTGCGCGACCATCGCTGGCCCGATTCTAACCGATTTTCGCTTCCGACTTGCGACGCTCATGCGCGAGAGACGCGGTGGGATCGGGATATTCGAGTGAGACGAGATAGAGACCATCAGGCGGAACGGTCGGACCGGAGCGCGAGCGATCTTTCGAATCAAAAATTGCCGCGATGTCGGACGGCGCGAGTTTGCCCCTGCCTACGTCGAGAAGCGTGCCCACGATTTTGCGCACCATATAACGCAGGAATGATTTGCCGTGGACTACGTAATCGAGTTCGTGGGCCGCTTCCTCGATGGCGTCGCCCGCGCGATATCCGGGATAACTGTGCGCCATGCTCGCAGCATTCACGGACGCCCCGAATGGCGCATACGGCTGCGCGATGATCTCCGAACGAAAGATATCGCGGACCATTTCGCGATCCTTGTCGTCATCTTCGGACCCAGTCGACGCTGCAAAGGAAGTGAAATCGTGGGCGCCTTCGAATTGCCGCGCCGCTTCTTTCATCGCCGCTTCATCGAGCGGCCAGGGATAGTGCAGCACGCGTCCATTTTCGAAGGGCGGCAGGACGCGCCCGCGAAATATGCGATAGCGGTAAGTTTTAGCCAGCGATTGCCAGCGCGAGTGAAAATCAGGACCCACTTCTTCCGCCGCCATGATTCGAATTTGCGGGGGGAGCAGTGCGTTGAGCGCGCGGCGAAAGTCTTCGGCGGTCAGCGAAGAGTGCGTCTTGAAGTGGCCCACTTGCCCGAGCGCGTGCACTCCTGCGTCAGTCCGGCTCGCCCCGAAAAGAAAGATTTTCTCCTGAGTAATCTGCCGCGCAGCGTCGGCGATCGCTCCCTGGATTGTGGGCAGTCCAGGCTGAAGTTGCCAGCCGTGGAATTGCGAGCCGTCGTAAGCGATGGTGATCTTGATGTTGCGCATTGTTTGTTGATCGAATTATTCGGAGCAGTACGGCAGGCTACACGGCTCCCGCCTCTCCCCGATTTCACGCTAGCACAGACTATAAAGAATTCATCTCCGAAACAATCGAATCGGCTGGTTCGAAGGGAGAAATTCGGCGGCAGCGGGGGCAACAGAGCCAAGGGAAGGTTCTATCTTATCCTCGGCAGAGTGAACGCTACGATTTCATCTGTCTGCTTTTCTTCCGTTACTTTGGCGTGGCCGCCGGCGGCGATTACCAGAAATTGCCTGCCGTTCGCTTCATAGGTCATCGGCGTGGCCCCGCCGCTGGTGGGAAGCTGCGCTTTCCAGATTTCTTTTCCGGTCTCGATATCGAATGCGCGGATTTCTGGATCGATCAGTACGCCGGCGATAAACACCAGGCCTCCGGCGGTTACGATCGGTCCGCCTAGGCTCAGAGCGCCTTGGGGCACCGCCGGATTGTCCGGCGCGAATGAGCCCAGCGGAACCTGCCAACGAATCGTGCCGCTATTCATATCCACCGCAGAAAGCATTCCCCACGGGGGACGCGCGCACGGAAGGCGATGGGCTTTCGCAAATACAAAGTTTCGGAAAATTCCAAATGGCGCGCCAGCCTGACGCGTGTATTCGCCGTCCTCTTCGTGTTTATCCACTTCATCCCAGAATTTGTCCGCGGGAATTAGCCGCATCTTGGCGGGCACATTATTCGTATTCACCACCAACAGACCGCGCTGCGCGTCGTAGGCCGACCCGCTCCAGTTCATTCCTCCTACATTCCCTGGCGTGGATAGCGTGCCCTGCAAACTTGGCGGAGTGAAGATGCCGTCATTGCGCATCGCTTTTAATTGGGCGCGGCATGACTCGCGGTCTTCCGGAGTGATTCCCCAGGCGTCCTCGGCGGAAAGTTTCTGCGGCGCCAGAGCGGGCGGCGCGCTGGGAAACGGTTGCGTCGGCGAAGTCACTTCGCCGGGCACATCGCTCTGTGGCACCGGGCGATCTTCCACAGGAAATACCGGCACGCCGGTATCGCGATTCAGTACGTAGATGAAGCCGGTCTTATTTCCCTGAATCACCACCGGCACGCTTTTTCCATCGTGCTCAATGGTTGCCAGCAGCGGAGGCGCCGCCGTATCAAAATCCCAAAGGTCGTGGTGCACGAGTTGAAAGCCCCAGACGAGTTCGCCGGTCTTGGCGCGTAATGCGACGATCGAATTCGCCCACTTGTTATCGCCCGGCCGGAATCCGCCAAAATAATCTGGGCTCGCGCTGCCGGTGGGCACAAAAACCAGATGGCGCTCCGGGTCGACAACCATCGCCGTCCAGGCGTTGCCCGCTCCGGTGCGCCAAATTTTTCCGTCACCGCTCGGCGTGCCGGCCGAAGAGTTCGCCGATGGAGGATCGTTGGGAGGCAGGGGCTCCCATTTCCATCGAAGAGCGCCGGTGCGCGCGTCGAACGCCCGCACCACTCCGCTCGGCATATCTACGCGTGCGTTATCGTCGATGGCTGAGCCGACTACCACCACGTCATCGATCACCGCCGGCGGCGACGTCATGTGATATTCGCCGGGGATGTAGCGAGCCACATCGCGCAGGCTGATTTGCCCGCGATTGCCGAAATCCATGCAAGGATCGCCGGTCGCGGCATCGAGTGCAATCAGCCGCGCGTCCAAGGTCGCCTCGAAAATCCGGCGGCGGCACGGCTTCCCTTTCGCGCGCGACGCATCGAGCCACGCGGCCACGCCGCGATTGATCAATCCATCGCCGTACTCTTGAGCGATATCGATCATCGGGTCATAGACCCATCGCTGCTTGCCGGTGGCGGCATCAACCGCGAAGACGCGGTTGAATCCTGAGGTCAGATAGAGGGTCCCTTCGATCAGGAGCGGCGTCGTTTCCAGGCCGCTGCGTTTCTTGCCGCCCGTTCCATCGGAAATATCTCCGGTATGAAACACCCAGGCGACTTTGAGCTGGGTGACATTCTGGCGATTGATTTGCGCCAGCGGCGAGTAACGCGTGCCGCCCGGGTCGTGGCCGTAATATCCCCACTCGTTGTCGGTCGTCCCGGCCGGATTTGCAGACTGCGGGAAGGCTTTAGCTGTGGCCGCGCAGACCAATCCGATCGCGAATACGAAAATGGAGCGAGTGAAGCGGAGCATTACCTCGCGCCCGTTTCCTGGCTAAAAGTGCAGAGCCAGTTTTTCCCTTTTTTCGTCCAGATAGAGGAGACGTAGGCGCGGGCGTCGAATTCTTTGCCGTGAGAAGCTCCCTTTTCGTGGATCTTGTAGGTGATCAGGCCGGAATCCTTTGAGAGCGGCATGAATTTTAGATCGTCCATTGAATATTCGGAGAGCGTGAAGCCGGCAACATTTTTCACGACCTGAGCTTTGGAGGCCGGGCCTTGCGCGTCGATAAGAATGGCATTCTCGTCGGTTAGATCCGCGAATCGCTGGATATTTCCGGCGCGGAGTGCATCGAGTCCTTCGCGCTCTTTCGTGACAATTTGCTGCTCCATGGCCGTGGGTTGCGTGTCGCCGCTTCCGGGCTCGAACGATGGTGGCGCCGAGCGCGCGAAAACACGGTGTCCGATCGCGATCGAGCCGGCGATGCAGAGTGCGGCGAGAAGGATCATTGCTTTGGGCGATTTCATTGGGGCGCCTCCGGGAATGCGAACGCGACTCTAGCAAGATTTCTCACCGAAACTACGAAAAAACGCGGAGCGGCATGGCGAATTGGTTTCTGCGCGCGACTCGAGGCCTTGCCGCGATCGTGCATGAAGAGGCCCGGCGTAAAGCACAGGCCCTACGTTCGGTCGCGCGTTGCCGCGCTTTTTTCTATGGCGTGGCGCGGAGATGGCGGCTGCCGGGGCGTTGGGCGATTGTGCCAGCGCGGCATTGCGGACAATCGCCGGCTTCGTAGCTGGGAACCGAGAGGTCGAGCAGGGCGCGCGCGGGAACATTGAGATCCACTTTGCCATTGCTGCGATCGATGATCGCGCCAGCTGCTACGGCCAGACCGCCCGATTGCTCGACTACCCCGATGGTCTCGCGCGTCGAGCCGCCCGTGGTCCAGACGTCCTCGACCACCAGCACTCGCTCGCCCGGATTGAGCTCGAAGCCGCGCCGCAGCGCCATTTGGCCGGAGCGATCGCGCTCGACGAAGATGGCGCGCACGCCAAGCGCGCGGCCAGCCTCGTGCCCGATAATCACGCCGCCGAGCGCGGGCGAAACGACACAAGCTGGCTTGAGATCGCGGAACTCATCTGCCAGAGCGCGGCCGAGTTGCTCGGCAAATGGCGGATGCTGCAAAACCAGCGCGCATTGAATATAGGTCGCACTGTGCAGGCCGCTCGATAGCTCAAAGTGGCCCTGCCGCACCGCGCCAACATCTTCCAGAAGCTTGAGAATTTCTTCGCGTTTCATCGCCGATTACCATCGCGGCCTATCTGCGCGCCGCGCGGCGAACAGCCTAGGCCGCTAAACCTGCGTTGTCAATCACTCGCTGGCGATGCTAGACTCACGATTCGGTTTGTTCGCTTGCGAACCGCCGGTGTCCGATTGCGGACACACGAACGACGCGCTTCCCGTTTATCTGACACATTTCAAAAGGATATACGTGGCTTTCAGCGTGCAGCCAGGAATCTTTCTGAAACAAATGAACGCAGCGGGACGTTTCAATAATCTGGCGGCCTAGTACGCTGTCTGGCCCAGTTCGCGAGTACAAATTTTAGCTTGGGACGGAGTTACTGAGTGAGAGGAAAAGTGAAAATGACAGGAAGGCTACTCCGCATGGGTTTGGCGCTGGCGATGAGCGCTTCGCTGCTGACTGCACCGGGATTTGCGGCGGCGCAATCGCAGCCACCTCCGCCGCCGAATCAAGATCAGCAGCAAAATCAAAATCCGCCAGGGACGGCCCCCGGCCAGCCGGGAAAATACGAGCCGGCAGTGGCGCCGGGAGTGGAGCAAACCAAGCTGCCGCAGGATTTGCCGCCGGCAGCGTCGAGCGCCGAGACCGAGGCGGCGCGCAATCTGAAAGCGACATTCACTCACGATTTTTCGAAGCCGCCCAGTCCCTTCCCGGACATCACTGCGCCGTATCGCCAGATCAAAATTGATCCGCTGGTGCTCACCAATTCTCCGCGGATCCAGCAGCTGATTAAGGATGGCAAGTTGCTGTTGAGCCTAGAAGATGCGATTACCTTGGCTATCGAGAACAACCTGGGAATCAACATCGCGCGTTATACTCCGTGGGAAGCGGAAACGGACGTGCTGCGGGCGAAATCCGGACAGCAATTTTTCGGGGTGCCGACGATTGGATCGTCTCCTGATTTTGCGAACATTCCCAGCATCACTTTTGATCCCATACTGACCGCCAATTTCAATCTTGCCGACGCTACCATTCCGGTGAATAACCCGTTCATTTCCGGTACGGGCACGTCCGGAATACTCGAATTGGAGCAGCATTCCGCGCAGGCGAACGTTTCGTACGTGGAGGGTTTTCACACCGGAACGCAAGTCACCGTGGCATGGAACAATACGCGATCGAGCAGCAACACGCTGGAGAATCTGTTCAATCCCGCCATCTCGTCGAATATCACGATTACGGTGCAGCAGCAGCTTTTGAATGGATTCGGGACGCTGCCGAATACCCGCTTTATCGCCGAGGCGAAGAACGAGCGGCAGGCCGCGGATCAGTACTTCGCGCAGCAGGTGATCACCACCATTACTGCAGTCGCGACGGCTTATTGGGAGTATGTATACGACCGCGAAAACGTGAAAGTGGAAGAGGCGGCGCTGGCGACTTCGACCAAACTTTATAACGACAACAAACGCCAGCTCGAAATCGGCACCATGGCGCCGCTGGATGTGCTCACCGCCGAGTCTGAGGTGGCGACCGACCGGCAGAACTTGATCCTGGCGCAGACTACTCAATTGCAACAGCAGACCGTTTTGATGAACGACATCACCAAGCAATTGATGGATCCGACGCTGATCAACGTTGAGATTATTCCGACGACCACGCTGTCGAATCCGGCGGATGTGAACATCGCGGCGCTGCCCGAGGCGGTGAAAGAAGCGCTGTCGAGTCGGCCGGACGTGAAACAGGCGGAAGCGTTGTTGAAGAATAGCGGGATTCAAGTGAAGACGGCGCACGATGCGCTGCTTCCGGTGCTGACGCTTTTTGGTCAATACGAGAGCCAGGGACTGGGCGGCGATGAAACGACGACGACCTCGACTCCCACTGCTTTTGTGGCCGACCTGAATGCGCCCTTGCTCACCGCGAACGGCACGCCAGTTCTGATCGGACCTGGCAACCAGCCTGTTTATGCGGGGACACCGTCGGCGTTCAACACGGTTTCGACCACGACGCCCGGGGGTCTGGGAGATGCGCTGTCGAGCGTGTTTCAGAATAAATTCCCCACTTACGCGATAGGATTGAATTTGACGTTGCCGATTCGCAACCGGGCGGCGCAGGCGGATAGTGCACGAGCGATTTTGCTGGACCGTTCGGCGCAGGTGCAGTACTTGCAACTGCAGAATACCGTCGCGCTGAATGTCCGCAACGCGCAGATTGCTTTGCAGCAAGATCGCGCACAGGTGGATGCGGCGATCAAAGCCGGCGAACTTGCCAAGCAGACGCTTGAGGCCGAGCAGAAGAAATACCAGCTGGGCGCGTCCACCAGTTACAACGTCATCTTGCGTTCGCGTGACTTAACCACAGCGCAGGGCAACGAATTGCGCGCTCGAATTAATTTGGTCGAAGCGTTCATCAATTACGATCAAGCCCTGGGACGCACGCTGTCCACCAACCGCATCACGGTCGCCGACGCTTCGCACGGAAATGTCTTCCACACGCCAAATATTCCTGGCGCATTTGAGAATGTCCGCCTCTTCGGCAATGGCGACCACGGCTACAAGGGTAACTAAAGCGTTGTCCCCTTGTCTCGGAAGGGGCGCCGCCATCGCCCGCGTCCCCTGCCCCGCGTTTTGCATTCGTAGGGGCGCCGCTTGCTGCGCCCGCTCTTTGTGGCGTAACCTAAAATGACGCGTGTGCCCCACTGATGGCGATATCGGGGCTCGAGTATTAGGAGCGCTGGCGATGCCCACTGATCCCAAAAATCCATCCGGAGCTTCCACGATCAACGGCACCGATGCGGTGGATTCCCGGCGTAAGCCTGGCGCCGCTGAAAAATCGTGGGAAGAAAAGACTCTAGTGCCCACGCTAGCGAAATCTCCCGAACGCGCCTCCAAATTCACCACCGTTTCAAGCTATCCGATCCGTCGCCTCTACACTCCCGCCGATCTTTCCGGCTGGGACGAAGATCGCGACTTGGGCCTGCCGGGCGAGCCTCCCTACACGCGCGGAATTCACCCGACGATGTATCGCACGCGCTTGTGGACCATGCGGCAATTCGCGGGATTCGGCACCGCCGAAGACACGAACCAACGCTTCCGCTATTTGCTCGCGCAGGGTCAAACCGGCCTTTCCGTCGCATTCGATTTGCCGACATTGATGGGATACGACTCGGATCACGCTCTCTCGGAAGGCGAAGTCGGAAAATGCGGCGTGGCGATCAGCTCGCTCGCGGATATGGAAGTGCTCTTCGATAAAATTCCCATCGCCGACGTGAGCACTTCGATGACGATTAATTCGCCAGCCGCGGTGATTTGGGCCATGTACCTCGCGGTCGCGGAAAAGCAAGGCGCGGACTGGAAAAAGATCGCCGGGACGCTGCAGAACGATATTTTGAAGGAATACATCGCGCAGAAGGAATATATCTATCCTCCCGAGCCGTCGATGCGACTGGTGATCGACACGATTGAATTTGGCGCCAAACACACGCCGAAATTTAATGTGATTTCGATCAGCGGCTATCACATCCGCGAAGCTGGCTCGACGGCGATTCAGGAATTGGCATTCACGCTGCGCGACGGAATCGAGTACGTGGATTGGGCGTTGCGCCGCGGCATGAACATCGATGAGTTTGCCCCGCGCCTCTCATTTTTCTTCAACGCCCACAGCGATTTCTTCGAGGAGATCGCGAAATACCGCGCCGCGCGACGCATCTGGCACAAGACCATGACCGAGCGCTATGGCGCAAAGAATGCGCGCTCGTGGGCACTGCGTTTCCATACGCAGACCGCAGGCTGCTCGCTGACCGCGCAACAGCCTTACAACAACGTGGTGCGCACCGCTCTACAAGCCCTCGCCGCCGTTCTCGGCGGCACGCAATCGCTGCATACCAATTCGCTCGATGAAGCCTGGGCGCTGCCCACCGAATTCGCAGCCACACTGGCGCTGCGCACGCAGCAAATCATCGCGCACGAAAGCGGCGTAACGAATACGGTCGATCCACTCGGCGGCTCCTATTTCGTGGAAGCGCTGACCAACGAAGTTGAAGCCGGCGCCTGGGATTACATTCGCAAGATCGACGCGCTCGGCGGCATGGTCGCGGCGATCGAACGCGGCTATCCGCAGCGGGAAATCGCCGACGCGGCGTATCAGTATCAGATGGAAGTCGATCGCAAAGAAAAGATAGTAGTGGGCGTGAATGACTACTTCACGAAAGAAAATCCGCTCGACATTTTGCAGATTGACGAAAGCGTGGCGCACCGTCAAGCCGAACGACTGGCCAAATTGCGCGCCGAGCGATCGAGTGACGAAGTAGCGCGCCGCCTCGACGGGCTACGCATCGCGTCGCAAGGCAAAGAAAATTTAATGCCATACATCTACGACGCGGTGAAGGCTTACGCCACGCTTGGCGAAATTTGCGACGCGATGAAAGTGGCCTTCGGAATTTACGACGAAGTTGCAATCACTTAGTCAGGTTCTGCTAGGATTCTCCACAAATGAATCTCGCACTTTTCAGAATTCCCTTAGTAGTCATGCTGATTTTCGCTTGCATGCCGCTCGCCGCAGCGGCACACCCGAATGATAAGGACGGCCGCACCAGCGGCTTCGTCACCACGCCAGATAATATTCGCATTCACTACATCGAGGCAGGACCTCGAGCGGGCTCCGTCCCGTCCCCAAGCATCCTCTTCATCCCCGGCTGGACGATGCCTGCCTGGATCTGGGACGCGCAAATCGATTATTTTTCGAAGAAATTCCGGGTAGTGGCGATCGATCCGCGATCACAAGCCGACTCCACGATGACCGATGACGGAGATTCGCCGACAGGGCGCGCCACGGACATCGAGGCAGTAATTGAATCGCTGCACCTCAGCCCAGTCATCCTGGTTGGCTGGTCGCAGGGAGTATCGGATGTGGCGGCCTATTTCAAGCAATACGGGGCGAAGAGCGTTGCGGGCTTCGTGCTCGTCGATGGCTTTGCCGGAGTAGACATTAGCGCAGAAATGGCCAAGGGATTCGTCGCCATAGACGGTCAACTCCTCACAAATCGCGAAAAATTCACGGAGATGTTCGTTCGCAATATGTATAAGACTCCGCAAACCGAAGAATACATCGCCCGCGTGGAAAAATCGGCATTACGCACGCCCACAGCCATCGCCGTGACCGACACCATGGCGATGCTGAACATCGACAACCGCGAGGCGATGAAGCAAATCGATAAGCCGACGCTTATTCTTACGCCGAAGGGTGGCTTCTCGGCGCAGTTCGAAGAATCCATGCACGCCAACATTCCAAATTCTGAGCTGGAGGAGATGGAAGGCGTGGGTCATGCACTGTTCGTTGATAAGGCCGATGCTTTTAACGAACGCGTGGATCGCTTCATCACCACTCGCATCACCGCTCCCGCAGCCTCCGCGCACGAAACTCCGGCAACGCCTACCACGACGCATTAGTTTCGAGTATCCTGTTCGGAAATGAGCGAAAAGCGGATTCGAGTCTTGATCGCCAAGCCCGGTCTGGATGGCCACGATCGCGGGGCAAAAATTATCGCGCGTGCGTTGCGCGATGCCGGGATGGAAGTGATTTACACCGGCTTGCGACAAACGCCCGAGATGATTGCTTCGGCGGCGGCACAGGAAGACGTCGACGTCATCGGACTTTCGATTCTTTCCGGAGCGCACAATACGCTCGGCCCGCGGTTGATGGAATTGCTGCGCGAAAAAGGAATGGGCGATGTTTGCGTGGTGATCGGCGGAATTATTCCCGAAGCTGATATTCCCGCGCTGAAGAAAGTGGGCATTGCGGAAATTTTCCTCCCCGGCACTCCGACACAGGCGATCGTGGATTTTATCCGTTCACGAATTTCCGCCGCGCCGTCAAAGGCCTGATCGACTGTGAATTCTGAACTTCGCGCCGTCCGGCACGAAGATATTCTCCTGCTCGCGCTCGAGCATCCTAACGGATTGCCGCGACTCGAACGCCGCGTGTTGCGCGAGTTTGCCCGGCAAATGGAAATTCTCGCGTCGACCCACGAGCTTGCGGGCGCCGTGATCACAGGGAGCCCTCAAGCCTTTTGTGCCGGCGCGGAGCTCACCGAGATCAATTCTCTACTGGCTTCGGAAACTCTCGATTTTGCGCGCGAAGGCCAGCGAGTGATGGATCAGATCGAGCATTCGGCGAAGCCCGTGGTTGCCGCAATCCACGGATATTGCATGGGTGGCGGATTCGATTTGGCGCTGGCTTGTCGAGTGCGAATTTGCAGCCGTGATGCGATCTTTGCGCATCGCGGCGCGAGCCTCGGTCTAATCACCGGTTGGGGCGGCACGCAGCGGCTACCGCGCCTTATCGGCCGCTCGCGCGCAATGGAGATCTTCCTGACCGGCCGGATGATCGCCGCGGATGGAGCACTAGCGATTGGCCTCGTCCGCGAAGTAGCTGCAAGCAATCAAGTGATGCAACAGGTGATCGCGCATGCGCGAAGCGCCCCGTAGGGCCCGCGCTTTACGCCGGGCCTCCTCATGCGAGATCGCGCCACAATCTAAATCGCGCCATACCCGAATCGCGTTACCCCACAGTGTCGTCAAGCCGCAATCGAGCCATCAAGTTAGTGCGTGCCCGAAAAGGCCCGGCATAAAGCGCGGGCCCTACGATTGATCAATCCCACTTGCGCATGAATTTCGAGCGCGTATAAGCCACGCGAAATCCCTGCCGCTCGATATTGCGATGCGAAATGGAATTTAGTTGCGCGATACTTACGGCGATGTCGCAGCCGGCTCCGGCAGCATCCGCCAGACGCGCCTCGAGCATCGCCGTCTGCACTCCGCGCCGCCTGAAATCAGGCAGCGTGCTGGCGCCAAAAAATCCCGCGACGCCGTTGTGCGTGCAAAGCGCCGCGCCGCCGGAAATTTTGCCGTCAACGTAAGCGAGATACATTCGATCCGACGGCCGCTGCGAAAACATCTCCATAATTTCAATCAGCTCCTCGGTCACCGGAAAATGCTCCGCAAATCCGCGCGAAACAGTTTCGGCCCAAAAACGAGCCTCTCCCGCTCCGGCGCGCCGGATTTCAACACCCGGCGGCAGCGTCGCCACCCGCGCCGGCGACTCTATCGGCCGGTAAAGTACATTCGAAAGCTCGATGACGCGATAGCCGCGGCTCCCCAGCAATTCGTAAAGCGAAATATCAGCCATCGGACAAACTTCGATATTCACTTCCGAGCCGCGGCAAGCGTAGAAATCCTCGAGATCGTTCATCTCGCCGTTTCTGACCGCGCCGTGCAAGCCGAGACCCACAGCCTGCGTTACAGGTGAGCCAACGCCAGTGAACGCAGCCATTCCGCCCATGATCTCAATGCTCTCGGCGCCGCTCGCCGGATTCTTCCGCGCAAGAAATTGCGCACATTCCTTGGCAGCCGCAGCCTCCGACGCTTCCAACCGCCGCACCAAATCCAAATTCACGAATTGCATTCGAAATTCCTCCTCAAAGGCGCCGCGACGGCGCCTGGACAGTGTGCCAACAATCGTTGGTCAAAGTAATTTGCGACGGAATTCTGCGAGGAAGGAGATCTGCCAACGCCGCGCGAACCAGCGCCCGAAACAATTCGCTAAAGAGCGAAGCGACTGGAGGCAGACCCATCCCGGACCGATTCAAAGCAGCACATAGGCGCCTCCAGCGAGAAGTTGCGGCCCAGATTCAGCCGCTTGCGGGAAGTATATTCGGAACCACGAACGAATCCAAGTGGAGCCTGGCAGATGTTCTCGGTTTCTACTTAGCGGGCCGGCGCTCGCGTGCTCGGCGCAAACCACGTATACTCTCCCGTGGCCGTCGCGTGTTATCTGCGCGTGGGAATTCGGCCGCTGCATTTCATTCCCTGCGAGGAGCGAGGCGTAGGCCTTGTCGAGTCCCGTCTTAAATAGCGCCATCAACGCGAAAAGCGCCGAATTTGAAAAGAATTTTCGCCGCATGGTGGACCGCCTTACCGAAATCAAGAACGAAGAAGAAAAAATCCGTCAAGGCGGCGGCGCCAAAGCCATCGATGCGCAACACAAAAAAGGCCGCCTGACTGCGCGCGAACGAATCGCCAAGCTGGTCGATCCTCCGGGGCACTTTTTCGAGTTGGGCCTCTACGCCGCGCATGGAATGTACGAAGAATGGGGCGGCGCGCCTTCGGCCGGCACTGTCACGGGAATCGGGCGCGTGGCCGGGCGGCAAATGATGATCATCGCGAATGACGCGACGGTAAAAGCCGGCGCCTTCTTCCCGATGACCGCCAAAAAAGTAATTCGCGCGCAAAATATCGCCATCGAAAATCACATTCCCACAATCTATCTGGTCGATTCCGCCGGCGTTTTTCTACCGCTGCAGGAAGACGTGTTTCCGGATACGGACGATTTCGGCCGCGTCTTTCGAAACAATGCGGTGATGAGCGCCATGGGCATTCCGCAAATCACCGCGATCATGGGTATGTGCGTCGCGGGCGGCGCGTATCTGCCGGTGATGTGCGATCACATCCTGATGACCGAAGGCAGCGGCCTATTTCTTGCTGGCCCGGCGTTGGTGCAGGCGGCCATCGGCCAGAAAACATCTGCCGAAGAGCTCGGCGGCGCCAAGATGCATGCGCAAATCAGCGGCACCATCGATTTTCGCGAGCCGGATGATGACGCCTGCCTAAAGCGCATCCGTTCGCTGGTCGATAAAATGGGCCAGCGCCCCGGCACTCCATTCAACCAACGCAAACCGGAATTGCCCGCGCACCCTGCCGAGGAAATCTACGGGATTTTCTCCTCCGACCCATCGAAGCAGTACGACATGCACGAAATCATCGCGCGCATCGTCGACGCCAGCCGTTTCGATGAATACCGCGCCGAATACGGCCAAACTATAATCTGCGGCCTGACGCGCATCGGCGGCTGGGCCGTCGGAATCGTCGCCAATAATAAAAAGCATGTGCAGATTGCCGCGGCCGGCACCGGCGAGCGGCGCATGGAATTTGGCGGCGTAATTTACACCGAATCTGCCGACAAAGCCGCGCGCTTCATTCTTGATTGCAATCAGAATCTCATTCCGCTGATTTTCCTCCATGACGTGAATGGGTTCATGGTCGGCAAAGAAGCCGAGTGGAGCGGAATCATTCGAGCCGGCGCGAAAATGGTGAACGCCGTGGCCAACAGCGTCGTACCGAAAATTACGGTGATTTGCGGCGGCAGTTTTGGCGCCGGACACTACGCCATGTGCGGCAAAGCCTACGACCCGCGCTTCGTCTTCGCGTGGCCGACGGCGCGCTACGCGGTGATGAGCGGTGATGCGGCGGCCAGCACGCTAGTCGAAATCAAAATCAAGCAGCTCGAGCGCGAGGGCAAAAAGCTAACCGACGCGGACAAGAAGGAATTGCACGAATCCATCCGCGCGACGTACGAAAGCCAGACCGATCCGCGCTATGCCGCCGCGCGCCTGTGGGTCGACGCGATCATCGATCCGGCGCAGACCCGTCAGGCGCTGATCGAAGCGCTCGACGCGGCCGCGCTCAATCCCGACGTGCCCGAATTCAAAACCGGAGTGCTGCAAACTTAATTCGCGAATCGAAACCCATCGAACACACGCATGCCCAACGACAAAGTAAAAATCATCGAGTGTCCTCGCGACGCCTGGCAAGGCCTCACAGAAATTATTCCGACGGAAGCAAAGGTCGAGTACCTCACCGGTCTGCTGAAGCTCGGCTTCCGGCATATCGACGCGGTGAGTTTCGTCTCGCCGAAACACGTACCGCAAATGGCCGACAGCGAAGACGTAATGCGCCGCCTGACCCACGTCTTCCCTCCCGGCGAGCCGCCCGAAATTATCGGCATCGTGGTGAACGCGCAGGGCCTCGATCGCGCTCTCTCCACTCCCGGCGTCACGACGATTGGCTATCCCTATTCCATATCCGCATATTTTCGCCGCGCCAATGCAAATATGTCGCGCGATGAGTCGCGCGCTCTCGTAGAAAAGCTCCAGAAAGAAACGAGCACCGCCGGACGTGGCCTGGTGGTTTATATTTCGATGGCGTTCGGCAATCCGTACGAAGAACCGTGGGGTGCCGAAATTGTGGAAGATGCGCTCGTGTGGCTGAAAAGCATCGGAGTGCGCACCGTTTCGCTGGCCGACACAGTAGGCACTGCAACTCCCGACGCCGTCGCCGAACTGTTCAGCGGAGTGCGCGCCGCAGCCGACGGAATCGAGCTGGGCGTCCATTTGCACAGCCGTCCGGAAGGCGCCGCGGAAAAAGTGTTGGCGGCGTATGAGGCCGGTTGCCGAAGATTCGATGGAGCATTGACGGGCCTAGGCGGTTGTCCATTCGCCGGCGACGCGCTGATCGGAAATATTCCTACGGAGGCGGTGATCGCCACGCTCGCAGCGCGCGGCGTCGCAACCGGAATCGATACGCGTTCCTTGGCGATTGCCTGCGCGATGACTGGAAAAATCCGCGAGACATATGCGCACGCGCCCGACGAAAGCCCGTCGAACTAGTCATGGCATACAACACACTCAAACTCGAGTTCGACGCCCAGATCGCAACGGTCACGCTCACCCGCCCCGAAAAGCGCAACGCCATCTCCACCGAAATGATCGAGGACGTGCTCGCCGCGCTGGCCGAATCGCAATCGAGCGCGGCGCGCGTAGTGATCCTCACTGGCGAAGGCAAAGCCTTCTGCTCCGGCATGGACCTCGACGAACTGCGCGCCATCGCCAAGCGCTCGCCCGTCGAGCATCTAGAAGATTCGCGGCGAATGGCACGGCTCTTTCGCACGCTCTACTCGTTTCCAAAGCCGACTATCGCCGCGGTAAACGGTGCCGCCATCGCAGGAGGCTGCGGCCTCGCGACACTTTCCGATTTCACCGTTGCCGTTCCAGCCGCACAGTTCGGCTATACCGAAGTGCGCATCGGTTTCGTACCCGCGTTAGTGTCCGTTTTTCTGCGCCGGCAAATCGGCGACAAACGCACGCGCGACCTGGCGCTCTCCGGCCGGCTCTTCGACGCAGCCGAAGCGAAAGCAATAGGTTTGGTGAATGAAGTGGTCGCGGCCGAAGACCTAATTCCAGCGGCGCGAAGGCTGGCCGCGACGCTGATCGCCTCGAGTCCCACAAGCCTCGAACGCACTAAGCGTCTCCTGCTTCAAATGTCGCAGGCGGAACTCGATCGCGACATCTCTCTGGCCGTTCAAGAAAATTCCGATATTCGCTCTACGCCCGATTTCACGGAAGGTCTCTCCGCGTTTTTGGAGAAGCGCCCGCCGAAATGGAGTGGCAGCTAACCGGAATACCCCAACTGCCGCGAGCTGAGCAAGGCGCGGGACAGCGAATGTGGCGCCATCTCGCACGAAGAGGCCCGGCATAAAGCGCGGGCCCTACAAATACCACTCCACCCGCTGACGCTTCGCGCGGCGCTCTGCTACAATCTTTTCCCGATGTCACGCAACAATTCCGCCCATCATTCTGACGGCCAGGATCGCTTCTACGATACTACCGTGCGCGTTCGCTATGCGGAAACCGATCAGATGGGCGTGGTCTATTACGGAAATTATTATTTGTGGTTTGAAGTAGGCCGCGTCGAACTCTGCCGCCAGCTCGGCTTCGAATACAAGAAAATGGAATCGGAAGATGACAGTTTCATCGTCGTCGCCGAATCGTCCTGCCGTTATCGCAAGCCCGCAAAATTCGACGACATCCTGCGCATCCGCACGCGCATCGCCGAGGCCCAGCGCCGCACCATCCGCTTCGCCTATGAAATCTATCGCGACGAAACCAACGAACTGCTGGCCAATGGTGAAACCTTCCACGTGATCTGCGACCGCCTCGGCCGGCCGAAATCTCTGCCCGAAAAATACCGGAAATTATTCGGCGTGAAATCCGCGCATCCCGTCGATGAAGCTGCCGTCCCGCATCCCATTTCGAAGAAATGATCGCCAGCCGCCCATGACCCTCGCGCTTACTGGAAACGATCTGACGCTCGAAAATGTGTACGAAGTCGCGCTGGACGGCGGAGAAGTTTCGCTCGCGCCTGACGCTCGTGAGCGCATGGACGCTTCCCGCGCGGTAATCGATCGCCTCGTCGCATCCGGCGAAACCGCATACGGCGTCAATACCGGCTTCGGCAAAATGGCTTCCGTGCGCATTTCGACCGATCAAATCCGCCAGCTGCAAACCAATCTAGTCCGCAGCCACGCAGTCGGCGTCGGCGCCTTACTGAGCGAACCGGAAGTTCGCGCCATGATCCTTCTGCGCGCCAACGCCATCGCCAAAGGCTTCAGCGGAATTCGCCCCGTCGCTGCTGACACGCTCTGCGCAATGTTGAATCGCCGCGTCCACCCGGTAATTCCCTCGCAAGGCTCGGTCGGCGCGTCCGGCGATCTGGCACCGCTCGCGCATCTCGCGCAGGTGGTGATCGGCGAGGGCGAGGCCGATTATCAGGGCCGTCGCGTCGCAGGCGGCGAGGCAATGAGGCTCGCTGGCATCGTTCCGATTGCGCTCGAAGCGAAAGAAGGTCTCGCGCTGCTCAATGGCACGCAAGCCATGCAATCACTGCTGGCATTGGGCGTGCGCATCTCCGCAATTCTCGTCGACACCGCCGATGTCGCCGCCGCCCTTTCGCTCGACGCTCTCCGCGGCACTCCCACCGCTTTCGATCAACGCATCGCCGCCGCGCGACCGCACCCGGGCCACGCCATCACCGCCCGCAACCTCGCCCGCCTAAATCGCGGCAGCGAAATCCGCGAATCGCATCGCTCTGCCGCGAAAGATCCGCGCGTGCAAGATCCCTACAGTCTCCGTTGCACTCCGCAAGTGCACGGCGCCGTCCGCGATGCTCTCGCAAATATTCGCGCCACCCTCGAAATTGAATTAAATAGCGCCACCGATAATCCGCTGGTCTTCGCGGACACGAACGAAGTTCTAAGCGGCGGCAATTTCCACGGTCAGCCTCTAGCCATGGCCGCAGATCAATTAGCGGTAGCGCTGGCCACGCTGGCCGGCATTTCCGAGCGCCGCATCGAGCAAATGACTAATCCGCTCACCAGCGGCCTGCCGGCATTCTTGATCAAGGACGCGGGCCTGAATTCCGGCTTCATGATCCTCCAGATCACCGCGGCCGCGCTCGCCAGCGAACTGAAAGCCCAAGCCACTCCGCATTCGGTTGATTCGATTTCGACTTCAGGCAATCAAGAAGACTACGTTTCAATGGGTATGGGCGCGTCCAGGCGCTTGAAACCGATGCTCGAGAATGTAGAGAATGTTCTGGCCATCGAACTACTTTCGGCCACGCAAGGAATCGAACTGCTAGCCCCGCTGCAAACCGGAACAGACGCCCAGAAAGCTCAGCAATTGATTCGCGGCGTTTCGAAGTTTGTAACCGAAGATCGAACGATGGCGCCAGACATCAACGCCGTAGCAAAACTAATTTCCGAAGCAAAATTCTCCGCGTTGCTGCAGTAAAGTACTGCCGGTTTACCCGGAGCCCGCGAAGGGCGTCTCTACCGGCGCTTTCACGCGGTGACACTCATGAGAGCGCATCCATCAAAAAAGTTCCAAACCGAAACCCAGCAATGTAACTAAACGGCGGCTCCCCCAAAGAATAATGCCCGCAAGGCAAATGCATCGACTCGCAGCGAACCCCATCTCGCTGCACCGCCGAAATAAACTGCTCCGAAAGCTCCGGCCAAAAAGTAGGGTCAAAATCCGCGGTAATCGCCAGCAGCCGCTTCCCAGATCCATCCAGCTTGTGAATATAAGGAAACGGACTGATCGGCGACCAAAATCGCCGCAGTTCCTCGAGTGTCATCTTTGCCCGCAGCGGCTCCCATACATTCGAAGTAGTGAGTCCATTCGCCACCACGTCGCCGCAGTAAGTGGAAACATGCAAATGCACGCTAGCCCGCAACAAAGGCTCATGCGCCAGCGCCAAAAAAGCCAGCGACGATCCAATACTCGTGCCAACGATCCCCAATTTGTCGTAACCGCGCGACGCAAGCCATCGCATACAAGCGCGCACATCGCAAACGGCTTGCCGATTTGATTGCAGCGTAAGCCCAATATTGGGGGCCACGAGATTATCGCCGCGCGGATGATTCGGAATCGCCCGCCGATCGTGATAAGGCAAACTCATCCGCAGCGCGGAAATCCCCAATCGTTGCAGCCATTGACAGACGGCCACCTGCTCGTGCCATTTGGCATTCCACTGCGCGATCACCACCACTGCCGGGCCGCTATTGTGGCCAGGAAAAAATCGCGCGTGAACGGTATTGTTCACCGGCCACGCCGAATCAATCGCGCTCGTAAACGTCAGTACGCCCGATTCGCCGCGAGCCTCGCGCGAAGGCGTGAATTGAAAATCCTCCGGTCCACGCGCGCCAAACCAGGCATCGCTGGTGCGCAAAGTCTCGTCCACAAATTGATTCAGAAACGCCCGCGGATCGGGATCATTCGCGCGCCCGCCGATATATTCCAGCCCCCAACCAAAAGGCAGCGTCTTGCGATTTTTTTCGTCCGCCCATCGGCCATGCTCGTATGCCCTAACTTTCTGCTCATACCATTCGCGTATCATCAGGCCATCGAATATAGCCTAGCGCGTCTGATTCAACGAATGCCGAAATCGCGAATGATAAGACCTGTGTCGGCCGTGACGTGCGGCGAAATGACGTGAAAACCCCAAAGGTGAACCCAGGCGTTGCCAGTTCGCAGCGTGAGGAAAGATTTTACGAGCCCCGGCGGCACGAAGGTGAGGTAGACAAAGATGACCGACAATATTCCATGCGGCACGCTGTCGTACACCGTCCAGTATTCAAAAAGATGCAGCGTGGCGTAACTCGCACCGCCGAGTAAAACCGACGTCGTCGCCGAACCAGCCAAACGCATATAGCGCGGCATCAAAATCGCATAAATGAAGATCATCACCGGCAGGCCGGTTCCCAGAAGATGCACCACGAACGAAATTGCCGCTCCCGCCGGAATCTCGTGCGCCGGAAGCCGCGACAGGTTCGGACCTAGGAGATCGAGCGCGCACAGAATGGTGAGCACGACGATGATCACGAGCGCATCGTTGCGGACGTTCGTCGATTTCAAATTCAAAGCCTCGCGAGAATAACCGCGCGCGCGAAACACGAAATACGGCACCAGAGCGAACAGCAAGAAATTGAAAATTGCCCAAGTCCAGACTTCGCCGGGCGATTGCACCCGCGTCGCCCCAAAAAGTGAGCCGTTCAGGTGCAAGCCAATCCCCTCTCCGAAAAGCTTCTGGCCTAACACGCGCCCGAATATCATCACAGCACCGCCATAAATCCAGAGCGCGATCGTTTCAGTTCTGGCGATGGCTAGACTCGGCGCGCGGGCAGCCATATCCGGTATCGTCCGGCGTTTGGTCAGCCCGTAGATCAGAAGCATCAGCAGCAAAAGCGCGGCCAGCGTAATGAGCGGGTTGAGCACTTGAATCGCGACGGAAGCCTTTGTAAGCGCTGGGCGATTGAAAGGCAAAGTTCCGCCACTCAATGGAAACACAGCGGCGCTGCACACGATCCACATCGCAATGGCGATCAGCACGCCGCGCTCGCGAAGCAGCTTCATAAGCCCGCATTATGATAGACGAGCCGATCGACCGCAATCGCCAAGGCCGGCGCGCAGCACGTATTTCCGGAATCATTGAGTTTAAGACTCAGGCACGAGCCGCGGTGCGCAGGTTGAGGCGCACCCATCGCTATGACATATTGAATGAATGCTTCCCGGTCCTCTCATCGCGAGCGCCGTGTTCGTTCTCGGCCTGCTCATCGGCAGCTTCTTGAATGTGTGCATCGTCCGCATTCCCGCGGGCAAGTCCATCGTTCTGCCGGCTTCCGCGTGCCCGAAATGCGGAGCGCCGATCAGGCCGTACGACAATATTCCGGTTCTCAGTTATTTATTTCTTAGCGGCAAATGCCGGGGATGCCGCACGAAGATTTCTCCGATGTATCCGACCGTCGAAATTCTGAATGGCGCACTTTACCTGGTCTGCTATCTCGCATTTGGAATGACGCTGGAGACTCTGAAGTGGGCCATTTTCGCATCGATACTACTCATCCTCGTGTTCACCGATCTCCGTGAAAGAATTCTCCCAGATGTCATCAACTTCACCGGATTCGCGATCGCACTGGTGTTAAGCCTATTCCTGCCGCCCGCGGACGGCGCCGCGCAATGGCTCGCCACACGCTATTTCGATTTTCCGCCGCCGATGCCGGTGATTTCGCTGGCCGATGCAATTTTCGGCGCGGCCTTTGGCAGCGGAGTTCTCTGGGCGATCTCCGAAGGTTATTTCCGCCTGCGCAAGCGCGAAGGCATGGGTCTCGGCGACGTAAAAATGATGCTGATGGCCGGCGCGTTTCTCGGGTTGAAGCGCACG
>JABDFR010000040.1:22500-27679 GCA_013286465.1 Acidobacteriota bacterium | reverse complement strand
GTAGGTCATGGCGAAACTCTTGCCATCCGGCGAAACGATGGCATTGACCGCCACAGTTATCGCCGGAACTTCCCCCGGAGTAATCGTGCGCAGAAGCGTTCGTTTGCCGTTGGCCAGGTCCACGCGCCAGACTTCGACCTCGCGGTTGGGGCCCCGGCGCCGCACGTAAATTCCCGCGCCGTCGGCAGTGAAATCAAACGCAGCGTCGCCCTTCTGAAGCTGCGTGACTTTTTGTACCGCACCGCCATCCATCGGAAACAACTCGTACTCGGAAGCATCCGCGTTGAATATCAGCAGCCGCTTTCCATCCGGCGATACCGCTATTCCCCTTGTGCCCTCAGGCGTAAGCGGCGATTCATTGCCTTTCAGATCTACTAAGAAGGTGCGCTCGCGGTGGCCTGGTTCGTTGCCGGAAACGGCGATGCGGCCATCGGGAAGCCAGCGTGCGTCCAGATGAGTGACGTTAGTATGGGTGAGCTGGCGAGGCTCGCCGGCTCCTGTCGGCAGCAACAGAATTTGATCGGGCGAAACGGGCAGACGGGCGATGGCCCATTTGCCGTCGGCCGAAAGATCCAGAGGGTCGCCATCGCCGAGACGCACCGCAGGCGAGCCATCGAGATTGCGTAGGAATGTGCCGTACATCGGGCCGCTGTGCTGATCGCCGATCAGAATCTGTTTGCTGTCGGAGGAGAAGCGCGCGCCGTAAGCCCAATCCATAGCGGTAAAATCGCGCGGCTGCGGAAATTCAGGGGTTGTCACCATCACGATGATGCGTTCATTCATGCCGCGAACGAGCGCGCGCCCATTTGGCAGCACATCCTGAATGGTCAGGTCTCCGGGACCGGTGAGAAGAGACCGAACGCGTCCGCGCAAAGTGGTGGCGTAGAGCGACCGTGCCACGCCGGTTGCGGCCGCAGCAAACCAAATCTCATCTCCCTTGGGCGACCAGGCCACCCCTTGCGCCGAGCCGTAGCTGGAACTGAGTATTTTTTTGTGGCCCTCGAGATCTACGACTGCGGCCGAGCCCTGATCGTCGCCGAAAATCGGATGGTCGCAAAAGGCGATTAGTTTGCCGTCGCGGGAGAAGCGCGAATCGCTGATCCAGCCGGTCGTTTCAATCAGGACTTTTCCGACTGGATATTCCAGGCGATAGACGTGGGTCTCTGGAACGAATCGAACGATCAAGAAATCTTTGCCACCGGGCGCCCAGTCTGCATATTGCACGTTATCGAGAACCGCGCGTGGCGCGCCGCCACCGAGCGGCGCTCGGGCCAGCGTCCCAACCAGGGCGTATCCCGGCCCTACGCGATGCTGGTTCAGGAGGATGAGCAGCTCGCCACTTTCGGATACAGAGGCGATCACGTCAGCCTTCACGCCGAGCGGACGCAAGCCCTGGCTATCGAATCGCCCGGTGTAAAGCGACATATCGATATCGGTGCCCCAGCGCGACGCGCTGATGAAGCTTTGTCCATCGGGCAAGAATCGCGCGGAATCAACGGAGCCTTGCTGGAAGCTGACTTGAAGAAAATTGGGCGGCTCGGTGCGAGCGGTGGCGCGGGCGAGGAACCAGCTTGCGGCTGCGACGACGATTAGGCCTGCGGTTCCTACGGCGGCGAAGAGCAAACGGCGCTTCCATGGCGTGGCGGCTTCGGCTTGGGATGCGTTTGCGGCGGCAGCGGCTGCTGCGGAGGCTAGCGTGGTGGAGGAGCGCATACCGCTGAGCTCGCCGAGTTGGAAAGCGATATCACCGGCGGAGGCGAAGCGCTGCTGCGGATTTTTCTCCATGCAGTGATGAACGATGTGATCGAGGGCCGGGGAAATTTCTTGATTGGTGGCGCTGAGTTCGGGCGGCTCTTCTTTCAGGATCGCGCTCATCACGTCGGCAGCGCTCTGGCCATGAAAGGCGCGCTTGCCACCGAGCATTTCGTATAAGACGGCGCCGAAACTAAAGATGTCGCTGCGGGCGTCGGCGGCTTGGCCGCGGACTTGTTCGGGCGACATGTAGCCGACGGTGCCGAGAACTACGCCGGCTTGCGTGGCGGGATGATCGAGAGTTGCGTCGGCGTCTTTGGTGGCGGCTTCACTGAGTTTGGCTAGACCGAAATCCAGGATTTTTACTCGGCCATCGTTGGTGATGAAAATGTTGTCGGGTTTTAGATCGCGGTGGACGATGCCGCGCTCGTGTGCGGCGGCGAGGCCGCGGGCGATTTGAATGGCGTAATCGACCGCCTTGCGTTCGCGCAGCGCCCCGGCGGCCAGAAGCTGGCGAAGCGTAGTGCCTTCGAGCAGTTCGGAGACGATGTAAGGTGATTCTGTGGCGGCGTCCGGCGCGCCGGATTTCGCGGCGGGGCTGGGGAGCTGTGCTGCGCCGACGTCGAAGACGGTGAGAAGATTCGGATGATTGAGCGCCGCGACAGCCCGCGCTTCAAGTTCAAAACGCCGCAACCGATCCTGATCCGGTGCAAGTGAACTCGGCAAAATCTTGATGGCCACATCGCGCTGCAGTCGCGTATCGCGGGCGCGATAGACTTCACCCATCCCGCCCGCGCCGAGCAGCGATTGAATTTCGTACGGGCCGAGTTTGGTGCCAGAAGGGAGTGACATTCGGCGGCGATTATAGTCCAGGCGCCGTGAATTGCTTGCGAAAATCGATGTGCTGGCTTAAGCCGGACCCTACGGACACCGCGCGCGGACAGCGATATACTTTGGAATACGAGGTATGCGGTCTATGACGAAATTGCGGCGGTTCGCTCTGTTCGTTGTTTTCGGGCACTGGTTCATTGCGGTCTGGCATCTATACCTTGCGGCAAATGTTCTTGCGGCGCCAAACAACAAGGTAAGCTGGCTGGCCATAACGTTCATATCGGCAGGGCATCTGGCTGTAGCCATTGTTTTGTGGGAGCTTGGGGATAAACTCGCCGGGTCGGTCGGCGTGATTTTCTTCTTGGCCGCATTAGGGGCCGATCTTTACGAGCATTTCCTTCATCCGTCGGCAAACAATATATTCATGGTCGCGCCCGGCAATTGGACTGCCAGGTTCGACGCCAGCGTCTTTGCGCTTCTTGCGCTCGAGGTGCTGGGGTGCGTGCTTGCAATTCTGTTGCTTGGGGGCGGGACGAGGAACCATCGTCAGCCGCAGCTGGCGAACCACGGGGCAGGCGCCGCGGCGAAGATTTGAGGCAAAATTCGGGCTTCGATTGCCTCGGGTTTCTCGTTCGCAGAGATTGGTTTATGGGGCGATCTTGCCGACGCCGCACAAAAACGCCCGCTGGCAGCCTGCGCTACGGATATCCTCAGCTCCCCTCGAATTCCACAGGGTGGCGGTCAAAATAATTTCTTTTCAAACTTGACGAATATGAAGAAACTGTTATACTTTGCGATTGTCGGGGGGGCTTCTGCATGGGTATTGCTCTGCTGACGGCCCGCAATCTTCCTTATCTTCAATGAGGTGAGGTCGGTTACGAATACTGGATAGAAAATAGTCGAGCTTCGCGCGATTCCGTCACCCGACGGCTGTAATCGGGGATTGACGGTGTCACCCGGCGCTCGACGCCGGGTTTTTTATTTCCCGTAGGATCGGCTCCAAACCGGTTTTACGCTCCGCCAGGCGCGGAGGGGTTCCGTGCAGCATCGACGGTAACTTGGTTCTTTGACAACTGAAGGAAGCTGGCAATTTACACCTTCTGCTCTGCAGGCGGATGTTTCGCCGCGTGGAGTGGAGGGAGTAAACCGCATAATTTGCTCGAGTAGCGTATTGTGGAAAGGCGAGCTTGCCTTAACGCGCAGTACTGAGCTGAAGACGACGAAGCTTTGCAAGAGCGTTCGTCGCCGGCAACTCAGGCTCTTGGTCCCGCGAGGGATTGAGACGTGTTGGGTAAGTTTTATGGTCAAGCTACTAAGGGCGTACGGTGGATGCCTTGGCGCCAACAGACGACGAAGGACGTGACAAGCTGCGATAAGCCTCGGGGAGCGGCAAATACGCTTTGATCCGGGGATGTCCGAATGGGGAAACCCTATCGAGTGAACCTCGATAACGGCCTGCTGAATACATAGGCGGGTGCGAGTCAACCCAGGGAAGTGAACCATCTCAGTACCTGGTGGAAAATAAATCAAACGAGATTCCGAAAGTAGCGGCGAGCGAAATCGGAACAGCCCAAACCTCAGTGCTTGCACTGGGGGGTTGTAGGACCGCGTGAGTAGAGTTACCAATCCGGAGGCTAGGTGAACCTGCTGGAAAGCGGGGCCACAGAATGTGAAAGCCATGTAGCCGAAAGCTTACCGGACTCGAAGCGGTATCCTGAGTACTACGGGACACGTGAAATCCCGTGGGAATCCGGGGAGACCACTCTCCAAGGCTAAATACTCGTTGGCGACCGATAGTGAACTAGTACCGTGAGGGAAAGGTGAAAAGCACCCCTGCGAGGGGAGTGAAATAGAACCTGAAACCGTATGCTTACAAGCAGTCGGAGGGCTATGGTATTGGCTTCGGCCAATACAATGCCTGACGGCGTGCCTCTTGCTTAATGAGCCGGCTAGTTATTCTCACAGGCAAGGTTAAGCGAAAGCGAGCCGTAGCGAAAGCGAGTCCGAATAGGGCGCTCAGTCTGTGGGAATAGACGCGAAGCGGGATGATCTACCCTTGGCCAGGTTGAAGGCCGCTTAACCGCGGCTGGAGGACCGAACCGTTGTGAGTTGAAAATCGCTCGGATGAGCTGAGGGTAGGGGTGAAAGGCTAATCAAATTCCGTGATAGCTCGTTCTCCCCGAAATGCCTTTAGGGGCAGCCTTGCGTGATCTGCCACGGTGGTAGAGCACTGAATGGACTAGGGACCCATCCAGGTTACCGAATCCAATCAAACTCCGAATGCCGTGGACAGTAACGCGGGAGTGAGACTACGGGGGATAAGCTCCGTGGTCGAGAGGGAAAGAACCCAGATCACCAACTAAGGTCCCAAACTGTAAGCTAAGTGGGAAAGGACGTGTGAGTACTCAGACAGCCAGGAGGTTGGCTTAGAAGCAGCCATCCTTTAAAGAAAGCGTAACAGCTCACTGGTCAAGTGTTCACGCACCGACAATCCAACGGGGCTCAAGCTTACGACCGAAGTTGTGAAATTACCTGTTTCTACGGAAACAGGTATTTGGTAGGGGAGCATTCTGTGGTGTCCGACGGTAGACCGCGA
>JABDFR010000040.1:0-20000 GCA_013286465.1 Acidobacteriota bacterium | reverse complement strand
ACAGTTAACACAAATTCTGTAGTCGCAACCAGTCCACAATTGCATCTCCGCATTTCTACGGATGATTTACGCACGCGCCGCGTGATTTACTCTCTGGCAGCCCGAATCCATCCTTAGATAACGACGAGGCGCGCAAATGCAATCGGCATCACGCTTCATTCTCATCGCTTTATCGGTTCTGTTTCTGACAGTAAGCGCTCCGCCGAGCAGCGAAGCGCTTGCCGCCCAACAAGCTGCCGCGCGTCCAGGTTCTGGACCGATCGCTTGCCGCGTGATGGAACGTCACGCCGATAAAGACCGCGGCATCATCCTCATTCTTTTTCACCAGCGGGATAAGCCGGACCAGCCGCGGCTGAAGGATTTTCTGGTGCTGCATGACGGCGGGACGATCGAGATTCAGAGTGGCTCGGCGGATTGGCAAAAGGTGACCGTCTGGCGGATCAAAAACTGCTTCGGCCGCGGCCTATTCGTCGTCCCCGATAGCGCCGCACCCAAAGAAAAAGCCATCTTCAAAATTCGCGCAGTCCAGTAGGGGAGGATGCTTTAGCTCTCCCGCAATTCGGCCCTGCTGATAGTGTTCGCGCCAGCCGCCACCCGCCGTCATTCCGAACCGCCCGCTGGGGAATCTCTTCTCGTCTGCATCCCTCTGTTCGCATTCCATCGGTGCCGGATCCGACACGTCTATACCTCATAGTTAACGCCGCCGATGGCGCCGGGCCGCTAAGCTAATCCAGTGAGCCGGCCGAGACATACGCGTCCCTAGGTAGAGCCTGCGCAACCCACAAATTTATGCCGCGGATAGATCAATCACGGATGCGCTTCATCGGACTCATTACATACTCGGCGTTCGGGGCAATACTGTGGGCGAAATTCGCAGCGGGGCGAAGCGTCCAAGAAGGAGTAGCCGGCCTGTTGTTTGTTGTTGGAATCTTGTTTATCAATGTTTGCTGTGTGCGCTATTTGAAAGGCCGGACGATGTCGCCCATCTCCGAGAGCTTGGCGTTGGTCGCGCGATCGACGAACCCAATTTTCTTAGTTCTCGGAATGCTGGGCATCGCGTACTGCGATGTTCGCTTTACGCTCTGCCTAATTGGACAGCTTCAAGGAGCCGCATGTTCGGTCAATGGACTGGGCTCCGCGTGGTTGTTCGTCTTTATCGGCGCGATGTTTACTTGGGCTGGGGCTTACGAATTTAGGTTGAGAAAAGATTCGATCGATTATTTCTCGTTCATTGGTGGTTACAGGTCATTGAGCCTTGACGAGATTAACTATGCCCGGGTCAGACGTGGCGAGTTCACGTATACGGATCGATTTAGACCGCCGTATCGCCTGGAAATCATTGCTGCCAACGCTTCTGATTTGCCTTCAATAATTGTGAGCCTAAGGGTTTTCAAAAAAGTTGACGTGGATCGATTATTCAATTGGCTCGGCGAGAAGCTCCGCCGCGAATGAACAACTGCGATCCATGGCTCGTGACTTTTGCCCTGTCGGTAGGACATCAAGACCGCAGTCGTCTTCGGTTGGCGCAGCTCAACTCTTGCCCACGTGCAATCCATCGGGCACAAGCGGCATGGCGCGCAATCTCACTCCCGTCGCGTCAAAAATCGCGTTCCCAATTGCAGGGGCTACCCCCACAATCGGCGTTTCCCCCGCCCCCGCCGAAGGCAGATCCTTGCGATCCACCAGCACCGACTCAGTCTTCGGCATATCGCTGAATCGCGGCACGCGATATTGCGCAAAATGCGGATTCGTAATCCGGCCGTCGGCAAACGCGATGGCCTCGAACAGCGCGCCGCCCAATCCCATCACCATCGCGCCCTCCACCTGATTGCTCAGATGCTCGGGATTTACGATCGCGCCGCACTCGAACGCGCTGAGCAAGCGCTCGACTTTCACTTCTCCGCTTGCACGGTCAACGCGCACGTCCGCGCAGGCAGCCACGTAACCGCCCTTTTCCGTGCCACCGGCAATACCAAATCCGCGGCCATCCTCTTTCTTCCGCTCACTCCATCCGAATGCCTTCGCGGCAGCTTCAAGCACCGCCAGCAGCCGCGCATCTTTCAAGTTGCGCCGCCGAAATTCGAGTGCATCCATTGTGACCGCGCGCGCCAATTCATCCATATGTGTCTCGCGGGCGAAATGATTCGCCGTGGCGGCCAGGCCGCGATAGGAGCCCTGCCGCAAAGGCGAATCCGATCCGTGAAATTCAATGCGCTGGTTGGATATGTCGTACGGCGTCTCGATTCCCGACGTACCCGAATTGTAATTATGAAATTCCCAGGCGGTGATGCGTCCGTCGCGCGAAACTCCGCTCGAAATTTCGATCAGCGCGGCCGGCCGGAAATACGCCCAGGTAAATTCCTCCTCGCGCGACCAAACCAATTTCACCGGCTTGCCCGCCGCTTTTGCCAGACGCGCCGCTTCAATCGCGCTCTCCGGCGTATGCTTCCCGCCATAACCAGAGCCCATATCCGGCACCAGCACGCGCACGCGGTCCGCTGAAAGATGGAATGCCTCGGCAAGCGCATCACGTACGGCGAATGGGCGCTGCGTCCCGGTCCAAACCGTCAGCGCGCCATCTTTCCATTCCGCTGCAGCCGCGCGCGGCTCGAGCGGCGAATGCGCGATATACGCCGCCGTGTAGTTCTGCCGCAATTTCACTTCGGCCGCCGCGAGACCCGCTTCCAGTGAGCCCGCGATGTGCGGCCTCGGCTCGTCGTAATCCTGTCCCTTCCCGCGATGCGTCTTCAAATACTCAAAAATTCCATCGCTCGAAGGCTGCGGCGAACTTTTCCACTCCGCATGAATTTTCTTCGCCGCCTGCCCCGCCAAATATTCCGAAGGCGCGGCCACGCCGATAAAATCGCCATCGACAACGCAAGTCACACCGTCCATCGCCTTGGCTTCCTTCGCGTCCACAGAAACCAAGCTCGCGCCAAACGCCGACGGCCTCACAATTTTCGCGTACAACATTCCCGGCAGCACCATATCGGAAGCATAGCGATGCGCTCCGGTGACAAAATCCCGCCCCTCCACTTTCGCAATCGATTTCCCGGCGACGGTCCATTTTGCCGGCGCAATCAAAGGATCTTCCTCAGGAATGGTTTCAGCAAATTGCTGTCCCGCCGCCAATTCCGCGTACGTCGCCGCGCGCCCCGATCGCGGATCGCGCACGCGCCCGTCGTCCGCCACTAATCCGTCGCGCACCACAGTCCATTTCTTAGCAGCCAAGTCGATCAACACATCCTTAGCCGTAGCCGCTGCCCGCCGAAGCTGCAATCCCATCGTAGGAGTCGAGCGGCTCCCAAAAGTCCCCATATCAAAAGGCACATGCGCGGTATCGCCCATGTTCATGCGAATCGACGCCACGGAGACGCGCAATTCCTCCGCCACCGCCTGCGCCAGCGAAGTGCGAATATTCTGCCCAATCTCCACTTTCCCGGTGAAAACAGTGATGCCGCCATCTTCGCCCACATGCAACCAAGCCCCAATATTCTCCGGCAAATCTTCATCGCCGCGTCGCCGACGGCCACCCGACTCCTGTGCCACTACCGCAGCCGCAAGCGGCCGCCCAGCAGCCACCAAAATCGCCACGCCGCCACCCATCGCCTTAAAAAAATCCCGCCGCTGCAATTCGAAATGATGTACCGCAGGCTCGCCAAACTCATACCGCTCAAGTTCAAAGTTCACCGCAGCAAGCTCCGGCGACTTTGCATTAGCCGTCGTAGCGGTGCGCTTCAGCGCAGCATCTTGTGCCAATTCAACTTCACCGCCGCGCCTCATCGCACGCCTCCATTCCCCGCCGCGGCCCGCCGTATCGCCGCCAAAATCCGCGGATAAGTCCCGCACCGGCAAATATTCCCTTCCATAAATTCCAAAATCTCCGCATCCGAAGGATGAGGATTCGTCTTCAAAAGTCCCACGCCAGAAACAATCATCCCCGAAGTGCAATACCCGCACTGCAAAGCATCCTCCACCAAAAAAGCCTCCTGCAAAGGATGCAGCGCGCCGTCGCGTTCGATCCCTTCAATCGTAGTAATCGCCTTCCCCGCCACACTCCAAACTTTAGTAATGCAAGATCGCCGCGGCACTCCATCTATCAAAACCGTGCAAGCCCCGCATTGCCCCTCCCCGCATCCATACTTCGCCCCAGTCAATCCAATCTCATCGCGCAAAACCGAAAGCAGCGAAGCCTCCCCCTCCGAAGCAATCGCCCGCCGAGTCCCATTCACCACCAATTCAATCGCCGCAGTTCTCATCGCCCGACTCCTCACCACAAATATAGCACCGCCGGTTTTCGGTAGCGCAGGCAGCCTGCCGACGCGTTTATGCGGCAGTGAGGACTCTCGGACGTAACCAGGGGGCGGCGCAATCGCGATCAACCGTTGTAGGGATATACAGATATGTGTATACTGGTATAGTGAAACGCGACGAGCCAAAACCTCTTCGCTGGGTCGGATCATCTCACGACGACCTGAAATCGTTCCCGGCCGAGGTTCGCCGGGATATCGGCTACGCGCTCTATGCCGCACAAATGGGTGATACTGACCCCGCGGCAAAACCGATGAAAGGTTTCGCCGGTGCCAGCGTCATGGAAATCGTCGCCCCGTTTTTCGGCAATACCTGGCGCGCCGTCTACACAGTTCGGTTTCGCGGCGTGGTCTATGTCCTGCATGCTTTTCAGAAGAAATCAAAATCGGGCATTGCCACCCCGAAGAGCGAAATTCAGCTGATCCAACGGCGGCTAGCAGATGCACTTCACGATTACAAAGAAAGACAGGCGCAAAATGAAGAGTAGAAAGAAAATTGCTAGAAGGCCCGCAGTAACCGTCAGCAGCGGCAATGTTTTCGCCGATCTGGAATTGCCCGGCGCCGAACAAGATCTGATGAAAGCCCGGTTGACGCTACAAATTTATCGCATCATCAAAGATCGCGGCCTGACGCAGACCGAAGCAGGCAAAGTCCTTGGCATTTCGCAGCCTCACGTCTCCGCACTAGCACGCAACCGCGCCGGAAATTTCTCGGTCGGCCGCCTGATCGAGTTCCTCACCGCTCTCGGCCACGACGTGGAAATCACTGTCACGCCGACCCGCAAGCATCATGGCGAGATGTCGGTGGTGGTCACGTAAAGACACGACAACGCCCCTCTCGCCTTGGCCGCGCTCGTCTGCTGATCCCGGGCGGCAAATGGAATTCAATTCGGAGACGCAGGACAATCGCCGTTGACTACTCAACTCTTGTCGATCTTCTCGTCTCCAACAGTGCCCGGCCCGCATGCGGCTCGCGCGAAGTGATGCGGCGTGCGGGATCTAGGGCGACAGGTCACTCGCGGCCATTCTTCGAATTCAGAACGGCGCGATTCGCGCGAATGAAACCCCACCATGCGCTCAAGTCGTCGCGAAGCCGGTCCATATCGCGCTTCAGAAGAGGATTCATGTGCGACACGGTATTGCGCATCATTTCCAAGCCCGCCACATGGTTTGCGAACCAGCTCGGCCGCAGGAAAAGTTTGCGGAACACCGGCCAGTTGCCCTTTACGATTTCAATCAGATCATCGACGTCCGTAGAATAGATCGGATGGGCGACTCTGCCGCTGCGCCAATTTTCGCCGTCTTCTCCCTCACGCTCGGCGATTTTCTTTTTCAATGATTTGCTAATCTCCCCTTTGGCCCACCAGTCTTCACCGAATTCGTTGGCCATCATCGTGGCAATTACGTAGCGCAAAGAATTCTCGAAAACATAAAACATGGGGTAGGCAGTGGTGGCCATCTTGCTCGCGTCTTCAAGAATTCCGTTCGGGAGAATCGGATCGGGCAGCCGGGTTCCTCCGGCGAGAACGAGTTCGCGTGCTTTCGCTGTGCCGCGCAGTGCGGAGCGGCGTGTCGATGGATCATCGCGATCTGATCCTAGAGCGCGCAGCAGTTCGCGCACGCGATCGACGGTATCGGGCGGCAGAAACTCTTCCAGCGCAAACCCTTCCTGATGCGCCAGGCAGTACGTGGCGTCTTCAGTCGTCATCGGCACGTAGACTTTTAGGCGATTTGCGCGTTGGCTGATCCTCTGCCGGCTGACACCCAGTTTCGCGGTCAGCGCGTCCCTCAGTGATTTATTTGTCATCGCCGTGAGTCGTCTCCCAAGTTCGATTGGCGTTAGGCGATAGTAACACTCACCTCGGCACTCACCGGGTTAGTATATGCCTGCTGCGGTGATTTGTAGGGCGGCTGCGGTGTGCAGAGTCCGGTCCGCCTTGGCGGAGCCCAACTCTAATTTTCGAGTACCCATAAAATCTAAGATCACGCTAGGGTTCGTGAACTCGCCTGCTTGCCCATTCAACGACTACGTGCCGGCGTCACGACGCCCCTCTCGCCTCCGCGCCGCTCGTCTGCTAATCTCGGGCGGCAATCGGAATCCAATTCGCAGACACAGGCAAGAGCGCCTGTGTTACTGACGCAGGATCGCAAATGAAACCGCGCAGGTTCGCCATCGTAATTTCCTCCATCGCCATCTTCGCCCTAGCTCTTTGCGCCGGCGCCCACACCATCGCCCGCGCTTCCAGTCCTGCGCTCGACGCGGAGACGCGCGAGATGGCGCGCCGCATGTTCAAGCAGCTCGTAGAAATCAACACTACCGAATCCGTCGGCAGCACTACTAAGGCCGCGGAAGCCATGGCCGCCTGGTTCCGAGGCGCCGGCTTCGACGACACCGACGTGCAAATTCTCAGCCCCGATTCGCGGCACGGTAATTTGGTCGTCCGCATCCACGGCACCGGCGCGCGCCCGCCAATCCTCTTCATCAGCCATCTCGATGTCATAGAAGCGCGGCGCGAAGATTGGTCCACCGATCCTTTCCAATTCATCGAAAAGGACGGCTACTTCTACGGCCGCGGCACCGCTGACGTAAAAGACGGCGACGCCATTCTAATTACCGATTTCATCCGCCTGAAAAAGGAAGGCTATCGCCCCGATCGCGATCTAATCCTCGCGCTCACCGCCGATGAAGAAGGCGGCACCGACAACGGCGTAGTCTGGCTGCTGAAAAATCACCGCGAGCTCATCGACGCCGATTTCGTAGTCAATCCCGATGCCGGTAATTTCGAATTGGATAACGGGAAAAAATCCCTGGTGGGAATTCAAGCCAGCGAAAAGCTCTATCAAGACTTCGAGCTCAAAGTAACCAACAAAGGCGGCCACAGCTCGCTACCGACTCCCGACAACGCCATCTATCAACTCGCCGACGGCCTGGCGCGCCTGCAACAATTTCAATTTCCTTTCGAGCTGAATGACGTCACCCGCGCCTATTTCGCGCGCATGGCCGATCTAACGGGCGGAGACACCGGCGCGGACATGAAAGCCATCATCCAAGTCCCCGCCGATTCCGCGGCCATCGATCGCCTGGCCAAAACTCCTTATTACAACGCGCGCATGCACACCACGTGCGTACCCACGCGTCTGGCGGGCGGACACGCCAATAACGCGCTTCCAGGCAGCGCGACGGCAAACATAAATTGCCGCATCCTCCCGGGCCATACGTCCGATGAAATACGCGAGACGCTGGTAAAAGTGGTGAATGATTCAGAAATCTCCATCACCCCAGTAATCAGCAACGGCGCAGGCAGCAGCGCCAACCCACCAGCAAAGCTTCGCCCGGATGTAATCGGCGCCGTAGAAAAAGTAACCGCGGAAATGTGGCCCAACGTCCCGGTGGTTCCAGTAATGGATTCCGGCGCCAGCGACAGTTCGATTACCCGCAGCGCAGGCTACGCCTCCTATGGCCTAGCCGGCGTATTCATAGATATAAACGATGATCGCTCGCACGGCCGCGACGAACGCATCCCAGTGACCTCCTTCTACGAAGGCGTAGATTTCTACTACCGCCTAATCAAAGCGTTTTCCTCCAAGTAGGGGAGGGTTCTTTAGACCCTCCCGCCGTTCGGCCCCCACTGTCGCCGTGACGCCGCCCAAGGCCATAGCGCACCGCTTTTGACTTTTCCACTCGAACGCGACACGATGCTCCCGAAAAAATGAGCCTCATTCGCAGCGTGCTTCTCGCCGCCTCCCAAAACCACTGGCTACGCGAGCAAGCCCCCCACTACAAATTCGTCCGCCGCAACGTCTCGCGCTTCATGCCCGGTGAAAACGCACAAGACGCCTTCGCCGCCGTACAACAACTAGCGGCACAAAATATCGGCGCAGTCCTAACGGCCCTCGGCGAGAACGTTACCGATCGCAAAGAAGCCGCCGCAGAAACCGATCACTATTGCCAAGTCCTCCGGGAAATCACTTCGCGAAATTTGAACGCAGAAATTTCGGTGAAGCTGACGCACCTCGGCCTCGATCTTGACAACAGCCTCTGTTACGCCAATCTAGAAACACTAATCGCCCAATCCCCGCCAGGCAAAACCGTGTGGATCGACATGGAGCAGAGCGCGTATGTGGATCGCACGCTGGCGATGTACACGCGTGCCCGCCGCGCCAAAGCCAACGTCGGAGTGTGCATCCAAGCCTACCTGCGCCGCACCGAAAGCGATCTGAGGAGTCTGTTGCCGCTGGGAGGAGCGATCCGTCTAGTGAAGGGAGCCTACAACGAGCCGGCCGAAGTGGCCTTCCCGAAAAAAAGCGAGGTGGACGAAAACTATTTTCAACTGGCGAAAATGTTGCTGGGCCAAGACGCGCGCTTCGAGGGAATTCGCGCCGCAATCGCCACGCACGACCGCACGCTAATCCAGCGCATCACAAACTTCGCCAACGCCAACCAATTCCCAAAAGAAAAACTGGAATTCCAAATGCTCTACGGCATCCAACGCGCCGAACAACAACGTCTCGCCCAAGAAGGCTATCGTTCTATAGTCCTAATCGCCTACGGGACTCATTGGTTCCCGTGGTACATGCGCCGCCTAGCCGAGCGCCCTGCAAATGTTCTGTTCTTGCTACGAAATCTATTTGCAAGCTAACAACCGCGCTTATTTCCCCTGCCCCGCTTGTACGAGCCTAGCGCGAGTGGTTGTTGCGCCAGCTCAGCAGATGTTGATTGAGCTGTTCGTAGCATTCGCAGGCGGCCGCTTCCAATCGGGCGCGGTCCGAGATCGTTACCTGCCCACGCTGGTAGGAAATCAGTCCTGCCTTCTGAAGAATTCCGGCGGCGACCGTAACACTGGCTCGCCGCGTCCCCAACATGTGCGCTAGAAATTCCTGCGTCAGCGTAAAAAATGGGCGCCCCACGCGATCCTCGCTCATCAACAGCCATCGCGCCAACCGCTCATCGACCTCATGCAGCCGATTGCAAGCAGCCACCTGCGTAACTTGCAGCGCCAATACTTGGGAATAGCGATTCAAACTTTTCTCGAGTTGCGGGCAGCGCGGCAAGAGCTCCTTCAAATCCCGCGCGCTAATTTGAAAGCCGGACCCTTCCACTTGCATGATGGTGCGCGTCGGACTGGTCTCAAATCCCACAATCAGCGGCAGCCCGATAAATCCTTCAAATCCACACAGCCCCACTTCCACGCTTTTTCCATCCGACATCACGTTCAGAATCGAAGCCAACCCGCTGTTGATGAAGTATCCGAACTCGATCGGCACATCCATCTCGTTCAAAACCGTATGAGTGGGAAGCCGCACCAATCTCATCTTGGCGGAGACTGCCTTGTGTTCTTGCGGTGCCAATCCGAGCAAAATGGTATTTTCGGCGGCCTGTCCGCCCAAGGTTTGAAGATGGGGTTTTCGATGAGTCTTGCTACGGCGAACTGCGGATTTCTTGGCCATTCGGTTCCTTGAGCAGCGAGAGCTGTCAGATGTCGCAAGGAACCGCAGCCAAACTGGCGCGGCGGAAAGATGCTAGTGAGACCTAATCAGCCTACTCCTTTCCATCACCACAAGATACCCCTTCGATCGAACGCCACCGCGTTCTCAAGAGAGCGCCGACAGGTTCCCACGAAACTGATCCGCATTCCCATTCTTCAACCGTCCCTCTAATTCCCGATGAACCCGCCTCCAAGTCGGCACAGCCTCAGCCAAAACCTTCATCCCCCGCGGAGTCAATCTCAAAAGCCGCCCTCGCCGGTCCTCCGGATCCGCAGTAACCCGAACCACCCCCCGCCTCTCCAATGGTTTCAGCGAGGCCGTCAAAGTAGTCCGGTCCATACCGAGCAAAGCAGCCACCGCTCCCATCCCCGCAGCCTCCGGACGATTCAAAGACATCAGCAAAGAAAATTGCCCGTTGGTAAGCCCGAACGGGCGCAACTCCTCATCAAACCGGCGGGCCAAAGCTCGCGCGGCACGCTGCACATGCAGACACAAACAGCAATCGCGAACCTCCAGCGTAGTCCGGTACGGAACCTTGGCGGCTCTTGACATCTCACAATAGTGTTGATATCAACATAATCTGTCAAGCCCTCGGGGAAGGAAATCTCATGGAAAAGCATCCCGTAGTAACCCGGCAGGAATGGCTCATCGCGAGAAAGGTTTTGCTCGCGAAAGAAAAAGAAGCCACCCATCTGCGCGATAAAATCAACGCCGACCGCCTTGCCCTACCATGGGTAAAAGTTGAAAAGGCATATGTCTTCGACACGCCCCGCGGAAAGAAAACTCTAGCTGAACTCTTCGCAGACCGCAGCCAACTAATCGTCTACCACTTTATGCTTGGGCCTGGATGGGCCGCCGGCTGCCCAGGCTGCTCGTTCCTCTCGGATCATGTTGACGGCGCTCTCCCGCATCTCGAGCATCACGATGTCTCCTGGGTCGCCGTTTCCCGCGCCCCGCTCGCGGAAATCGAAGCCTACAAAAAACGCATGGGATGGAAGTTTCCGTGGGTCTCTTCGTTCGGCAGCGATTTCAATTTCGACTACAACGTCTCCTTCACCAAAGAAGAGCAAGCCAGCGGCAAAGCTATCTACAATTTCGAGCCGCTCCCAGTCCCAGCAAATCCCGCCGATTCCGAGCTACCCGGCCTGAGCGCCTTCTACAAAGACGAATCCGGCGAAGTCCTCCACACTTATTCCAGCTACGGCCGCGGCCCCGAAGAAATAATCGGCACGCTGATGATCCTCGACCGCGCCCCAAAAGGCCGCAACGAAAAATCCACGATGGATTTCGTGCGCCGCCACGACGAATACGAAGCAACCCCAAAGCTGCGAGCGCGAGGCCAGTAGGGGCAGGGGTTTACGTGCCGCCCGATTTGGCCGTGGGTGTTAGTCTCCACAAAAAAATTCCGGCGTATTCGACAATCACGCCTTCACAATCTTCGCCATTGCCAACCCGCCAATTCCCCAGGACACCACCCACCCCGCCATATCGCCGACAATGTAGGCGATCGGAAAGCCGTACCAGTTCCAATAAGGCAGGATGTACACGACTCCCGCAAAAATACTGGCCAGCAACACGGTCATCGCTCGGGCGCTGAAAGAACTCCTCGCCGCCCCCATCGCCAATATCCAAGCCAAAATCAACGCCGCCACCACATTAAAAAGAAACTGATTCAACAGCGCCTTCCCAAAATTAAAATCCTCTCCACCGGGCGAATAAATCAGAATTCCGTGTGGCCCCTGGCGGTATTTCGAAGCATACGCCGCGTTGTCCGCGCTTTGCTGTTCCTTTGAGCGGCCCGGCGTCATATTCGGCGCGGGGAAAATATAGAATCCCGGTTGCGTGATCGAAGCGCGCATCGCCGCCATCACCGCGTCCTCATTGGGCGTAACTTTGATCCCCACTTCGCCTAGCCCCAAAACCGTATGCCACAGCGAGCTCACGATAAACACAACCACAGCGCCAACTAAACCGCCGAGAATTATCTTCTTGGCCATGGGATCCTCCGCAAGTTGTCGGGAAGTGCGATTCTGGCGGGAGACTCTACCGCGTTTTCTCGTCTTTTTCGACTTTTCCGTCGCGCACTCGAATCACTCGGTGGGCATGCGCGGCGATGTCCGGCTCGTGCGTCACTAAAATAATTGTGTTGCCCTGCTCGTGCAAACGCGCAAAGAGATTCATGATCTCCTCGCCCGTCTGCGAATCCAAATTTCCGGTAGGCTCGTCCGCCAGCAAAATAGAAGGCTGATTCACCAGCGCCCGCGCGATCGCCACGCGCTGACGTTGCCCGCCGGAAAGTTCATTCGGCCGGTGATGCGCGCGATTGAGCAAATCCACTTGCTCGAGCGCTTTCGTGGCGCGGACGAGCCGCTCTTCCGCAGGCGTCCCGTTATAAATCAGAGGCAGCTCAACATTGTGCAAAGAAGTCGCCCGCGGCAACAAATTAAAAGTCTGAAACACAAATCCAATTTCCTTATTCCGGATATAAGCCAGCTCATCATCATCCAGCTCGCTCACCAAACGCCCCGCCAAATAATAAAGTCCCTTCGAAGGCGTATCGAGACATCCGATCAAATTCATCAAAGTGGATTTGCCGGAACCGGAGGGCCCCATAATGGCCACATACTCGCCCTTATGGATCTCCATATTGATACCCTGCAGCGCGTGCACTTGCTCGGCGCCCATTTCATACGTCTTCCACAAATCATCCGTATGAATGACGACCCCAGCCGCAACCAGATCCTCGCGGAACGACGGCGCCGCCGCACCCGCCTCAACCGCCATGAGTCAATCTCTCCCCATACCAGCCCGCGCCCATTCGGCCCGCGGCAATCGCGCGCCGCCTAAGTTGCACTCGACGCGTCTCTCTTCGGCTCGGCGTTATCCACTTTCACCGCCGCCCCGGGCTTCAAAGTCCGCAGCGCTTTGTAGCTGCCCGTCACGATCTGATCGCCGTCCTGCAATCCGCTGGTAATTTCAATATCGGTGACGCCGCTGATCCCCGTCTGCACCGGCACGAATTCGGCTTTCTTCGCGCGCAACACAAACACTCCCTGCACGTCCGTCTTCTCCGCGGATTTATCGCCCGAAGGCGCATCCGATTTCGAAGCCGCCAAAGTGACACTGCTGCCGCCCTTAGTTCCCTTAGCCGCCTCCTCCAGCGCCTTTTTCGAGCGGATCGCCAACGCCTGAATCGGAATCGTCAGCACATTCTTCTTCGAGTCTGTCTTGATCGTCGCCGTAACGGAAAGTCCCGGCCGCAGATTATCCGGCGGATGATCGAGCGTCACCACCACCTTAAAATCGCGCGCTTCCTGCGTATTCGCAGTCGTCTGCGTGGTGGCCAAACCCGACGATCGCAAAATCGCCTGATCGCCCACTTCCGTCACGTGTCCAGGGAAGACTTTCCCAGGCATCGCATCGATCTTTACGTCGACATCTTGCCCGTTCCGCAAACTCACAATGTCGGTCTCATCCACTTTCACTTCCGAAGTCACCACCGACATATCCGAAATCGTCATCAAATAGCTTCCGGTGGCATTCTGAATTCCGGGCACCACGTTCTCACCCACGCGCACGGCAATGTAAGTAACAATTCCATCAATCGGCGCCGTATAAGTCGTCTTCCGCAAAACATCCTTCTGATGCAAAAGCACAGCCCGATTCTGCTCCAAATTCGATTTCGCCCCTTCGCTCATCGCTTTGGCCTGCGCCATCTGCGCCTCGGCCGCATCCACCGCCGCTACCGCGCTATCGTAAGTCGCCTTCGAAGCGTCAAAATCCTGCTTCGAAATCAATTGATCCTTATAAAGGTTCTGCCCGCGCTCCCAATCAAATTTCGCCTTCTCCAGATCCGCCTTGCGCTGCACCAAAGTAGCCTTCGCCATTTTCAGCGCCGCATCCGAAGCCTGCGCTGAAGAATCCGCGGACAAAATCCCCGCCTCCTGCGCCTGTACGTCCGCCGCCGGCTGCACGCTCTCAAGGCGCATCAACACATCGCCGCGCCGCACCTTATCGCCTTCCTTCACCACGATCTCGGTAATCTTCCCGATCCCCTCGCCCAAAATATTCGAGTAAGTCAGCGGCCGAATTTCACCGGAAGCAGTCACGATGCTGGTCAGATCCTGCCTCTTGGCAGTCCCCGTCTGCACCGTAACCACATCTTTATTCGCCTGGTAGACGCTGGCCCAAATAATCCCGCCGAGCACCACCACCGCGATTCCACCGATTATTGCTTTCTTCACCATCGTCATGACGCGAGTCCCCGCAATACCACCATCGTGAATAGGCGCTACTCTGCCGCTTAGACGCTACCCCGCTTAACTTAGTACGGCCCGGTCCTCGGAAATGTTTCCGGCAGGCTACCTAGTCGGGATAACCCAGACCAAATCAGGAAGGGCAATCGCACACAACTCAACCACACTTCGACGCCCCAAAGCGCTCTAAAGGAACGCGACTCCTGGCCACATATTGTAATCCGTTTCCCCATTTCTGAGAAGCGAGTACCGACGGTCGGCCCCCGTAGCGCTGGCGTCCCGCCGGCTCTTACGACCGCCATCGCTCTCAGGGCTAAGGAAACCGACGGACTCGAATCCGCGGTAGGGATCTTGCCAATTTCCCCCCAAGCAACCATCCCCCACCCCCCAGCCTCTCACTCTATACGTCAATCCCGGCCCGGGATTCGAATTGACCTGTACCGGGGGACAGGTTAGAATTTTCCCATACTGAAGAGGTGTCGGCATGCCAAGCAGTTTGCGTCTAATTGTCTTTCCTCTCGTTATCTTAGGACTGGCCTTACCTCCCGCACTTCTTCGCGCACAAGAAGCCCAACCGCCGCAGCAGCAGCAAGACGACAAACAAGACGACAAGCAATCCGGTCAATCTGGCCAAAGCGATCAGAAGCAACCAGACGCTCAACCCACTAAAAAAGTCCAGGAAACCGCCAAAGAGCGCCGACGCCGCGAAGCCCAACTCCACAAGGAGTTGGACACCCCCTATAAAAAGTGGCTCGACGAAGACGTCACCTACATCATCACCCCCGAAGAGCGCAGCGCCTTCCTCCGCCTGCAAACCAACGAAGAGCGCGAGCAATTCATCGAGCAATTCTGGCTGCGCCGCAATCCAGACCCGGATTCGCCCGAGAATACCTTCAAAGAAGAGCACTATCGCCGCATCGCCTATGCCAACGAGCATTTCGCCTCAGGCATCCCCGGCTGGAAAACCGATCGCGGCCGCATTTACATCATGTGGGGCCCTGCGGACGAGGTCGATACGCATCCCTCCGGCGGCTCCTACGAGCGCCCCGCAGATGAAGGCGGCGGTGAGACTTCCACATATCCATTCGAAGACTGGCGCTATCGCTATCTAGAAGGCATCGGCAACAACGTAGAAATTGAATTCGTCGATCCCACAATGACCGGCGAATATCACCTGACCATGGACCCCAGCGAAAAGGACGCCCTACTCTACGTTCCGGGCGCCGGCCTGACCCTAGCCGAATCCATGGGCATGTCTGATAAAACCGCCCGCTTCAATAACACCGACGGTACCCATATGGCCCAGCCACTAGGGGGCCAGCCGGAAAGCATGTCGGAATTTTCGCGCCTCGATCTCTATGCGAAAATCCAGCAAGCTCCGCCGGTCAAGTTCAAGGACCTCGAAGCGGTAGTCACCTCGCGCCTGGTGCGCAACCAGATCGCGTTTGATTACCGTTGGGACTATCTGCGTATCACCAGTGACACCATCCTGGTTCCCATTTCCATTCAAATTCCGAATAAGCAGCTAAGCTTCCAGGAAAAGGACGGAATCCAGTCCGCGACCATGAACCTCTTCGCCCGCATCACCACTCTAAGCGGCCGCAACGTTCAAACTTTCGAGGACCCAATCGTCCACGACATTCCCAATTCGCTGCTCCAGCAATCGCTAAAGGGCTTCTCGATTTATCAAAAGGCCGTGCCTCTGAGCCCCGGCCTCTATCGCTTGGATATCGTCGTGAAGGACGTCAACAGCGGCAACGTAGGCGTGGTCAACACCAATCTCCGCGTACCGCGCTACGAGGATGACAAACTTTCCTCCAGCTCGCTGATCCTTGCCGATCAGATCCAACGGGTCTCGGCAAAAGATATCGGCGTAGGCCAATTCGTCCTCGGCGACGTGAAAGTCCGTCCCAAAATGGACTCCACCTTCGCCACCAACGACAATCTCGGCATCTTCCTTCAAATCTATAATCTGAAGGTCGACGAAAAAACACACAAAGCTAACGCCTCGGTCCAATATCGTGTTATGAAGGACAAGCAATCGGTCCTGAAATTCGATGAGGGCAGCGAACAAATTAGCCAGCGCGGGGACGAACTCACTCTAGAAAAAGCGCTTGCCCTGAAATCCCTGGCACCCGGAAAATACAAGCTGGAAGTTCAGGTGACGGATAACACCACCAAGGAATCCATCACCCCGACTGCCGACTTTACCGTCAAAGCAGCAACGGCCACTCCGTAATCGGGGGGAGGTGACGCGCCGTGAAGATGCACCGCGCCGGTAAGATGCACCACGTTGGTAAGCTTCAATTGATTCGAACGCTGGGCTTGCTGATCCTCGTCGGCCTGGCAGTCGCTCCGCTCAACGCCGCAACTCCGCGCGATGGTCGAATTGCGGGCGTAGTCGTCGATCCCCAGGGCACCCCGCAAATGGGTGCTACGGTCTACGTCGTCTCTGAGCTGACCCCGAATCAACCGCCCGTTCAACTTCTCACTAACGCGCGCGGCATCTTCTCGACCGACGGTCTTGATTCTGGCTTCTATTCCATCCGTGCCACTCTAGCGGGCTTCTTACCCGCCGTAGCCGAGCACGTTCACGTTCTCGACGAACGCGTCACCAAGCTGCAAATCGAACTAGGCTCGGTCTTTTCCTCTCTAGGAAAATTCCGCCGCCCGAACAATCAAGATGCGCCGCCGGATGAATGGTCCTGGGTGCTCCGTACGTCCGCAGCTACCCGTCCGATCCTCCGCTGGGATGAAGGCGATGTTCTGATTACCGGCACACCCGGAGTCACGGCCGGAATCGACGCGCAGCAAAACCACCGCGTCCACAGCCTTTTCGAACTAGCCAGCGGCAGCATGCATCCTGGCTCAATTTCGAATATCTCGAATTCTCCCGGTACCGTCTTTGCCTACAATCTGGACGCCTCCGGCCACGGCAATCTCGTCTTCGCAGGACAGTTCAATTATGAGAGCGGCTCGGGCAGCGGCGGCTTCGTCACCGAGTGGGTTCCCAACGGGAACACGCATAGCGGCCCTATTTCGACGCTAGTTTTGCGCGAATCAGAGATGAATCCCGGTGGCCCGGCTTTCCGGGGCGCGCGGCTCTCAGAAGATAGCAGCCTGGAACTTGGCGATCGCGTCCACGTCCGTTACGGCGCCGATATGCTCCTCGCCTCCTACGGCGGCACGACCACGAGCCTGCGCCCACGCGCTCAGGTCGCCGTTCAACTTTCCGACACCTGGATCACCAGTTTGACGGTAGCCAGCCATCCCTGGCAGAATTCCGATCCGTCCGCCGGGCTGCTCGAATCGGCCATCGCCAATCTCGATTCGCTGCCGACGGTTCTGCTCCACAACGATCGCCCTGTCTACGAAGACAATCTCCACGAAGAAATCGCCATCCTCCACAAGTTGAGCGCGAATGCCAGCCTGACCGGCGCGATCTTCCACGATCGCGGAAGCAATATCGCCGTAATCGGCCACGGCGGCGGTTCCACCAGCTCCGATTTTCTGCAGGATTTCTACTCCGACGCCTTCGCCTATGACGCCGGCCCCTCCAATTCCTACGGCGCCCGAATCGTCTACGAGCAGAAGCTGTCCGATAATTTCAGCGGCGCGATGATCTATTCCTACGCAGGCGCGCTAGTTCCCGGAATGGAATCCTCGTCGACGGAATCCCTACGCGACATGCTGGAAACCCGCAATCGCCAGAGCGTAGCCGCAAGATTCAAGACCCGCATCCCGCGCACTGCAACAGAACTATCGGTAGGCTACAAGTGGATCGACGGCAGCGTAGTCTCGCGCCAAGATTCCTACGGCGAAGCGGAATACAGCGTAGATCCCTACCTAAGCGTGATCGTCCGCCAACCGCTACCCAAGTTCATTCCAGGTCACGCGGTAGCCACCGCCGATTTCGGGAATCTGCTGGCAGAAGGCTACGTCCCCCTAGAAACCCGAGATGGCCGAGTATTCCTGGTCTCAGCCTATCGCAGCTTCAGAGGCGGCCTAAGCTTCCAGTTCTAAGTAGCGCCGGCGTCCCTGCCGGCATCTTGCGAGCAAAGAGTAACCAAAGGCAGCCATCACCGTCGGACCGAAGCTGTAGATAGGTGGAGCAGTGCATCTGGTAGCGTGAAAACAGGCCAGTACCGGAATTGGAACCGTGTCTCCCAAAAGCCATATCAAGCCTCAGGATTCCCCGCCCTGCGTCTGTAACCCACTAATTTACAATCACATAGAAACACACGCAGCCGCCGCAATCTGGAAGTCCACGTGCACCAATTCTCTCCGGGTAAGCATGCCCGAGGCGCACCTGTGAACGACACTCTAAGAATGCGAGTAGGCGCAGTAGTTCTCGTAATTCTTACGATTGCCGCGGTCATTTTCGCCGCCGAAAACTTCAATCAACGCCGCACTTTCCCAGTTCCGGATGACGGCGTCACCTGGCTAGACACGCCTTCAGGCGTCCAGGCCTGGCACGTAGCCCCTGGCTCCCCGGCCGAAAAAGCAGGCATCAAGTCCGGCGATTACGTAGAGACCGTCCGCGGCACAAACATCCGCCGTTCCACCCAAGTAACCCAAATGCTCTTCCGCGCCGGCGAATGGACCGAGCTAACCTACGGCATCAAGCGCGGGAATTCCAATTTCGACACCAAGCTGATCACCGCCCACGCCGAGAATCCCTCCTCGCTCGAAAATTATCTGCGCGTAACCGGCCTGATCTACATCTTCATCGGCCTATTCATTTTTGCCCGCCGCTGGAACGCCCCGCGCGCCGTCCATTTCTATCTCTTCTGCCTGGCGTCGTTCATTCTTTACAATTTTCACTACAGCGGGAAATGGTCGCTTTTCGATCAGGAAATTTACTGGGGCAATGTGGTCACCTGGTTTCTCGCGCCCGCGTTACTCGTGCATTTCGCGCTGGTTTTCCCCGAGCGCCGCGGCCGCCTCTGGCCAAAAATGTTCGCCGTGTACGCCCCGGCCGTTCTTCTTTTGCTGCTTCACATTTCCGTCGCTGCTGGCGTCGTGGATGTTTTCTCGCCTCTCGGCTCGCGCATCATTCTCGATCGTATCGAACTAGGCTATCTCGGCATCTATTTCCTGGCCGCAGCTCTGATCTTCGCTCTCAGTTATCGCCGCTCCGCCACGGCCATTCTTCGCCAGCAATTGAAGTGGGTTACGGGTGGCACAGTCGCCGGCGTGGTTCCATTCTTCCTCTTCTATATCGTCCCGTATTTCTTCGGCGTAATCCCGCAACCGTGGATGAAGCTCTCGGTCTTCTCGCTAGCGCTAATCCCGCTCTGCTTCGGCTACGCCATCATCCGCTACCGCCTGATGGACGTAGACATCATCTTCAAACGCGGCCTCGCCTACACCTTCGCCACCGCCGCAATCGTAGCCCTCTATTTCGGCACGGTAGCCCTGATCAGCGAATTCTTCCACACCGCCTGGGCCACCGGTCCCGCGGGCGTGGTCGTAGCAATCGTGGTCGCAGCTTTCCTATTCGAGCCGGTCCGCAACTGGACGCAAATCCGCCTCGACAAATTTTTCTATCGCGATCGCCTCGATTACCGCCGCACCCTAATCGAATTCGGCGTCACCCTAACCAACGAAGTCCGCCTCGAGCCGCTACTAGGCTCGATCCTCGATCGCATCTCGCAAACATTGCTCGTCGATCGACTCGCTATCTTCCTCGAAGACCCCTCCCAGCCCGGGGCCTTCGCCTTGTCACGCTCCATGGGCGTCCATCCCGACGGCCCACTCGACCTGACTTTCCTCGATGCCGAGCGCCCGCAATTCCGGCAATCCGGTTGCCTCTTCTTCGAATCCGCGCGCGCGGCGATCTCTGAATCGGATTCCGTCCGCCGCACTCTCGATCAACTCGATCTAAATTATTTTCTAGCCTGTCGCTGCCACGATCGCACTGTAGGCATCCTCGGCCTCGGCAAAA
>JABDFR010000039.1 GCA_013286465.1 Acidobacteriota bacterium | reverse complement strand
GAGTGGGAAGAACTTTACGGGCTGGACGCAATCTTGCCCGGTGTGGCGCGGAAAATGGATGCTGGCGGAAAAGATATCGTCGTGTGCCGCGTGAATGAATCGCTTTACGCTTACGAGAACAGTTGCGCCGCGTGCGGGAAATCCCTGGAAGGCGCACTCCTCGATAGCGCGACGCTGGTTTGCCCTTCGTGCCAGCGGAAATTTGATGTCGTGCGGGCAGGGCGCTCGCTCGCGGCGCCCGATCTGCATTTGCTGCCGCTCCCACTACTCGCCGAAAATGGACGCGCTCGCGTGGCCGTGCCTCTCGTCGCAATCGCACCCGCCGAGGGGGCGCTGTGAATGGTTTGCGCTCACCCGAACAAGATGGGGCCTTCGCCACGCTGCGGCAGTTTGTCCGCAAGCGTCCCAATGTCGAACGCTGCGAGCTTTGCGCCATCGCTTTGCCGCACGAACATCAGCATCTGATCGAACCGATTCAGCGAAAACTAGTCTGCGCCTGCGAAGCTTGCTCGATTCTTTTCAGCCATCAGGCAGGATTGAAATATAAACGCGTGCCGCGCCGAGTGCGCTGGCTCTCGAATTTCAAAATGTCCGATGCCCAGTGGGAAGCCATGCGGATTCCTATCGACATGGCCTTTTTCTTCCATAGCACGCCCGAAACGCGAGTCGCGGCGTTTTATCCCAGCCCCGCCGGCGCGACCGAATCCCTTCTGCCGCTCGAAAGCTGGAATGAAATCGCGCGTGAAAATCCGGCGCTGAACGAAATGGAAGCGGACGTCGAGGCGCTGCTGGTGAATCGCGTCGGCCATCCGCGGCGAAGTGGCGCGGCTGTTTACGCGGTGGCGCCGATCGATGAGTGCTACAAGCTCGTCGGGCTGATTCGCACGCACTGGAAGGGATTTGGCGGCGGAACGGAAGTCTGGCAGGAGATCGAGAAATTCTTCGGCGAGTTGCGCGCCAAAGCCGGCGTGCCGAAGGAAACCGAGCAATCGCATGCCTGATCTGAACTTTCAAGTCGAGAGCGTTGAAGTCGTCCCGTACGCGGCGACGCCTCTGCTCTCTTTTCGCCTGCGCGTGGAAAATGCGGTGGCCGGCGAGGTGGTTCATACCGCAGCGGTGCGTTGCCAGATTCAAATTGAAGCGACCCGCCGCAGTTACACTCCCGAAGAACAATCCAAGATGCTCGATCTCTACGGCGAGCCGGAACGCTGGAGCCAGACGCTGCGCACTTTGCTCTGGACGCACGCCGACGCGGTCGTGCCGCAATTTACCGGCGTCACTTCGGTGAATTTGAAAGTTCCCTGCACTTTCGATTTCAATGTGGCCGCCACAAAATATTTCCACGGCCTGAGCGGCGGCGATCTCCCACTCGAATTTCTTTTCAGCGGCATGGTTTTCTACGGCGATCACAATGGCGCTCTGCAAGTCTCGCCCGTCTCGTGGCAAAAAGAAGCCAAGTTCCGCTTGCCGCAAAAAGTCTGGCGCGAATTGATCGATTCCTACTATCCCAATACCGCGTGGCTGTGCCTGCGCCGCGACGTTTTCGATCGCCTCAATCAATACAAAATGCGCCGCGGAATTCCCAGCTGGGAGCAGGCCATTGAGGCCGTGCTGAACGCCATGGAACCTTCGGTGAAGCAATGAACGCGAAGCTGGTCGAAGATATCGCCAAGGCGGTGCTCTACGAGGGCTACATTTTGTATCCCTATCGCCGCTCCTCGGTGAAAAATCGCCAGCGCTTCAATTTTGGTGTGCTCACGCCGCGGGAATACTGCGAGGCCAATCCGGCCGGGGAGAATTCGTCGTTCCAGGTGGAATGTCTCGCGCGGCTAGGCGCCGACCAGACGCTGCATGTGAAACTGCGATTTCTGCGGCTGGTGGAGCGCACCGTCGGCGAAGTTTCGCCGCCGCTTTCGGAAATGCCGGCGGCGGGCGCGCCGCCGTTCAAGCTAATGCAAAGTCTGACGATCGAAGGACGAACGTACGAGCCGTGGCAGGAAGCCGCCGACTGCGAGATCGCGGTGCAAGCGACGGTGCAGGATTTGCTTTCGGCGCCGCGCACGTTTCAGTTTGCGCTACCGTTCGCGAACGAGTGTGAGGCGCTGCGCGACGCGAATTCGGAAATCGCCGGCGTAATCGTCCGCCACCAGCACGAAGTTTCCGGCGAAATCATAATTTCCGCGCAGGCCGTCGGCGATGGAATCGTCAAGTTCACGGTACAGGCTTCGAATAGCAGCGCATTGGGAGTCGCCGACGCTGTGCGGCGCGACATAAAACGCGAGGATGCACTGCGCTACTCGCTGCTTTCGGCGCACGCGATTCTGCATATTCCCGGCGGCGAATTTATTTCGGCGATCGATCCGCCGGCGGAATTGCAAGAAGCGGCGCGGGCCTGCGCGAACCGCGTGGTTTGGCCGGTGTTGATCGGCGAAGAGGGCGCGCGCGACGCGATGCTGGCGTCGCCAATCATTCTTTACGACTATCCGCAAATCGCGCCGGAAAGCGCCGGCGAACTTTTCGACGGAACTGAGATTGACGAAATTCTCGCGCTGCGAATTTTGACGCTTACCGACGAAGAAAAGCAGGAAATGCGGCGCGGCGACGATCGCGCGCGGCAAATTCTGGAACGCACGGAATCGCTGCCGCCGGAACACATGATGAAACTCCACGGCGTTCTGCGTGGAATTCGTCCAGTAAGCGACGAGGCCGAATGAACGAGTACGAATGGCATCTGCTCGAAGATAAAAATCGGGTCGAGAGCCTGGAAATCGCCGGTGCGGAAGTAAGATGTGGCGACCGCGTGCGCCTGCGCCCGCGGCAGGGCGGCGACGTGTTCGATGTGGCGCTCGCAGGGCGCATCGCCACGATCGAGGCCATCGAGCAGGATTACGAAGGCCAGTTTCATCTCTCGGTGGTTGTGGATGAAGATCCGGGACGCGACATGGGCATGGCCCGGCAACCGGGCCATCGATTTTTCTTCGCGCCCAGCGAAGTGGAACCGATGAGTCCGGCCGGCGGCGCTGCCTCGGCAGCGGCGGCGCGTACGCCGACAATTCTAATCGCAGGCATCGGCAATATTTTTCTGGGCGATGATGCGTTCGGCGTGGAAGTGTCGCAGCGGCTGGCAAACAAGAAATTGCCGCGCGGCGTTCGCGCGATTGACTTCGGAATCCGCGGCTTCGATCTGGCTTACGCGCTGCTGGATGGCACGGACGTGACCATTCTGGTGGATGCCTGCCCGCGCGGCGAAAAGCCCGGGACGCTTTACGTGATCGAGCCGGATTTGGATTCTCTCGAATCGCTGGACGCGGAATCCGCGCCGCCGGTAGACGGGCACGTGATGAATCCGGTAAACGTGCTGCGCCTGGCGAAGACGCTGGGCGGCCCGCCGAAGAAAATCCTGTTAGTGGGATGCGAGCCAGAATCGCTCGGCGGCGACGAGGGACGGATGGGATTGAGCGACACTGTCACGTCTTCGATCGACGAAGCGGTGCGCATGGTCGAATCGCTGGTGGACAAAATTCTCGCAGGCCAATCGCCCGCGGAAGAAACCGCGGACAATCTGAAAAAAGGAGAGTCGAGCAATGCAAACAATTGAGCAGAACGGAAACGGAACGACCGACAAGGATACTCTCTACATGCTCGGTGGAATCGCCCTCGTGGTGTTCGGCGTCGGCCTGATCCTTTCGAATCCGACCATTCGCAAATACATGGGCGAAATCGGAATCGGCGGCCTCGCGCAAAATATCGTCCCGGATGTCGAGCGCTATTTCAAATTGCGCGCGATGTAATTTCCCCCGGCGGTTTTGCGCAGCGGCGCGGGCGCGCGGAATTACGTAATCGTTGTAGCCATCGAATGAAACGAGCGCCGCTGGCCGCCGCTCGAAGCGAGACGCGAAAATCCTATGGGTGTTCCAACCGGAGTCCAGATGTCACCTGAGAGCGCCACCGTCACTTACGCCATTGACTCCAATATGTCCCGGTTCACCGTGAAAGCGTTCGCTTCTGGATTACTTTCCGGCCTGGGACACAATCCGACATTGGCGATCCGCGGCTATTCAGGCACCGCGAAGGTGGCCCCGGATAGTCTTGAAAATGCGTCTCTGCAGGTGCGCATCCAGGCGGACTCGCTGACCGTGACGGACGACGTGAGCCAGAAAGATCGCCAGGATATCGAGAGCCGTATGAAACAAGATGTTCTAGAAACCTCGCGATTTTCCGAGATCGCCTTCGATAGCACGCAGATTTCGGCCAGCAAATCCGGTGACGGCCCCTTCACCGCGGCAATTACCGGCGACTTGACGCTTCACGGCGTCACACAGAGCCTGACGTTCAACGCACAAGTGGTGGTGAGTGGCACGACGATTCGCGGATTCGGGGAATTTTCCGTCCGCCAGACCGATTACGACATCACACTGGTATCAGTGGCCGGCGGCACGCTGAAAGTGAAGGACGAGCTGAAAATTTCCTTCGATATCCTGGCAAAACAGCAAAGCTGAACGCCGCGGCAGGAACGCGATGAATGCGCACGATGCAGACGACGGAATTCCGGGAGGATGCCACATGTGTCTAGCCATTCCAGGAAAAATTGTGGAGTTCATTCCCGATATTCGCAGCCTCGCCCTTGTGGAAGTCGCGGGCGTGCGCCGCCGTGTGGATCTCGGTCTGCTCGATGACGACAAGCCCGCCAAAGGCGACTGGGTGTTGATCCACGTGGGATTTGCAATGAGCAAAATTAGCGAGCAAGATGCCATCGAGCAGATGAACACGTTGGCCATGCTGGGCGAAACCGAAGCCGCGCTGCAGGAAATTCGCGGCTACGGCTTGGGGGAAGAAGATAGCGAACAGCCTGCTTCCTAGCTGAGCAATAAGGCGGCCTCATGAAATTCGTAGACGAATTCCGCGAACCCGAACTGATCAATAAAGCGGCCGACGAAATCCGCCGCCTGGCCGATCCTTCGCGGCATTACCGCTTGATGGAAGTTTGCGGCGGCCACACCCATGCGATCTACCGCTTCGGCTTGAAAGACATTCTTCCCGAAAATATTGAGTTGATTCACGGGCCGGGCTGCCCCGTTTGCGTTCTGCCAATGGGCCGCATCGATGACGGCCTCTCGATGGCGCAGGATCCCAACGTAATTTTCACCGCATTTGGCGACATGATGCGCGTGCCGGGGATGAACGGCAGCCCGCTCGAGCACAAAGCGCGCGGCATGGATGTGCGTATCGTTTATTCGCCGACCGACGCGATCAAGCTCGCGCAGGCGAATCCCGACCGGCATGTGATGTTCTTCTCCATCGGCTTTGAAACCACCGCGCCGTCGACTGCGCTCACTTTGAAGCGCGCCAAATCACTGGGCCTATCCAATTTTTCGATTTTCTGCAATCACGTCACCATCATTCCCGCGATCCGCGCGATCCTCGATTCTCCGGACATGCGCCTCGATGGATTCATCGGGCCGGGACACGTCTCGACGGTGATCGGTTGCCGTCCGTATGAATGGATCGCCGCGAACGAAAAGAAACCGATCGTAGTCTCCGGCTTCGAGCCGCTCGACATTCTGCAGTCAATCGTCATGCTTCTGCGCCAACTCAAAAATGGCGAGTCGCGCGTGGAGAATCAATACAAGCGCGTGGTGCCCTGGGAAGGAAATCGCGCCGCGCTGGCCGCCATGGCCGAAGTTTTTCAATTGCGTCCATTCTTCGAATGGCGCGGGCTCGGTTTCATCTCGCAATCGGCGCTACGAATCCGCGATACCTATGCCGAATGGGACGCCGAGCAGCGCTTCAATGTCCCCGGCCTGCGCGTAACGGATCCGAAAGCCGCGCAATGCGGCGAAGTGCTAAAAGGCGTCCTCAAGCCGGCGCAATGCAAACTTTTCGGCAACGAATGCACGCCCGAGCATCCCATCGGCGCGCTGATGGTTTCTTCCGAAGGCTCGTGCGCGGCGTACTTCAATTACGAGCATCGCAAGACGGCCATGCTTACCAACATCAGCGCCTCGGCCTAAAGGAAGAATTGAGATGGCCACCGCCGTCACTTCCAAAATTCGTTTCCACGAGCCGCAAATTGAAATGGCGCATGGCGCCGGCGGCAAAGCCAGCCGCAGATTGATCGAAGGCTTGTTTGTCCCCCTGCTTTGCGAGTCCTCCTCAGGAATTCTGGGCGATGCCGCGCACATTCAAATGGATGGCGTGCTCGTGGGAATCACCACCGATAGTTTCGTAGTGAAGCCGCTAAGTTTTCCCGGCGGATCAATCGGCGAGCTAGCCATCAATGGCACGGTGAACGATCTCGCCGTCTCGGGCGTCAAAGCTGAAGCCATTGTCGTCACCTTCGTGCTCGAAGCCGGCCTGCCCACCGAAATTCTCGAAGCCGAAGTCCGCGCCATGGCCAAAGCCGCCAAAGACGCCGGAGTGATCATCGCCGGCGGCGACACAAAAGTTGTCGAGCATGGCAAAGCCGACGGGATGTACATCTCCACCGCAGGCATCGGCCGCACGATTCCCGGCGTAAATATCAATCCCGCGTCGGTGCGCCCAGGAGACAAAGTTTTGCTTTCCGGACCGGTGGGCGATCACGGCATCACAATTTTGCTGGCGCGTGGCGACCTCGATTTCGAAGCGGATCTCACTTCCGACACGCGCTCGGTGCTCCCGCTGGTGGAAGCGCTGGTGGCCGCGGCGGGCCCGGGAGTGCGGTGGATGCGCGATCCCACGCGCGGCGGGATGGCCACTTCGTTGAATGAATTGGCGCGCGATTGCCGGCTGGGTGTCGCGCTGTATGAAGATGATGTGCCCGTTCGCGAAACCGTCCGCGGCGCCTGCGAGTTGCTGGGCCTCGATCCATTTCACATCGCGAACGAAGGGCAATTCCTCGCCGTGGTGGCGCCCGAACATGCGGAGGCGGGCTTAGCGGCATTGCGCGCGGCGCCGGGCGGCGATAATGCCTGCCTCATCGGCGAAATTCGCGAGCAACCAGCCGGATCCGTCCTAGCGCTCACGCGCTACGGCGCCAGCCGCATCGTCGACATGCTAGTCGGCGATCCGCTCCCGCGCATTTGCTAAGTAGCGCCGGCGTCCCTGCCGGCATCTTGCGAGCGCAAAAGTCGGCGAAGACGCAACTCACGGACGGAGAGAGTCCTAAAATCAAGCCCGTTGGTAGCCGTGCAGTCCGCGGGTATGCGATGTCAGTAGCGAAATTCGTAGTCGTCGGAGCCGGCAGGGACGCCAGCGGTACAAAAGCAAAACTAAATGGACACCGCCATCGACATCTCGAGCCAAATTGAACATCGTCTCCTAGCACGCAACGAGCTGAACGAGTTCTTCTTCGTGCGCGAGGCAACGCGCTTGGCAGCCGCCTGCCGCGAAATGTCCGAGCGCTTCCTTCGCGGCGGGCGCCTGCTCGCGTTCGGACAAGGCCCTTATGTCACCGATGCCCAGCACGTCTCCGTCGAATTCGTTCATCCAGTAATCGTCGGCAAGCGTGCACTCCCCGCGCTCGATCTCTCCGTACTGTTCCGCCCGTGGCTCGATGCCCTGCTGAAACCCGATGACATCGTGATGGGCTTTGGCCCGCCCGAAGGCGATCCGGAGGTGTGGGCCGCTCTCGATAGCGCGCGCGGCAAGCATGCGATGACTTTAGCGCTCCCCGGCCTCGAGGGATCTTACGCCGCAGCGCCCGCCACTTCCGATCCCTTCATGCACCAGGAGCTGATCGAAATTCTCTACCACACTCTCTGGGAAACGGTGCACGTCTTCTTCGAGCACCGCCAGCTCGGCCACGATGTAGGCGCGGCGGAATTTCTCTATCCGTTCCTCGGCCAGGAAAAGCAGGAAACCTTCGACGTCCTCGGCGAAGTGGCGAATTCGATTCTGCTGAAAGTGCGCGACGACGCCAAGCTGCGCGAACAAGTGGCGCACACAGAATCCGAGCAGATCGGCAAGGCCACGCTGGCGATTCACGAGCGCCTGCAGCGCGGCGGCAAACTGATTATTTTCGGCAATGGCGGCTCGGCCACCGACGCCAACGATTTCGCCATCGATTGCGTCGCTCCGCCAATCGGCTACCGGCCGATTCCGGCCGTTTCTCTCTCGCTCGAACCCGCCAACATCACCGCCATCGCCAACGACGTTGGCACAGAACTAATTTTCCTGCGCCAATTCATCGCCCAGGCACAACCGAATGATGTAGCCATCGCCATTTCCACCAGCGGCGGCTCAAAAAATCTGATCATGCCCCTCGAAGAAGCCCGCAAGCGCAAGATCCTAACAGTCGCTCTGCTCGGCTACGATGGCGGCGAAATCAAGCGCCGCGGCCTCGCTGATTTTCCGCTGGTAGTTCACTGCGATTACATTCCGCGCATCCAGGAAATCCAAGCGTCGATTTACCACGTGATGCGCGACGCGCTGGAGGTTCTCTCCCGTGGCCAAGCTTGAGCTCTACGGCACGCGAAGTTGCCCCTACACGCAGGAAATGCGCGAGTGGCTCGAATTTCGCGGCACCGAATTCATCGAGTACGACGTGGATGCCGATCGTGAAGCCCGCGAACGCATTCGCGCGTTAGCGAACGGCCAGCGCACGGTGCCAATTTTGGTCGAAGACGGAAAAATTTCGCAGATTGGCTGGCAAGGACGCGGCTGCGTCCTGCCCGGAGACTGATTCCGAATGCCCAGCGCCTGGTCCATCAAAGTTCAAGGTGCGGTGCAAGGCGTCGGTTTTCGTCCGTTCGTCTATCGGCTCGCGCGCGCGAATTCGCTTTTCGGGTGGGTGCTGAATGGCGAAGAAGGCGTGGAAATATTTCTCGAGGGCGCCGATCAGAGCTTCTTAGAATTTATGAATCGCCTGACGCAAGCGCCGCCGCCCGCCGCGCAAATTGCCAAAATTGAAGTGCTCAATCGCGAACCCGCGGGCCTGTGCGATTTCGCCATCCGCGAAAGTACGCGCAACAATCGTCCGACGGTTCGCATTCTCGCTGACCTGCCAGTGTGCGACGAGTGCGTACGCGAGCTCTTTGATCCTGCAGACCGGCGCTATCACTATCCGTGCATAAATTGCACCATGTGCGGCCCGCGTTTTACCGTGATTCAAGCGCTCCCTTACGATCGGCCCAATACCACGATGCAGGCCTGGCCGCTGTGCCCAGCTTGCGACGCCGAGTATCACGATGCGGGAAACCGGCGCTTTCATGCGCAGCCGGTCGCTTGCCCGGAGTGCGGGCCAGGATATTTTCTGCAGAATGGCAGCGAGCTCGTCTCTGGAACCGAAGCCAGCATTCATCGAGCCGCGGCTCTGCTTCGCGAGGGCAAGATCCTCGCGGTGAAGGGTCTTGGCGGTTACCATCTGGCTTGCGATGCGCGAAATGCGCGCGCCGTTGCCGCCCTTCGCGAGCGAAAATTTCGCAAGGAAAAACCTTTCGCGCTGATGGTCCGGGACGCTGCTATTGCTAGCAGCATCGTCGCGCTAAGCGCTGCCGCCGAAACTTTGTTGCGCTCGATCGAAAGGCCGATCGTGCTCGCAGCGGCTCGCGTGGAAGTCGCAGGAGTCGCGCCGGACAATGACGAACTCGGCGTGATGCTGCCCTATACGCCACTGCACCATTTGCTGTTTGCCGCGGGTGCGCCGGAAATTCTTGTGATGACCAGCGCGAACCGCTCGAGCGAGCCGATTGCCTATGAAGATGATGAAGCGCTGGCGCGTTTATCGGAAATCGCGGACGCATTCCTGATTGGCCAGCGGCCCATTGCACGGCGCGTCGATGATTCTGTGGCGCGCGTGGGCGCGCTTGGGCCGGCTGTGCTTCGCCGCGCTCGAGGCTACGCGCCGGGCGCGGTGGCGGAAATTCCTTCCGACCGGCCGATCCTCGCGCTCGGCGCGGACCTCAAAAATGCAATAACCATCGTGGTTGCCGGGCAGGCCTTCGTCAGCCAGCACATCGGCGATCTCGATTATTTCGAATCGCGCCTCGCCTTCGAGCAGACCATTCGCGACTTTGTAAAAATGTACGAGATTCAATGGGACGAGTTGCTGGTAGTTCACGATGCGCATCCGGGTTACGTCTCGACGGCATTTGCGCAGGAGCTTGCCGGCTGCGAAAAAATCGCAGTGCAGCATCATCGCGCGCACATCGCATCGGTGCTAGCCGAGCGCGGCGACTGGAAGAAGCGCGCGATCGGCATCAGCTTCGACGGCACCGGTTACGGCGACGACGGCACCATCTGGGGCGGCGAAGTTTTCATTGGCAGCATCGCGGATGGATTCGAGCGTGTCGCGCATCTGCGTCCCGCCGCGCTGGCCGGCGGCGACGCGGCGGCACAGCATCCCGTGCAAGCGGCAGCGGGATTTCTAGCTCAGGTTTCCGATTTGCCGGATTTGAAAGCCGCCCCATTTTATTTTCCAGAACGCTATGAGAGCGCGCTCGAATTGATTCGCAAGGATGTGCGGACTTTTGCGACCACCTCGATGGGCCGGCTCTTCGACGCCGCCGCGGCGCTGCTTGGCTTCACGCGCGAGATTAGTTTCGAAGGGCAGGCCGCGATGTGGCTCGAGCATTTGGCGCGGCGCGCTGGCGATGTTGAGCCTTATGCGTTTCCCTTTGAGGATCGCGAATTGGATTTTCGGCCGTTGCTTGAGTCTATGGCAAAGGATCGCGCGCGCGGACGTGATTTGGGCCAGATCGCACGCGCGTTTCATCGAGGTGTTGCAAATGGTTGCTGCAAGTTGGTCAACCAAGTTGACCCACAACGCGCAATCGAGGCAGTAGTTCTTTCGGGCGGCGTTTTTCAAAATAGCCTTCTGCTCGGCGATTTGACGGCGCTTTTGACCGCCGCTGGGCGGCGGGTCTACGCGAATCGCGCGGTTCCATCGAATGATGGCGGGATTAGCCTGGGGCAGGCGGCCGTGGCCGCTTTTCAAACGCGCCGAGCGCATCCGGCGTTGAGAGAATCGCGTGCGATTGCTCTTAAGTAGCGCCGGCGTCCCTGCCGGCATCTTACGAGCGAGTAAGTTGGGAGGGGCTGCGATCACGGTCGGAGCATTAAGCTGAATACATTGGTCGGAATGGGCAGTCCATCCGTCAGGTCTGCCCGTGGTGAGACGTGAGTTCGCAAGATGCCGGCAGAGACGCCGGCGCTACTTTATGCACGAACTTTCGATTGCGATGAATATCATTGAGATGGTGCAAGAGGAGAGCGAGAAGCTCGGCGGACGATCGGTGTGTGCGATTCATTTGAAGCTGGGACAATTTTCTGGAGTAGTAAAAGAGGCGCTGCTGAATTCTTACGAGCTCGCCTGCGAGCAGACGCCGCTGAACGGCACCAAACTGGTGATCGAAGAAGTGCCCATCGCAATTCACTGCGCGAAGTGCGGAGGCCGTCGTTCAGTGCACTCGACGCAACTACTTTGCTGCACGGAATGCGGCACGCCCGCTTTCGAAATTATTGAAGGGAAAGAAATCGAAGTGTCCGCCTTGGAGTTAAACCCATGAGCTCTCAACCGCGCCTAGTTGAAGTGCGGAAAAATGTTTTGAAACAGAATGATGTGGTGGCTCGCGCGCTGCGGCAGCGCTTCCGCGGGAATGAGGTCTTCGCTGTTAGCCTGGTGTCCAGTCCCGGCTCGGGAAAAACCATGCTACTCGAGCGAACGCTCACGCAATTGCGTACGCGCTATCGCGTGGCAGCGCTCGTAGGCGATCTCGCCACAGAGAATGATGCGGAGCGCCTCGCGCGCAGCCAGGCCCCGGTGAAGCAAATCACCACCGGCACGCTCTGCCATCTCGAAGCAGTCATGATCGAACGGGCGCTCGAGGGCTGGGAAGCGGCGCCGCTCGATTTTCTTTTCATCGAGAATGTCGGCAATTTAGTTTGCCCGTCGTCATACGATCTCGGCGAAAATCTTCGCTTCGTGCTTCTCTCCGTAACGGAGGGCGAAGACAAGCCGTTAAAGTATCCGACGATATTCAATAGCGCCGACGTGGCAGTGATCACAAAGATGGATCTAGCCGCCGCGGTCGAGTTCGACATGGCCGCGCTCAGACGAAACATCGAAGCCGTCCGCCCAGGCATGCAAATTTTTGCCGTATCCGCAAAAACCGGCGAAGGCATGGCAGAATATCTGGGCTTTCTGCGCTCGCGCCAAGCAGAATTGCGCGCCACGACACTCTCCGCAAAGTAGCGTCGGCGTCCCCGCCGGCATCTTACGAGCGCAAGAATCGTAATTGCGGCCGGACCGAGAGGTCACTAAGAACTCGTCGGTAAGTTTAAGAGGTCCGTCTGTGAGTGTCGCCACTGGCTAGATTTGTAGTCGTCGGATGCCGGCAGGGACGCCGGCGCTACTTAAATGCACATCGTCAACTTATTTTCGGTAATCGCGCTGGGATTCTTCCTCGGCATGCGCCATGCCACGGATCCCGATCACGTGATAGCCGTGACCACCATCGTCGCGCGCCATCGCAGCATCAAGCATGCCGCGTTAATCGGCGGACTCTGGGGCGTCGGCCACACACTGACGATCCTCGCGGTCGGCGGCGCGATCATCCTACTCGGCTGGGTCATTCCAACACGCGTCGGCCTCTCCATGGAATTTTCCGTCGGCCTGATGCTCATCCTGCTCGGCATCATGAATCTCACCGGCATCATGCAATGGATCAATTCCAATTTCGCCGGCTCAACACTCTCAACCGGTGCGTCGCCAAGCGCCGAAATTCATTCCCATTCGCATAGCCATGGCGATTACACCCACACGCATCCGCACACGCACCACCCAGAAGCCCATCCGCACGATCCCACCCACACGCCGCTCAATTGGCTCGATCGCCATTTCAGCGGCATCGGCGTCTATCAATTGGTGCGGCCGCTAGTAGTCGGCTTAGTCCACGGCCTGGCCGGCTCCGCCGCGGTAGCGCTTCTCGTCCTGACCACCATTCGCGATCCCTGGTGGGCCACCGCCTATCTAGCAATTTTTGGAGTGGGCACCATCGCAGGAATGATGCTGATCACCGCGGCGATTGGCGTGCCATTCGCCTACGCCGGAAAAATGTCCGTGCGCCTGAACTGGGGAATTCGCGTCGCTTCGGGCCTCATCAGCCTCGGCTTCGGACTCTTCCTCGCCTATCAAATCGGATTCGTCGGCGGCCTTTTCACCGGCCATCCGCACTGGACGCCGCGCTAGCCCGCTTCGCGTTCACGACTTCGCGGCCCTCTTCGCCTTCCACTTGCCGAGCGCCACAGCGGGAATAAATTCGTCGATTCCCTTCGGCGGATATTCGATAGTGCGGCCTTCCTCCGCGCTCTGATACGCGGTCATTAGAAGCTTGACGACCTCCAGTCCGTCTTCGAATGTGAGCGCAGGCTTCTCGCCTCGGAGAAACGCTTCGACGAAATGGCGATTTTCGGCTTCGTAGCCGTAGGCGGCGACTTCGCCGGCGATTACCGGCATTTGGCCGGTCTCCGCGTTTTGCTTCTCCACCAAATCTTCGCCGCGGCGTTCATTCACCGCGCGGCTGAAAAATAATTTCAGTCCGCTATCGAGGGAATTCCAGGACATCGAATATTCCGGGCCGAGCAGCTCCGCGGAAAGACGCAACCCCGGACCCACGTAGCTCCACGACGTGCTAGCCTCGCCGATTACGATGTCCCCATCTTCAGTTTCAAATTCGATGCTAGCGCTGGCGAAATCTTCGGCGGGCTCCTTGCGGTAATCAACATCTTTGCCCATGGCCCGCGTCAATTTTTTGGCATAGGCGGGCTGCGACCATTTCAGGCTGGCGATGCGCGCCGTTACGCGCACAGGCTTAAGAGATGACGCTGCGGCCCCCGGCTCGGTAAGCAAATACCGCACCACCATTACCGAATGGCAGAGCATATCGTTCAAAACGCCGCCGCCTTGCAGTTTCCCTCGCCAGAACCATGGCATGTGCGGCCCGCTGTGCTCTTCGGCTGCACGCGCAAGATAGGGCCGGCCGGTGAGAGCTGCGCCGCGAGCCCACAGAATTTCGCGTCCTGTGGCGATTGCCGGAGCGAAGATCTGATTTTCGAGATAGCCGGTTGCCAAACCGGCGCGCTTCACCATCTCGATGATTTGCTTTGCTTCGCGGACATTTCTGGCTAGGGGCTTTTCGCAGGCGATGGCTCGCAGAGTGCCGCGGCCTCGCGACCGTGCCTCTACGATTTCTTTAATATTTTCTACACGCGAAAAATTTGCGCCGCAGATCCAAAGCGCTTGGATCTCCGGCGCGGCAACCATGGCGGCGATAGATTCGTATGGTTTGGCGTCACCCACGTTCAACTTGCGCGCCAGCGCAGCAGTTTCGGCGGCGTGAGATTGATTCGGGCTCCACACGCCGAGGATGTCGGCGTCGCGCACCCCCACAAAACTTTGCAGATGAAATTTGGTCATGAATCCGCTGCCAACGAATCCAATTCCCAGACGCTTAAGTTTCATGACACCTCGATTCCAGTAGGGGAGGGTGCATTCTTGTCCGCCAGTCCGCCTAGCGGAGAGGAAGCCCTCCCACTTTTCGGCCCCTAAATTTATACCGTTCCCAAATTGCCCAAACAGCCCCACACGATCGGGAGCAATGTTCCAACTGTGGTCCTAGCTAACAAAAAACGGCCGAACCACGAGAGAGCGAAAGCACCCTCCCCACAAAGAGCGCTGATTCTACCCCGCCATCGCATGGCCGAACACGCCCGTCCCGGAATCGCCCGCCCAACGCTCACGCAAAACTCTAACCACCGTCTAATCTGCTGACAATACAGCGATTATATTTTCGCGAAAGTGGACACGATATTGCAATAATTGCCGCGGTTTAGCTCGCTCAGGAGATCTCATGTTCACGACGATCGGCCAGGACATCCGCTACGCGCTGCGAACCCTGCGGCAATCGCCCGGATTTACGCTCGTGGCCATTCTGACGCTAGCGCTGGGAATCGGCGCCAACACCACGATCTTCTCAGTGATCAATGCGGTCCTGCTTCGCCCGCTTCCCTATTCGCATCCCGATCAACTGGTGCTGCTGGCGGAGCATTGGCCCGCATTTCCGATTCTTTCCGTCTCCTATCAGAACTACAAAGATTTCCGCGATCAGAGCAGCTCGTATGAAGCCGTCGCCGCGATTCAGCCCATAAGTTACACGCTGACAGGCTCGAACGAACCGGAGCGCGTCGACGGCATGATGATCTCGGCATCGCTGCTCCCGCTGCTCGGCATCCAGCCCACCGTTGGGCGCGCAATCTCACCCGATGACGATCGCGTGGGCGGAGCGCCCGTAGCATTGATCAGCTACGCGCTTTGGCAACGAAGATTTTCCGGCAGCCGCGAGGTGCTCGGCAAGTCGCTCACCCTCGACAATAATCCCTACACCGTGATTGGAGTTCTTCCCGCCGGATTTCAAATTCTGAAGTCCGCGGATGTTTACCTGCCGCTGGAACCCTGGGCGCACACGCTGCCTGACGATCGCAGCTGGCACACTGGCATCCGCCCGATCGCGCGGCTGAAGAGCGGCGCTACGCTGCAGCAAGCCCGCAACGAACTACAAACGATCGCCAAACGCTTGGAGCATCAATATCCCGAGACGAATACGAATGTGGAATCGCTGGTACTGCCACTGCACGGCCAAATGGTGTCGAATGTGCGGCCGGCGTTGCTCACCCTACTGGTCGCGGTCGGGCTAGTGCTGCTGATTGCGTGCGCGAATGTGGCGAATCTACTCCTGGCGCGCGCGACGCAACGCGAGAAAGAAGTCGCCATCCGCACCGCGCTGGGGGCCAGCCGCGGCCGAATCATTCGCCAATTGCTCACCGAAAGTATTTTGCTGTCACTGGCAGGAGGTGCGCTCGGCCTCGCTCTCGCCGCGTTGGGGCTCGATTCCCTATTGCGATTGGCTGCAACGAGCGTGCCACGCGCCGAAGGAATCGGCCTTGATCCCACGGTGCTCGCGTTTACCGCCGGGCTTGCGTTTCTGACTGGTATTCTTTTTGGACTGGCGCCGGCTTTTCAATCCTCGCGCCTCGATATCCGCGATCAACTGAATCAAAGCGGACGCGGTTCCACTGGTGGCTCGCATCATCAACGCCTCCGCAGCGTCCTGGTCGTCGCCGAAGTGGCGATTTCGATGGTCTTGCTGATCGGCGCGGGACTTTTGATTCGCAGCTTTGCTCGCTTGCAAGCCGTCGAGCCTGGTTTCCGTCCGGATCACATTTTGATGGCGGATGTTCCGATTTCGTTGACGGTCTACGCCAAGCCCGAGCAGCAAGTAGCGTTTTTTGATCGGCTGCTGGAACGGATTCGCGCTCTGCCAGGCGTAAAAGCTGTTAGCGCTGCGTCTACGCCGCCCGTTTCCGGTCAAGGAATGGTTATTCATTTCAACATCCAAGGACGCGCTCCCAAGACGCCCCACGATTATATTTTGGCGGGCTATCGAGTGGTCGGTCCGGGCTACTTCGAGACGCTCGGAATTCCGCTGCTGGCCGGCCGCTCGATCGAGCAACGAGATTTGCTTACAGCGCCTTCCGTGGTGGTGCTGAATCAAGCCATGGCGCGAAAATTTTTCCCCGGCGAAAATGCGCTGGGCAAACATCTGCAAATCGGCGAAACCCCGGACACCTCGATTCCTTTCATGGAAGTGGTCGGCATCGTGGGCGACGTGAAGCAGAAATTGGAGTCGGACGCCAAAGAAGAAATGTACGTCCCCTACATGCAGCCGGTGCTGCCGCTTTTCGGGCTTACTGTGGCGCTGCGAACGAGCCAGGATCCTTCGGCGATGACTTCGGCGCTGCGCAGCGCGATTTTGGATGTGGACAAGAATCAGCCCCTCGTAAATGTGCGCACCATGGAGCAATCGATTTCAACCTCGCTCGATGAGCAGCGATTCCGGACGCTGCTGCTCGGATTGCTGGCCGGCCTCGCGCTGGTGCTCTCGGCGATCGGGGTCTATGGCGTAATGTCGTATTCGGTGAGTTTGCGAACCCAGGAAATCGGCATCCGCGTCGCCCTCGGCGCGCAGTGGCGCGATGTTTTTTCCCTGGTGATCACGCGCGGCTTCGCGCTCGTTGGCGCGGGGATCGTCATCGGCGGCATCGCGTCGTGGCTGCTGTCGCGCCTGATCAATCAATTCCTCTTCGGCATTCGCGCCGGCGATCCATTGACGTTCTTCGGAGTGGCGGCAATGCTAGTAGTGGTCGCCTTCCTAGCGTGTTACTTCCCAGCCCGCCGCGCCACAAAGGTAGATCCAATCATAGCGTTACGCTACGAGTAAGACCCCAGTAGGGGAGGGTGCTTTAGCCCTCCCGCCTTTCGGCCATCTTTCGTAAGCAAATTTCTGCCTGCAGCCGGGCCACCGAAGGCACGGCCCCGTATCGGAAACTTGGTATCCGTAGAAATCGAGGTGCGCCGAAAAGCGGGAGGGCTAAAGCACCCTCCCCTGCAAGGGCCCCGATTCAAATCCGCATCGCTCGCCCGCGTCGCCTTCCGCTGCAAATAATGGCATCATCTTAATGTGTGGAATCCGCGAGCGTCGCAAATATTCCTCCGCACTTCGCGCACTTGACGATGAACAATCTCCGCTCCCATCCACATCTCTACGAAATCAACACGTGGGCATGGCTCGAGGACCTTTCCGCCCGAGCAACACGGCGGATCACATTGGCCGATGTGCCGGATGTTGAATGGAATCGCCTGGCGGGATTGGGCTTCGATGTAATTTGGCTGATGGGCATGTGGGAACGCAGCCCGGAATCGCGTCGCGAATTTCGCGGTGACGCCGCTTCGTTTGCGTCATTCCAAAAGGCGCTGCCGGGCGCCACTCTGGAAGATGTAGTCGGATCGCCTTACTCGATCCGTCGTTATCAACCGGACGCGCGTATCGGAGATTGGACGTCGCTCGACGCCACGCGCGATAAATTACACGCGCGCGGCCTGCGGCTGATGCTCGATTTCGTTCCCAATCATGTAGCCCTCGATCATCCGTGGGTTCGCGAGGAGCCGGAATATTTCATTCAGGGTTCGCCGGAGGATTTTGCGCGCGACCCCTCGGCTTATTACCGCGCAGAAACTTATTCAGGGACGCGCTATATCGCGCGAGCCCGCGATCCCTATTTTCCGCCGTGGCGGGACGTCGCCCAGCTCAATCATTTTAATCCGGCGATGCGAACGGCGCTGATTGCGGATTTGGTCGAGACTGCGAAGCACTGTGACGGGTTTCGCTGCGATATGGCCATGCTGGTCCTCAACGATATTTTCGCGCGAACCTGGGCGAGCAAGCTAACAGGCGCAACTCCGCCGGCCACAGAATTCTGGCAGGATGTTCGCGCGGCGCTTCCAGAGAAAATTTTGATGGCCGAGGCCTATTGGGGGACGGAGGCCCGGCTGCTCGAATTGGGATTCGATTTCACGTACGACAAAACGCTTCTAGATGCGCTAAAAGCGGGAAATGCGGCGGCGGTGCGAGACAAGATCAGCGGCGATCTCGCGTATCAAAGCCATATGGCGCGATGCCTCGAGAATCATGATGAAGCTCGGAGTGCGGCGGTCTTCCCTCCCGGCCCGTTGCACGCTGCGGCCACACTCATTGCCACGCTTCCAGGACTGCGCTTTTATCAGCAGGGGCAATTCGAAGGCCGGCGCATCCAGCTGCCTGTCGCGCTGAGCCACGCTGCTGCGGAGACTGCCGATCCGGCGCTCGAGGCCTTTTATCGCCAGCTCTTGCAAATTTCGAATGAAATGGTTTTCCATTCGGGGAGTTGGCGACGCTTGGACGTGCAGGATTTCGGCGATGGATTGGCCGCGAATCTGATCGCCTACGATTGGCAGACCGAGAATTCCTGGAAATTGATCGTTGTGAATTTTGGCGAGGCAACTGCGCAAGGGCGTCTGCATTTGGGCGATCGCATTCAAGCCGGGCGCAGCTACCGATTTAATGATCAACTGAATCAGGCGGTTTATTTGCGCGATGGGGATGAATTGCGTGCGGCCGGGCTGTACGTGCGCTTAGACGGATTTCAAGCGCATCTTTTCGAGATTGCACCCGCGATTGACGTGAAAAATAAGAAATAGATTGTCGTTGGCGCCATCGACTGCGTTTGCAGAACCGATCGCGGGCGAAAGCACGCGAACAAACGTAGGGCCCGCGCTTTATGCCGGGCCGGGCAATTAGTAATTTCAGCGCTCGATTCCGGCTCGGCGCAAACTCTCACTAGTTAGCTCATGTAGAGTGCGCAAGACCGACTTTCTCCGAAATCCCGCGCAAAGAGGCCCGGCATAAAGCGCGGGCCCTACGAATAACGCCGGACGCCTCGATTTATTTCACGATCAACGTCAGCGGAATGCTCTGCGACTGGCCATTTAGCGTGCCAGTAAGCGTTAGCGTATAAGTCCCCGCGGGCGTGGCTCCATTCGGCCCTTTCGCCAGACTCTTGCAGCCCGCCACTCCGACGGCCAGGAAAACCACCGCCGCGAGCCCAGGAGCCCAGCGCCGCCGCTTCGAGCGCGCGAACAGCACCATCATCAGCAGCAAGCCCAGCAACGATCCAATCGGAATCCCCAATCGCTGCGGATCGCCGAATCTCCCTGAAGGCCCAGATGGCCCGCCCAGTGGCGGCGTCCAAGTACAGAACGTAATCACAGAAATGCCGGTGAATATTGAAGTGGTGCCGTTCAGCGTAACGCTGGTCGGCGTCACGTTGCAGGTGATCGTCGGCGTGTTCGGGACACAGGACAAATCGACCGTCCCCGTAGCCCCTTCGGAACCCGTGAGAATGATCGGATAGACGACGGTATCGCCCGGCACAATCGTCGCAGTGCTGCTGCCGTTGCCGCCGATGCTGAGCGTGAACGATGTCGGAATCAGCGTAGTGCCGCTGAGCGCCACGGTTTGCGGACTGTCAACCGCGTTGTCGGCAATGGTCAAAGCGCCGCTGCTCGGATCAGTCCCCGTCGGCGTGAACGTCACGCCAATCGTGCAGCTCGCTCCCACCGCAATTCCCGGAGGCCCGCCATTGTTGGTGACCGCGCAGCTTCCACCGGAAACCGCAAACGGCCCGCTGGCCGAAATCCCCGAAAAGAAAATTTGCGATTGATTGGTGCTGGTGTTGGTTACCGTGACGGTCATCGCCGCGCTGGCAGTTCCCTGCGTGGTCGCCGGGAACGTCAAGCTCGTCGGCGAAACCGAAACTGTAGTCTGCGGCACCAAAGTGGTTCCACTCAGCGGAACGTTCTGCGGACTATTCACCGCGTTGTCCGTGATCACCAAAGTCCCGCTGCTGGGACTCGTGCCCGTCGGCGTGAACGTCACCATGATCGTGCAACTCATCCCCGCCGGAAGCGGCTCGGCATCGGTCGAGCAAGTGCCGCCTGAAACCGCGAAAGGACTCTCGCCCGTAGTGATACTCGAAAACGAAATGGTCCCTCCGCCGGTGCTGGTATTTTTCACTGTGACGCTCATGGGCGAGCTCGTGGAATTCTGCAAAGTTGCCGGGAACGTCAAGCTGCCCGGCGTGATCTGCACCGCGATTTGCGGCACCAGCGTGGTCCCGTTCAAAGGCACAAGCTGCGGGCTGCTCGCGGCATTATCCGTTATTCCCAAGCTCCCAGTGCTCGGCGCCGTTCCCGTCGGCGTGAACGTCACGGCGATCGTGCAACTCGCACCGGCAGCCAGCGGCGAGCTATCTGTTGAGCACGTCCCGCCCGACACCAGGAACGGACCCTCGCTCGTGGAAATATTCGTGAATGAAATCGTCTGCGACGCGGTGCTGGTATTCTTCACCGTTACAGACATAGGCGAGCTGGTCGTATTTTGCAGCGTCGCCGGAAACGTCAGCGAGCCCGGCGTCACTGTCACCGTAGGCTGTCCAGCCGTTGTTCCATGCAGCGTCACCGTCTGCGGGCTGCCCGACGTTGCATTATCCGTAATCGTCAAAGCCCCGGTGCTAGCCGCAGTACCGGTCGGTGTGAAAGTTACGAAAATCGTGCAACTGGCTCCAGCAGCCAGCGGCGAAGCATCAGTCGAACAAGTTCCGCCCGACACCGCAAACGGCCCGGATGTAGCAATGCTCGAGAAGCTCAGCGTCTCAGAACCCGTGCTCGTATTCTTCACCGTCACAGTCATCGCCGCGCTGGTGGTGTTCTGCGCCTGCGCCGGGAAAGTCACGCTAGCCGGCGTAACCATCACCGTCGTCACCTGCGTCGTCGTCGTCCCGCTCAAACCAACGCTCTGCGGGCTGCCGGTGGCGTTATCGGTAACCAAAAGCGTCCCACTACTCGCCGCAGTCCCAGTCGGAGTAAACGTCACAAAGATCGTGCAGCTCGCGTTTTGAGCGATGCCGTTCCCGGTAGTCGAACAAGTCCCGCCCGATACCGCAAACGGACCAATGGCAGTGATATTCGAGAAGGTCACATTGACGGTCGTGCTGCTCGTATTCTTCACCGTGACGGTCATCGGCGCGCTGGTCGTGTTCAGATTCTGCGCCGGGAAAGTAAGCGTCGGCGGCAGCACCGTCACGGTGGCCGTCGTCGTAGCTGTCGTCCCGCTCAACGTCACCGTTTGCGGATTTCCGCTGGCGTTATCTTCGAATACCAGCGTGCCGCTACTCGGTGCCGTGCCCGTCGGCGTAAATGTCACGAGCACCGTGCAGGCATTGCCCGGCGTGACGCTCGTCCCGCCAGTGCAAGTTCCGCCGGCAGCGATCGCGAACGGCCCTGTGGTCGCAAAGCTGGTCACCACCGCGTTTGCCACGCTGTTGACGCTGTTCGTCAGCGTCACGGTCACCGCCCCGCTGGTGGTGTTCTGCGGCGTCGCCGGGAAAGACACGCTCGAAGGCAGAAGAACCGTCAAAGGTGTAACGCCGGTGCCCGACAAACCCACCGTCTGCACGGTATTGGGCCCGTCGGCATCGCTGGTAACCGTCAAAGTTCCCTGCACCGGTCCAACAGCGGTAGGCGCGAACGAAACGCTCACGGTGCAGCTTTGATTCGCCGGCAGCGACGCGCCGCAAGTGGTCGAATCAACAAACCCTGCCGAAGCCGTGATGCTGGCAATACTCACCGCGCTCGCGCCGCCGTTGGTCAGCGAGACGATTTGCGCCGGGCTGGTGGCGTTCACCGCCTCATTCCCGAAGGCCAGCGTGCCCGGAGAAACGCGCAGCGGCGAGCTGTTCAAACTGCCCGCCGACACAAACACGTTCGAATCCACCACATGATCGCCGGTGTCCGCGATGGCCAGCTTGATGTGGTTGGTGACGCCCGCATTCACCGGCACTTGCACCGAAAGCACCACGGTCATGCCGTCCATTTCCGTATCCAGCGGCGCGGCGGTCGGAAATTGCACGTCGTTATCGATGAACAACTGCGAATTGGAAGCCGGAATGTTGGCATCCCCGGAATTTCCGTTGTTGATAGTGTTGACCGATACCGGCGTGTTCGTGCCGGGGATCAGCGCGGCGTTGGCGCCGTTGACGAAGAATCCAAACACGTCATCAAAAAATCCCACGTGTTCGGTGTACTCATCCGATGCGAAAACATATTGGAAATTGATGGTGTTGCCCACGGGAACGAAATCGAATTCCAGCACCGCGGCGTCCATGGTTGCCGAGGAATTCGCCGGCAGCAGCGTTTGCAGGTCGGTGTCTCCCGGCAAACCATTATCCCGAGTGATTCCGGCCTGGCAATTCGGGCCCACCACGTTGGCGAGACTGCCCGCGCTCAAAACGATGCCGCTGTTGAAACCGATAATGTTCTGCCCGCCAGTAAATATTCCCGCAGCTTGAGGCGCGCCGGTATAAGTCACATTGCTGACGGATACGCCAGTGCCCACCAGCGACTGCGCCAGGCTGGCGGGGGAATTCGAGTCGTCGGTTAGATCGCTGACCGTCAGCCCGGTAGCGTCGGCGCCGTCCGAGTCGAACACCACGAAGCTTCCGCCGTTCGGCCCGTCATGAATCAATAGGAATTCCGTATCGTTCACGACAGTGCCGCTGGCATCCGTCTCGCAAACCAGCGTCGGCCTGTAAGTCACGAACAGCGAACAAGAATCGCCGGGGTTAAGCGTGGTGTCCACGCAGTTGTCGGTCTCGGTGTAGGAAGCCTCCAATCCCTCGATCGTGGAAATGGTCAGAGCCGCGCCGCTGGTATTGGTGAAAGTTACCGTCTGCATCGAACTGGTATTGATCACTTGCTTGTCCAGTTCGATGAATGTCTGCGCCAGAGTCAGCGCCGGTGAGACAAACGTCGTGATGACCCCGGTGCTCTTGTTCACCGTGCGAATTTGGCTGTTCATCAGATCGCCGACGAAGAGATTCCCCGTAGTGGGCGAGATCGCCACGCCCCACACGCTGGTAAACGTCGCGCTGGTGGCCGGCCCGCCATCGCCCGCATATATATCCGGCCCAAAAACATTTCCGGCGGCGTCCGTGATGATTTTCGTGGACGAGTTCACAACGCGAACTTCGTCGGTCGTGAAGTCGCCGATGTAAAGATTTCCGCTGGCATCGACGGCCAGGCCTTCCGGCGAATACAACGAGGTCGCGGTCGCTGCCACGTTATTCGCAGTGAATCCCGGCAAATAATTCCCTGCGTACAGATTGATGGTTCCCGCCGAATTGACGAATCGCACGGCCGCGAATCCCGCATCGGCGATGAAAATATTTCCGAGAGTGTCGGCCGCCAATGCCACCGGGCTTGCGAGCGTTGCCTGTGTCGCCGGGCAGCCGTCGCCAATGCTGTTCGTAGCTCCCCCGCAAATCGTGGCCGCGCCTCCGGCCAGGATAGTGATGATCTGGTTTGTTTTGTTGACCCCGCGAACCACTTTGTTCCCGGTGTCGGCAATCAGCAGATTCCCATTGGCATCAACGGCCACGGCTTCCGGCTGGTTCAGAGTGGCCTGCGTCGCCGGACATCCATCGCCGATGGGGTCGCTTGTGGTGCCGCACACCGTGCCGCCGCCGGCAACGGTATTGATGTTTCCGTCGGTGGTGACTTCGCGAATCTCGTTGTTTCCCAAATCCGCGATGTACACATTTCCGCTGGCATCCACGGCCACGTCAAATGGATCGTCAAGCTCTGCGTCCACCGCCGGCCCACCGTCTCCGCCGGATCCCACCGTGCCATCTCCCGCAAATACAGAGACCACCCCCGCCGGCGTCACTTTCAAAATTTCCTGCAGTGGCGCCGCGGCGATATAAAGATTTCCCGAGGGATCGAATGCCAGTCCAGTTGGTTCTTCCAGGCCAGGCATTGCCGAGGTTGCCGCCGGGCGTGGATGAATCGTAGCCGCCTGGTGAAATTTTCGAAGCTTCTTCTGGACGTCCGCGGCGCGATTCATATCCGGCTTGATCACGCGCAGGTTTTGCGCCTGCGCGGAGCTGGCCGACAGCAATAGTATGGCTATGAGGGCGTAACGAATCACACGCATGGGCAAGCGCTCCCTACCGGAATCACACCCCGGACCGAGGAATTTCAGGGCTGTAATTCTCCGCCGTGGGCCTACAAGGGTCAAGCAGATTCTCTCGTGAATACGGCCCGATTCGCATCCTTCGTGCCCCAGAAATAATTTGTTGCCGCGCGATAGCTCCGCCGCTTCTGCTCCAACTTAGTCTCGATAAGAGTTACCTCGAGGGCTTCCGCTTGCGTCGCGGGCACTTCGCATTCATCGCGGCGGAGCCGCGGCATCACCGTGGGAGCCCCCGAATTTATTCGGGGGAGGAGCGCTTCACCGCTCCGAAACACGATCGCCAACGGCCATGCGCTTCAGCGCTGGGCACTTCTCAGTCCGCCAGTCGCGCGCATTCCGTATCTTCGCCGGGTCACCTAGAAATGAACACGCTCGCGCTGCGCCTTTCCAATTGCATTGCCCTCGACGCTTCACTATCATGCGGCCGCTCTCGCCCAACATGGCCGATCCCTCACGTCCTGCCCAATCCAAACTTTCCCCAGGCGCCGTCCGTCAAATCGGCTTCCTCCCGCTGCTCGCAATTTTCTACGGCTACACGGCCGGCGGGCCCTTCGGCTACGAAGAAATTTTCTCCGGGTCGGGCCCCGGCATGGCCCTGCTGTTCCTCACCTTCGTGCCCTTCTTCTGGAGCATCCCTATTTCATTCGCATCCGCAGAAATGAACGGCATTTTGCCGGTCCAAGGCGGCTTCTATCGCTGGTCGCGCGCCGCCTTCGGCGATTTCTGGGGCTTCCAATGCGGCTGGTGGAATTGGACCGGCACGTTCTTACTAAACTCGCTCTACGGCGTGCTGTTCATGGATTACGTGAAAGACTACATCGCAATCACGCCCAATGAAAAATGGGCCGGTGCCGCGCTGGTATTGATTTTGATCGCCGCCATGAACGCGCGCGGCATCCAAGTGGCCGGTTGGCTGGCGATTGCCCTGCAAGTGGCAATCTTCATTCCTGTCGTATGGCTCTGCGCCGTTTCCATTTTCCACTGGCACTACAATCCCATCCTGCCCTTCGTCCCGCCGGGCCGCCCCTTCGGCAGCGTCTTCGGCAAAGGCCTCGCCCTGGCGATGTGGGACTACGCCGGCTACGAGCAGCTTTCGAGTTGCACGGCAGAAATGAAAGATCCGCAACGGACTTTCGTGCGCGTGCTGGCGTGGAATACGCCGATGAATATCTTGACGTACACGCTGCCGGCCACCTTGGCGCTAGCGGTACTCGGAAATTGGCAGGTTTGGGATACCGGTTATATCGTGACAGCTTCGCGGCTGATCGGCGGCCCGGCGTTGGGAGTAGCGATGCTGGCAGCGTCAATCATCGGCGTCGCATCGCTCTCAAATGGAACGATTCTCTACACCACGCGAATTCCCGCAGCCATGGCCGAAGACGGCTACCTGCCCGCCTGGCTAGGAAAAATTCATCCGCGCTACGGTACTCCGGTGCGGGCGATTGCGGTCTCAACGGTGGTGTATTGCGTGCTAGCCAAATTCCCAGTAACGGATCTCGTGAATATCTATATTTGGACGCGCATCGCCACATCAATGATGACGGTCCTGGCCGCCTGGCAATTGCGCCGCAAAATGCCCGAAGCGCACCGCCAATTCAAAATTCCGTGGGGAAAATTCGGTCTACTCTGCGTAATCGTCCTACCGGCAGCCCTATGCGCGGTGAAGGTCTATTACAGCGAGCCAATCGTCTTCCATTGGGCCCCAGTCCTCTTAGCGCTCGGACCGATCGCCTACGTCGTCTTGCGCTACGCCTTCAAACTCCGGCCTCAACCACTCTAATCACCGAAGCTCTTCACGCGCCGTAGGGACGGGGCTTGCTCCGCCCGCCCGCGTAAATCGTGGCACCGGTCTACCCACATCGCCGCGCCATTTCCCCTATTCCCTTTTCTATTTTCCGCGCCCCACCAACTACACCTTCTCCGCAATCGTCTTCGCCTGCGTAAACAACAACAAATAATCCTGCCCCCCCGACTTCGAATCCGTCCCAGACATATTGAATCCACCAAACGGATGTGCCCCAACCATGGCCCCGGTACATTTGCGATTCATGTACAAATTCCCGACATGAAATTCCTCAGCCGCCCGTTCAATCTTCTTCGGATTCTTCGAATACACCGCCCCGGTCAGCCCAAATTCACTGTCGTTGGCCATTTTCAAGGCATCATCAAAATCCTTAGCCTTGGTCACCGCCAAAACCGGCCCGAAAATTTCCTCCTGAAAAATCCGCGCCTTCGGAGAAATATCCGCGATCACGGTAGGCTCAATAAAATACCCATCATCGCCAATCGCATTCCCGCCAGCCACCAAACGCCCTTCCTTCTTCCCCACCTCGATATACTCCATGATCGATTTCTTCGAGGCCTTGTTGATCACCGGACCCATGTAATTGGCAGGATCCTCCGGCGAACCCACTTTCATCTGCTTCACGCGAGGCACAAGCTTCTCGAGAAACTTGTCGTAAATCTTCTCCGTCACAATCGCCCGCGAGCAAGCCGAGCATTTCTGCCCCTGATACCCAAACGCCGAAAGCGCCACTCCTTCCACCGCAGCATCGAGATCCGCTTCATCATCGACAATGATGGCGTCCTTCCCGCCCATCTCCAGCACCGTCCGCTTAATCCAAACCTGCCCAGCCTGCGCCTTCGAAGCCTGCTCGGCAATCCGCAAGCCAGCCTCTTTCGATCCAGTAAATGCAATAAATCGCGTTTTGGGATTAGTGACCAAAGCCTCGCCCGCAGTCGCCCCAGGCCCGGTAAAAAAGCTAACCACATCCCGCGGCACCCCAGCCTCATACAAAATGTCCACAAAAATCGCCGCGATCGTGGGCGAATCGCTCGAGGGCTTCACAACCGCCGTATTCCCCGTAACAATCGCCGCCATAGTCATTCCGCCCATAATCGCCGCAGCAAAATTCCAAGGCGGAATCACCACGCCCACTCCCAGAGGAATATAACGCAAATAATTTTTCTCCCCGCGCATGGGAGTCAAAGTCTGCGGCCCAGCCAAACGCAAAGCCTCCCGCCCATAGTATTCGCAGAAATCGATCAACTCGGCGATATCAGCGTCCGCCTCAGGCCAAGTCTTCCCAATTTCAAAAGTAAGCCACGCCAGCAATTCAAATCGCCGCCCCCGCAAAATCTCCGCCGTCCGGTACAAACAAGCCACCCGTTCCTCAGCCGGCACCCGCTTCCATCTCTCAAACGCACGATGCGCCCCTTCCACCGCCTGATTCGCCATTTCCACCGTAGCCTTCTGAAAAATCCCAATCACCTCGCTAGGCTTCGATGGATTGGTAGACTGAATCTTCTCCTTGGTAGTGACATGCTCCCCGCCAATAGTCAGCGGATATTCCTTCCCAAATTGCGAGCGCACGGACGCCAG
>JABDFR010000038.1 GCA_013286465.1 Acidobacteriota bacterium | reverse complement strand
GCTTGGCGCTAGCCTTGAGCCTCTTCGCGCGGGAATTATGCGGCAAGCGGGGTGCAACCCGAAACGGAATTCAACAGCAGAGCACGGCCGCGCCGCGGCGCAGTCTCAATCGGCGCCGGACTCGGCCGGCACGCCCATGGCCAGTCCGCGCGCGCGCCAGGCCGTCGCCAGCGCCACCGCATAAACGCCCGAAAGCACCGCGAACGCCACGATTAGTCCGGTGCGTTCAGCGAGCCAGCCCAGCACGAAGCTCATAGTCATTTGCAGCGTGGTGGCAAATACGGTGATCGAGGACTGCGTGCGCCCCATCAGATATTTCGGCACGGTAGTCATGATCGAAGATTGCGTGATGATGCCAGTCATCGCCCGGCAGCCGCCGAAGACTGCTTGCATCGCCACGGCCACGAGCAAAATGTGCACGAACGGAAAAAATGCGTGCCCGAAGGCCAGAACGGCCAGCGCCGTCACCAACACCCGCGCGATTGTGGTGCGTCGCATCAGAGAACCCACCGCCAACCCGCCGATCAATGCCCCAAATCCCCAGCCGAATTCGAGTGCTCCAAAGCCGCGCGCGCCCGAATGAAGAACGTCCTTGGCCAGCGCCACCACCAAAACATTTGCGCTGAATACGCCCGCCAGCATCGCCGCGTACGTGAAGCCCAGCGCCATCACGCTCGGCTGGCTGCGCAAATACCGGATGCCATCCTTCAATTCGTGCAAGAAACCCGGATCGGGCAGCGCCTCGACAATCGGCGGCAGCGCCGTTTCCTCCGCCATCGCCAGTGGCGCATCGAGCCCCGCGCGCGCCTGGTCGGGCGCCGTCGCACGGGGATGAAAATATCCGCGCCGCAATTTATAAAGACAGCAGGCCGACGCCGCGTACGTGCAGGAATCGATCAGCAAAATTCCTGCGATTCCTGCGCGATCGTAGAAAAATCCCACGAGTGCGCCGGCCATCAGCCAGCCGCATTGCACCGCGATCACCAGCGCCGAATTCGCCCCCACCAGTTCTTCCGCGCCGACAACTTCCTGCACCAACGCGTTGATCGTCGCCCAATAAATCGCCGAGCAGAATCCGTTGAAAAGCACCATGCCGTAAATCAGCAGCAATCCCTGATGCGCAAAGGCGATCAGCGCCGCAACTCCGCCGACGGCGCCGAAACGCGCGAGATCCAAAGTGATCGCAAGATAACGCCGGTCCACGCGATCGATCAGCACCCCGCCCACCACCGGTACGAGCAAGCCTGGCAGCGTCGCCAGGATCAGCATGATGCTCACATCGACTGTCGAGCCCGTTTGCGCCAGGATGAACCAAGTCACGCTCGCGAAGTTCATTCCCGAGCCAAACAGCGATATCATCATGCCCGCAAAAAAGTAGCGGAAGCCGCGGCGTGCAAGTAGAGACCGCCAATTCGCGCTTTGTTGTAATGCAGCAGGCATGGCCGAAGTTTAATTGTACCGATTGTCGCAGCGATTCGTGGCGGGTGTTTCGTCAGGCGGTTACGATGAAGTGGCTAATTTGGATTCTAGGGGTCATCGCAGCGCTGCTGGCGATTGTTTATGCCATCGGTGCCGCGTTGCCCGAACGCCATTCCGTCGCGCGCGTCGCACGCTACCGCCAATCTCAGGATGCGATCTGGGAGGCCATTACCGACTACGGCAAATTTCCTTCCTGGCGCTCCAACGTCAAAAGTGTCAGTCCGCTTACGTCTCAAAATTCTTTTGCCGCCTGGCAGGAAATCGATGCGCACGGCAACACTCTTCCGTTTCAAGTGATCGAATCGCAGCCGCCGGGCCACCTGGTCACAGAAATCGCCGACCCGCAATTGCCTTTCGGCGGCAAGTGGACCACCGATCTTTTGCCGATTCCACCCAACGGTTGCATCGTGCAGATTCGCGAGGACGGCGAAATACACAATCGCTTTTTCAGATTCATGTCCCGCTTCGTGTTCGGCTATACCGCGACGATTGACACGTACCTAAGAGATCTCGGCAAAAAATTCGGCGAGACCACAGTGATCGAGCGCTGAGCATGCCGCCGCGACCCAAAAAGCTCCGCCCTGCCGAACGCGATTACTCGGACCGCTCGCTACTCGACAAACTCGGTGTCAAGCGCGGCCAAAAAATTCTTGTCCTCGAAGTTCTTGATGCCTCATTCCTCAACGAAATGAAGCCGTTTGCGCCGTCCTTCGAAGAGAAAAAGCCCGCCGCCGACATGGACCTGGTGTTTTTCGGCGCGGAAGCGAAAGAGTTACTGAAAAATCTAACGCGGCTCCGCAAATACATCGTCGCCAACGGTGGGATCTGGGTGATCTATCCCAAGGGCAAGCAGCACATCCGCGAAATCGACGTCATCGCGGCGGGAAAATCCGCGAGACTAACCGACAACAAAGTTTGCAGCTTCTCTGCAACGCACACGGCGCTACGTTTCGTCATCCCGCTCGCGCAGCGCTGAGCGATTCCTCATTTTCAGCCAACTGAACCGTGGTCGCTGCCGGAATGGTGCATCGCTCGGGATTCTGAGAATCGTAGAATAGCAGCGCCGGATGTCCTGGATCTGCTGAATCGTCACCACGCCGCAACACGAAATCATGCTCAAAGAGCCGGCCGACTAAATCGCGAAATTGAACCGTGACGTGGACCTTCCGAATCTCTGCGCCAGTCTCCCAAGCGTCCGTAATCCAACCGATCGTCGCTTCGCCGTCGCGCACGAGTCCGTGGGATTGGTAGGCGTTGCGAATCGAGGTAACGAAGCCGTAGATAAGAACCACAAACCAGAAAAGTCCTAAGAGAATCCACACTTCTCTGCCAATTGGGTGCCAATCGTATCCCAATGAGAACGCAATCCAAACGCCCACTCCCGCGAGCAGCGTGATGACCGCAAAAGTGATTTTTCTTGCAAGGCTTGATTTCAATTTGCGCGGGCGAGGCGACGAAAGAATTGCCCTCCAGCTCGTGGGGGGTTCGAACAGCGGCGCTTCCAGCCCGCGAAACGGAATGGGCACGTCAGAGCGCCTCGGGCGTTTCAGAAGCTCGAGAATTTGTGGGGCTCGATCTGGCGTCGATGCGTACCGGAGCAGAACGAAGACAAGGACCGCAACGCACTGAGACGCGACCCTAAAAATCTCGGACGGTTGAATAGAGCCGCGCCGCGATGCCAAAACCGTGAGGCCGACAAGCACGAACACTGGAAACATCGAGATCGCGAGATCGCGCCAGGGACGCGACGAAGGGCCAAATGTCGCGCCACAATTCTCGCATCGAGTCCGGAGGAATCCGCCGGAAAGCGGGGCACCGCATCGCGGACATCTCGGACGAGGCATTGCCTTTCTTATACACCCAGGCAATAGCGCCGTGAAAGAATCTTATGTTGGCTTTATGATGAGAGTGTGAATGCGCTGCTCGATGTGCGCGGACTGACCGTCGAATTGCCGACCGAGCGCGGCTGGATTCGTCCGGTGAACGATGTCACGTTCACGCTCGCGCCGGGCGAGACGCTCGGAATCGTCGGGGAATCCGGCTCGGGCAAAACGATGCTCGTACTCGCGCTAATGGGGCTCACCCCGCCGGGCGCGCGCCGCACAGGCGAAGCCTGGCTATATCCGCGAAGCAGCAATGGCAACCGCAGCGGCACCGACAACTCCGTGCAGCGGTCCACGCGCCGCACCGATCTCACGGTTGCCAACTCCGAGCAAATCCGCGCCATCCGCGGCCGCGAAATCGCCATGATTTTTCAGGAGCCGATGACCGCGCTAAATCCGGTAATGCGTGTCGGTGCGCAAATCGAAGAAGCCATCACCGTCCACGAAGCGCGCGTCAGCGCAGCCGAAGCTCATCGCCTCGCCGTAGCCGCACTCGAACGCGCCTCCGTCCCCGAACCCGCACTGCGCGCCCGCCAATATCCGCACCAACTTTCCGGCGGCCTGCGCCAGCGCGCCATGATCGCCATGGCCCTCGCAGCCGGCCCGCGCATCCTGATCGCCGACGAGCCAACCACCGCTCTCGACGTCACCGTACAAAAACAGATCCTCGAACTCCTAGTGAACCTCCAGCGTGATCTCGGTCTCGCCATGATTTTCATTACCCACGATCTCGGCGTCGTCGCCCAAGTGGCCGCACGCGTAGCGGTAATGTACGCCGGCCGCATCGTCGAAGAAGGCCCCGTGCAAGAAATCCTGCGCGATCCGCGCCATCCGTATACCGTCGGTCTCTTACGAGCCGCCCCACGCCTCGAACGCGGCAAGGTAACGCCAATCCCCGGCACCGTCCCATCTCTCAACGCATTGCCACCCGGCTGCGCTTTCGCCCCGCGCTGCGAATTTCGCCGCACCGAATGTGATGAGCGCGTCCCTGATTTGCGCCGAGTAAATGCCGAGCACACTGCGCGATGCGTATTAGTCGCAGCAGAAGGCGCGCTATCGACATGACGCCGCCGATCCTAGCCGTCCGCAATTTGCGCAAATCTTATTCCGTCAGCGTCGGTGCATTCGCCGCAGCATCGCACCACGCCACAGCCGTAGAAAACGTGAGCTTCGATCTGGAACGAGGCGAAACTCTCGGCATCGTCGGCGAATCCGGCTGCGGCAAAACCACTCTGGCTCGGATGCTGATGCGCCTTATCGAGCCAGACAGCGGAGAAATCGATTACCGCGGAGAAAATTTCCTGGCAGCCAAAGGCAGCAATCTGCGAACCCTGCGCCGCGGCATCCAAATGGTTTTCCAAGATCCCGCCGGCTCGCTAGACCCGCGCATGCCAGTAGCCGCGATCGTAGGCGAGCCTCTCGCGATCCATGAGCCACAACTAAGCCGCACGGAAGCCCGCGCCCGGATTATCGAAACTCTAGCGGCAGTAGGAATGGAAGCCGACGCGCTCACGCGTTACCCGCACGAATTTTCGGGAGGCCAAAAGCAAAGGGTAGGAATTGCCCGCGCCCTAATCCTGCGCCCAGAAATAGTAATCGGCGACGAGCCTGTATCAGCGCTAGATGTCTCGGTGGGCGCGCAAATCCTGGAGCTGCTAGCCAAACTCCAGCGCGATCTAAATCTAACTTACATCCTAATTTCGCACTCGCTCCCGGTAGTAGCCCAACTAGCCACCCGGGTAGCGGTGATGCGCAAAGGAAGCTTCGTAGAAATAGGTCCAGCCACCGAAGTGCTAACCAACCCGATAGACCCGTACGCCAAATCGTTACTAGCCGCAGTCCCAGAAATTCCCGCGTAGGTTTCGTAGCGCTGGCGTCTCGCCGGCTCCGACGAGCTAGATCACGCCACACGAATCAACACGGGCGGACAGAGCACATCAATCAATGCAATGAAGTTAATTCTGCGGTCCGCCCAAGATTGCGAAGCTGATTCTCGACGGCGGTCGTAAGAGCCGGCGGGACGCCAGCGCTACGAATTCTCACAAATAATGCTTAAACCAAGCCACCGCCCGAGCCACCACATCCCGGCTATGATCCGGATTCACAAACATATGCCCCTCATTCGGATAAATCACAAACTGCGTCTCCGTATGATTAGCCAAAAGCGCGTGCCAAAACTCATACGACTGCGGCGGCGGACATTCCCCATCGCGATCCCCAACAACTATTAAAGTAGGCGTCTTGGCCTTTTTGATAAAAGTAATCGGCGAGCTCTTCGCATAAATCGCCGGATCGTCATAAACCGAAGCCCCAAAATAAGGAATCATCCACTGATCGATCCCATTCTCGCCGTAATAACTCTGATAATTCGAAAGCCCAGCCCCAGCCACCGCCGCCTTAAATCGATCCGTCTGCGTCACCGCCCACATCGTCATGAACCCGCCATAACTCCACCCAGTAATCCCAACGCGATTGTTATCGATAGGCGCCGCAGCAAGCGATTCCGTAATCCCGGCCAAAATGTCGCGAAAATCGCCATAGCCAAAATCCTTCACGTTAGCCCGAGTAAAAGTTTCCCCCGATCCATAACTCCCGCGCGGATTCGGCTCCAACACAAAAAATCCCGCCGCCGCAAGCGCCGCCTCATAACTCCACTGCGTAGGCCACATCGGCGAAACCATCGCCGCAGGCCCGCCATGCACCGCCACAACCAAAGGATGCTTAATCGAAGTATCCACATCCGGCGGATAATGCAGCCAACCCTGCACTTTGAAACTGTCGCTAGTCCAATGAATGCTCTGCGCCGGCCCCCAAGCCGGATCCAGCCCCTCATTCCGCGCAGTAATCTGTTTCCAATCGCCAATCTCTCCGGCCCAAACTTCCGGCGGCTTCACAAACGATTGCCGGATCACCGCCGTCGTCACGCCATCATTCGCCACCGACATTCCCGCACCGAACCAACCAGCAGAAATCGTCTCTACGTCGGTCCACACGACACTAATCGTTTGCGCCGTCAAATCCAGCAGCGCCACGCCGGTGCGCCCGTCCACATAAACATTAATCAAAATCTGGCGCCCGCCATTGATCCAGGTGATCGCGCTCGGCGTGGCATTAATATTTGGCGTCATATCACGCGGCTCGCCGCCCGCCGCCGGCAAAACATACACGTCGCCGCCCACAGAAATCTCGTCGCTCATCAATCCGCCGATGTAAGCAATCGTATCTCCGCCCGGCGAAAAATGCGGCACGGCAATCTGCATCTTCGGCTGATAAAGCAATTTCGTCTCGCCGGTTACCAAGTCCACGGTATAAAGACCCGCGACATACCAGTTGTCGTCACCATTCCCATGCGCGGCAGTAGTAATGAATCGCGTTCCATCCGGCGACCAATCGAATTCATAGATGTACATGTCCGCGGGAGTAATCTGCCGCACGGTATCTTTGGCCACGTCCACGAGGGTCAAGCGCTGCTCGTGAATTTCCTGCCCGACCACGCCTTCATCCGGCGTCTCAGCAACCAGCGGTCCTGCCGCCCGCGTAGCATTCTCGGTGAACAGCATCGCGATAGTTTTTCCATCCGGCGACCAGCCCGGCGACGCGAGATATCCTTTCAAGCTACTCATCCGCCGCGCCGCTCCGCCCGCCGCGCCGGCAATATAAAGCTGCGCTTGCCCAGGCTTCGCTGCATCGGAAAGAAACGCGATGCGCTTGCTATCCGGCGACCACGCCACATCGCTCTCCGCACGCGGCACGTCCGCGGAACCGGCCGAAACGCGCCGCGCAGCCTTCGGATCTTTCAAATCTGCAATATAAATCGCGGAATTGGCCGAAGGCGCCCCATTTTTCTCCGTCAGCGACTCCACCCACGCCACCTGTTTTCCATCCGGCGAAATCACCACCTGCGAAAATTCGTGCACCCCAAACATCGCCTCCACCGCCTTCGCCTCCGGCGAATCGGGATCAAGCGTCGGCGCTAGCAACGGATCGACCGGCTTCTTCACCACCGGCGTGCCCATGCCGACCACCCGCGCGCCCGATTTCGGTCGGGCGCCGCCCGGTTTTTGCGGCGTCGTCGCGGGCTTCTGTGGAGTCTCCTGAGGCGCGGTGTCCTGCTGCGGCGGCGTTGGCTGTTGTTCTTGCGATGCCGCAATGAAAGTCGAAAGCAGAATGGCAGCAGCAATCAAAATCAGTCGGCGCACGGTGTGTCTCCCAGTCGAAGAATAATCCGAATTATTTCGCGCCAGCCTTACGCGCCGGCACAATCGGCAAAATCAAATGCGTCGGATGCTCGCGGTCATGAAAGATTTTCTGATCGGCACTTTGCATCCGCGTGGTTTTACCGAGCGCCTCGCCAGTGTTCGGATTGCGATCGAATTTCGGCACGCCGCTCGAAGCAATCTCCACGCGAATGCGATGCCCCACCTTAAACATCTCGCAAGTGTTCCACACATCCACAGAGTAGCGATAAATTTTCCCCGGCTCGATCAAGGAAGCCGATTCCATCCCATCGCGATAACGCGCCCGCACCATCCCGTCGCTCAATCGCTCCGCATAACCGTCCGTCCAAACATCAATCAGCTTCACCATGAAATCCGTATCCGTCGCGCTAGACGAGGCGTAAACCTCCGCGCGAATCGGCCCGCAAACTTCCGTGTCGCGCTTCATCGGCTCGGTAGAATAAACCAGCACATCATCCCGCGCCTCAACCGATCGGTAATCATCCGGCCCGCCAATCTGCGCAAACGAAGGCGCGGTAATAAATGGCGTGGGGCTTCTCGGATCGTAACGATAACCGTCAGCCGGCTCAGCAGCAGGCTCAGCAGTCGAAAGCACGCCGTCGCCGGAAAGCGTATTCGCGCGCCCGGAGCTATGGACGTAATAATTAGTCCACTGCGTCCGCGCCATCGGCCATTCATTCTCGTTAACCCATTCGTTCGAGCCCATCACAAAAATCCGCACCGGCGGCTCACTCATGATTCCAGTGTCCTTGCCCTTCAGCCAGTGGTCGTACCAGCGCAAAACGTAAGCAGGCATGTCGATAATGTCGCTCGGGCCAAAATCGACATCGCCGAGCTTGCTAGTCGAATCCACCGCGTGCGGCCAAGCCCCCATCAACAATTTCTGATTTTTGCGAATTTCCGGCGTAGCACCTTTGGAAGTCATGCCAATATAATTGAGCGGCGTTCCAACTTGCTCATCGTCATACCATCCGGAAATGTGCAGCACCGGAACGCGCACGCGCTCATATTTATTCTGATACCGCAGCGGTTCCCACCAGGCATCGAGCGTAGGATGCTCAAAAAGGTCCTTCCAATTCTGATCGCGCCGCCCGCCAACTTCATCCAGATCCACAAGCGGCAAATGCTCGTAAACGCGATTCCAATCCACCGCATCAATATTCTGCAACACGTGCCCCGCAGTAAAAAAATACCAGCTAATGTCCTGCGGAATGGGAATCCCGGTAGGCGACTCAACAAAAGGATCGGAAGGCGAAACCAGCGCGACCATCGTAGTCAGATGCGGAGGCTGCTGCACCGCGGCCAGCCATTGATTCACGCCCTCGTACGAGCCTCCATACGTCCCCACTTTTCCATCCGACCAAGTCTGCGCCGCGCACCATTCAATCGTGTCGTAGCCATCGATGCCGTCCGTGCGATAAGGAACGAACGTGCCGTCCGAATCCCCACGCCCGCGAACGTCCTCGCTGACAAAAACGTAACCTCGAGAGACGTAATAGCGCACATTCTCGATGGACCGAGCTCCGCCAGTGGCCTTCACATAGGGCGTGCGGCGCAGGATCGTGGGAAATTTCCCAGGAGCATCGGGACGATACACGTCAGCCGAGAGTTCCACGCCATCGCGCATCTTGATCCGCACGCCGAAATCAATCTTCATGCCATAGGCCGGTTCAGCGGCAGGTGCAGGTTTCTGAGCGATCGCGCGCCCCGCCGTCGCAAGCGCGGCATGTCCGGGTGCAACGGCGAAATTCGAAACCGAAAAAGCGGCAAAGGTGACTACGATGGCAAACCCAAAGCGTTTCATTTCGTAAAATGGCTCCGCAGCAACGATTAGCCCAACAGGGCGAAACATACTGACGCCCCGCAGCAACGAAATCAAGGCTTCCATTTAGCGGGTGGCCTTACGTCGCGAGAACATTCCGACAAACGTCGCAAACTCGGATTCTGACAATTCACGGTCAGCAAACCCGCAATTTGTCGTACTCTGACAAGCACGTTCGGGGCGCAGCAATTTCGATTCGAAGGGAAGAAAAAGTGAAATCTTCAACGCGACGTTACGCGTGGGTCTTGTTTGTGGTCACAGTAAGCTGGCTCGCGGGACCGCCCGCTTTTCCGCAAGATACCCCCGCGAAAAATTCCGCCAGGTTCCGCCTGCACAAATTCGAGCAACCCATCGGCGAGGAAAGCTACACAGAAACCGCCGCGCCAACCGGCCGCAATTTCTCGATCAATTTCGAATTCACCGATCGCGGAACTCCTGTCCCGCTCCAAGCCCACCTCGTCTCCGCCGAAGATTTGTCCCCAACTCAATTTGAAATTAACGGCCGCAACGCCCGAAGCGCCGCAATCGACGAAGCGGTAGAAGTCGGCACCGATAAAATCCGCATCCGCGAAGACAAAACCTGGCGCGAGGAACCCCGCCCCGAAAAATTCTTCACCGTCGCCGGCTATGCCCCCGCCACAATGCAAATGCTCCTGGTCCAATACTGGAAATCGCATGGCTCTCCCGCAAAACTAAAAACTTACCCAACCGGCGAAGTAAAAATCGAGCAGCGCGGTAACGACGACATCAAAATCGGCGACAAAACCGAAACCCTGCAGCGCTTCACCATCGAAGGTCTAATCTGGGGCCGCGAAACCCTCTGGTTCGATGCCAATTTGCAACTTATCGCTGAAATCAGCGTGGACGCAGAATTCGACCATTTCGAAGCCATTCGCGAAGGCTACGAGTCCGCCCTTGGCACTTTTGTAGGACGCGCTGGCGCAGATGAAATGGCCGCTCTCAACGAAATGGCCAAAGGAATTTCCGGCGTACGCAGCGATCAGATCGCGGTAATAAACGGTACGCTGATCGACGGCACCGGCAAACCTCCAGTTCCAAACGCCACGGTAGTAATCGAAAACGGAAAAATCACCGCCGCAGGCCCGCGCACGCAAGTCCGATATCCAAAACACGCCAAGATCATCGATGCCGCCGGCAAATTTATCCTTCCAGGCCTCTGGGATATGCACGCCCATTTCGAACAGGTGGAATGGGGCCCAATTTATCTAGCCGCCGGCGCCACTACCGTTCGCGATGTCGGCAACGAACTCGAATTCATCACCGCCGTCCGCGACGCCATCGCCAACTCCCGCGGCCTCGGCCCAAGAATTCTCGCCGCAGGAGTCGTCGACGGCGACGGCCCGCTAGCCCTCGGCGTCGAGCGCGTCAACAACGCAACGCAAGCTAAGGAATGGGTCGACCGCTATCACGATCTAGGTTTCCAGCAGATCAAAATTTACAGCTCCGTGAAACTCGCCAACGTCGAAGCGGTAACAACGGAAGCCCATCGCCTCGGCATGACCGTCACCGGCCACATCCCCGAAGGCATGAACGCCTACGAAGGCGTAGAAGCCGGCATGGATCAAATCAATCACATCGAATATGTGGCAAACATTATGCACAAGCCATTGCCGCCCGACGCAAAGCCGATGGATCGCCTAGAAGCCGCAGCGAATGTGGATCTCGCGTCGCCGGAATCGCAGAAAGCGATCGCGTTTCTGAAATCGCACGGCACGGTGATCGATCCCACGCTGGTGGTTTTCGAAGGGTTCACCGTAGGTCCGGATCGCACGCTCGAAAGCCTCGAGCCCGGCGTGGCAAAAGTCGCCCCCGAACTTGCCGTGCAATTTGCCGGCGGTGGCCTCCCGCCGGAGTATCGCGACGTAATCCGCCGCGAATTCGCGAAGTACGTCGCGATCGCAGGCGCGTTGCATCGCGCCGGAATCCCCATCGTAGCCGGCACAGATCAGTCCGTGCCGGGCCACAGCCTCTATCGCGAAATGGAACTTTACGTCCAAGCAGGCTTCACCCCGATGGAAGCAATCCAAGCCGCCACAATAGTTCCGGCAAAACTAATGAAGCTAGATAACGAATCCGGCACCATCGAAGCGGGCAAGCGCGCCGATCTAATTCTGGTAGACGGCAACCCGCTAGAAAATATCCACAACATCCGAAATGTCCGCACGGTAATCACCAACGGCACAGCCTACGACACCGCCGAACTATGGAAGAGCGTAGGATTCAAGCCCTAAGTAGCGCCGGCGTCCCTGCCGGCATCCGACGACCACAAATTTGACCACATGCAACAAACACGGCCGGGGCGATTTTCCAAGTGGTGCGCCGTAGCAGTGCCCGTAAGTGCGCACGAAAGTGTTGCAAAGAAAATCGTGCCAATAAGAATCCGAAAGCAAAGCCATCCTTGCCGACGCCATCGAAGATGCTAAAATCTGCCCCTAATCCCAGCCCGCGACTCAGCAAAGCGCCAAACGAAAAAATGCCCGAAGACCCTAAAACCGCGATGGGAAAAGGCACAAAGGCCGCACTAGCCGCCCTCCTGCTACTTCTGATAGCAGCCGCAGCAGGCCTACTCTGGGCCAGCTACTGGCGCGCCCCCGCGTTACCGGACGATCCCGCCACAAAAGCGCAACAAGCCGCAGATGCCCTCGTCGATCAGCGTCCGCTGCAAGACGCGCAAAAGCTAGCCCCACAAGCCACCACCCCCGAAGAGCTAGCCCTAGTCCAACAAGCCCTGCGCATAGCCGATCAAGAAGTAGATCTAGCCTTCGGCTCCGCGCTGCAAACTGCCATCAAGCATCCCGCCGCGCCCACCCCGCAAATCAAGAAACTCGACGCCCGCATCGACTCCCTCCAAAAACGCATCGATGCCCAAGAAGACCTAAACGAAAAGCTAACCAAAGCCACCGCCGCAGCCAAAGGCGATCAACAAGACAAGCTGCAGGAGCAACTCGATCTGCTGCAAGCCCAACTCGAGCTCGATCAAGACGATCTAGCCAGCGCCAAGCAAGAATTGATCAACGCCGGCGGCGATCTGCAATCGCTGCTGCAGCGCATGAAAGATCAACACGACGCGTCAACAAAAGACACAAAGGACGCCCTCGATCGCGCCACGTCCGCAATCTCATCGTCCTCCTCCGGCGGCGAATCAAATTCTCTCAATCTGCTGAGCGAAACGCGCGAGTGGTGGAAGCTGCACACCAAGCGCAAGCAGATCGCGTCAGCACAGCAGGAAGTCTGGAGCCTGAAAGACAGGCTCGGGAAAAACCGCGATACCCTCGAAGCACAAATCGCAAGCGAGACAGCGAAAAAACCGGGAATCCGCACCTCAACCACCGACGCGCAACAGGATACCGGCGCGGCCATGACCACCCTCGCGCAACTCGCCGACGACCAGAAATCGATCGGTGACATCGATCGAAGGCTGCAAATCGCCAAAGATCTAGACATCACTTACGGAAAATGGATCCTGCTGGTGCAAGGCCGCGAGCGCACCGCCTTGCGCGAAGTTCTAGTCTCCATCGTCATCATCCTGATTCTCGCCGTGCTAATGGTCATCGCGAATTCCTACGTCGCCCGTTATTTCAAGCAGCTCGCTCCAGAACGCCGCCGATTGCGCAGCATCAGCGCCGTAGCGCAAATCGCCGTGCAAGCTGTCGGTGTAGGGCTGATTCTTCTGGTAGTCGCGGGCCTGCCGACTCAACTCGGCACTGTGCTGGCGGTAACCGGTGCCGGGTGCCTCGTCGTGCTGCAAGATTTCATTCTCGGATGCCTCGGCTGGTTCGCGCTGGTAGGAAAAAACGGAATTCAACTCGGCGACTGGGTAGAAATCGAAGGCGTAAGCGGCGAAGTAGTAGAAATCGGATTGCTGCACACAGTGCTGCTCGAAACAGGAAACCTGTCGGAAGGCCATCCCACCGGCCGCCGCGTTTCGTTCGTAAATAGCTATGCCATCCGCGGCCACTACTTTAATTTTTCCACCTCAGGCCAGTGGCTCTGGGATGAGCTCGAAGTATTCATCAAATCCAGCGACGATCCGGCCCCGATCGCCCAAGCCTTGCAAAAGATGGTGGCCGCCGAAACTGCCGAAAGCTCCCGCGTAGCCGAAGAAGAATGGAAGGCCGTAACATCGTCGATCACGCTCCAAGATTTTTCCGCCGAGCCCAGTGTAAGCGTCCGCCCGACGAGCAGTGGAATCGAAATCACCGTCCGTTACATCACCCGCGCCAACGAGCGCCACGAATTGCGCACGCGCCTCTACCAAAAAGTGATCGAAATGTTGCAGAATCGCCCCGGCTCCGGCCCGGTGGTAGCCGCGCCAACTCCGGCAGGCGGCACCAGCGCTCCACCAGTCGCCGCAGGCTAGCTCGGAACGCGGCAAAGTCGCGCACGCTCTTCGTAGGGCCCGCGCTTTATGGCGGGCCTCTTCGGGCACGATCGCGCCACAAACGAAACTTGCGCCGATCGTTGCGTTGTCTGGATTATTCGAGTGGAGGATGACCATGATTGAATGGACTCGGCGTAGATTTTTTTTAGCCACTGCAATCGGCGCATGTGCAGCAGGCGGCCGGCGCCTCTTCGGTAAAACGCCGGCAAGAGATGTCCCCCCACCCGACAGCGCGCTGCAAAACGTCGCAACCAAAGCCCGCCCAATCATTATTTCTTCTGCGAACGGCGTGGCGCACCTGGATGATGGAATGGCCGTACTAAAATCCGGCGGCGACACTCTCGACGCCGCTTTGGCAGTAGTCACCAAAGTCGAAGACGATCCCGAAGACGATTCCGTAGGCTACGGCGGCTTGCCGAACGAAGAAGGAGTCGTGGAGCTGGACGCCAGCGTAATGCACGGCCCCACGCGCCGCGCCGGCGCGGTAGCTTCCGTCCACAACATAAAAAATCCATCGCTAGTCGCCAAAGCCGTGATGAACAAAACCAATCACGTATTCATCGTAGGCGAAGGCGCCCGCAGATTCGCCGTCGACGAAGGCTTCCAAGAAATGAATCTGCTAACAGATCGCTCCCGCCTAGCCTGGTTAGCCTGGAAAGCCACCTCGTCAGAAAATTGGCGCCCGGGACTCGATAGCCCGGAATGGAAAGAAAAAATAGCGGAGCTGCTCGACACGCCAGAGCGTCAAGCCTGGGCCGCCCACATCGAGCAAGTCGTAGCCTATCCGCCCACAGGCACGATCAATTGCCTAGCAGTAAACGCCAAAGGCGAAATTTCAGGCACGACGACAACCTCGGGCCTAGCCTGGAAAATTCCAGGCCGCGTAGGCGATTCCCCAGTAATCGGCGCAGGCCTGTTCGTAGATGGCGATGTAGGCGGAGGCGGCTCCACAGGCCGCGGCGAAGAAAATATAAAAATTTCCGGCGGTCACACGATTGTCGAAATGATGCGCCAAGGCAAATCCCCCAAGGACGCGTGCCTAGAAGCGCTAGACCGCGTAGTGAGAAACTACGCCATCGATAAATCGCGGCTAAAGAAGTTCCACATAACCTTCTACGCGCTAAACAAAGACGGCGAACACGGCAGCGCCTCGCTCTGGGCCAAAGGCCTCGACGGAAAGCCGCATCACTACGCGGTCCACGACGGCGTGAAAGCCCAACTAGTCGAATGCGCAGGATATTTCGACGCCGTAGGCGGCGATTACTAGCGCACACGCAATGGCGGAACGCTTACCGGTCCGTCGTTGTTGCATTTTCCTTGTAGGGGCGCTGGCTTGCTGCGCCCGCGGTGAGCCTCGGCGAACGTCCGGCAATTCGCAACCAATCCACGCATTCACAAACGCAAAAGCAACTCCATCTCCAAAATTTCCTCCACTCCAATAATTTTTCGCGATAATTAAACGATGGAGCAAGCAAATGTCGTCATCATCGGTGCAGGCGTAGTCGGCTGCGCCATAGCACGCGCCCTCTCAGCCCGCTGGGAGGACGTCTTCGTCCTCGAAGCCATGCCAAAAATCGGCATGGGCGCCAGCACGCGCAATAGCGGCGTGATTCACGCCGGCCTCTATTACCCGACAGGATCGCTCAAAGCAAAACACTGCGTCCGCGGAAATATTCTCACCTACGAATTCTGCAAAGCGCACAACGTCCCGCATCGCAATACTGGAAAGCTAATTGTCGCAGCGACGCCGGCGGAAGGCCCGAAATTAACCGCGCTCATGGAAAACGCCCGAAAGAACGGCGTAGAAGGCTTGTCGATCGTAGATCGCGCCGGCATTCGCGCCCGCGAGCCGCACATCGAAGGCGATCACGCCATCGTGGTGCCGTCCACCGGAATTGTTTCCAGCGAAGAACTAGTGAAAGCTTACGCCCGCGTCGCCACGGATCAGGGCGCGCACATCGTCACGCATGCGAAGGTCGAGAAGCTCCAGCACATCGGTGGAAAAGTCCGGGTATCAAGCGCAGCCGGCGAAATCGAAGCGCGTTGCCTCATAAATGCAGCAGGCCTCTTCGCCGACGAAGTGGCCGCAATGCTCGGCTCACCGATGGCCAAGCACAAAATTTATCCAGTGCGCGGCGAATACTGCGAGCTAGTGCGCGCAAAAGCAGATCTGATACGCGGCCTGGTCTATCCTCTGCCACACAGCGATGGCCTGAGCCTAGGCGTGCATCTCACCAAGACGCTCTGGGGCACAGTTCTGCTCGGCCCCACAGCCCGTTACGTAGCCGACAAAAACGATTACGAGCGAGATCGCGAGCCGATCGAAGATTTTGCCCGCGACGCAAAAACCATGGTGCCCGAATTACAAGCCGCAGATTTAGTGCTGGGTTATTCCGGAATCCGCGCGAAGCTCGTGCCGCCCACGGAGCACGGCATCGCCGATTTCATCATTCAACGCGATGCAGACATCCCCGCAGTAATCCAGCTCATGGGAATCGAATCTCCGGGCCTAACCTCTGCCCTTGCAATAGCCGAGCAAGTCTTCCAAATCGCCACCGAAATCCTAAATTAACCGTGGCGTCGTAGCGGCGGGCTTAAGCCCGGCATCCGCTCCGCCCGACCAAAATCTAAAACGTCCGCAACCACCGCGACGCTACTTCACCACTTCCGAAACAAAAACCAACTTGATCCCCTTCGCTTCAATCTGAGGTAGCTGTTCCCGCAAAACGGCAATCGTCGCGGAATGCGGATGCCCAATCGTCACCGCCCAACCCTTGCGCCGAGCATCCGCCTCGGCGCGATCCAGCTGCGCCAAAATCGCAGCCGCAGTCGGGGTATCATCCAAAAATTGCGCGTTGCGAAAAGCCGCCCGCACTCCGCGTTTCTTCGCCGTATCAAAAGCCACCGTCTCCTTGGTAGTCCGGCTATCCACAAAAAAAAGCCCGCGCCTCTGCAAGGCCTCCATCAACTCGTTCATCAATCGCGGATCAGCGGTAGCCCGCGAGCCTTGATGATTATTCACGCCGGCGGCATGCGGCACAGTCTCCAGCATCGCGCCCAAAATTTTATCCACCTGGTTCGAATTCATCCCCACGCGCAATTCCACCGGCTCAGTTTTCGCATCGGCTTCAATCGCCTGCATCGGCAAATGCAGCAGCACTTCGTCGCCGTGACTGTACGCCTCGTTAGCCGCCTCCGCCGAATCGGGCAGATTCGGAATCACCGAAAGCGTCAGCGGATAGTGAAGCTGCAGAATTTCGCGCAGCGGCGGCAAATCGTGGCCCAGATCATCGATGATGATTGCCAGTCGCGGTGCGCTCTTCGGCAGCGCCGAACCATTCGGCACAGGCGCTGGTGCGGGACCAGCGCCGGCCACAAGCAAATGGATCGCGTGAGTGCGCTGGCCATCTCGGGAGTAGTCGAAGCGAATCGCATTGCCCGACATCGTCGTAGCCCCGCGCATCAGGTGATTCCGGTGAGCGACGACGTCGAGTGCGCCTTCAAGCGCTTCTTGTTTGCTCAGATCTCCAAGCAAAATGTAAATCTGGTCGCCGGTAAAAAGATGGGTCCCGCCGGGAAGTGTTTCCATCTGCGAAGCTACGTCGATCTTGGCCTGCTTGCCGAGAACGTCCTTCGCCGCGGCGACGAGGTCTTTCGTCACCGCATGAATTTCATTTGTGGATAGGCGCTTTTTCCCGCAGCCGGTAAAGATCAAGGCGAGAGCGACGCAGGCGGCGAGAAGCGCATGGCGATTGCGGTTCGCGGGAATTGCGCGGAAGGAACAGAGCGGCAGGATTCGCGATGAGGGGAAATTGCGCGACAGGCGGGCGCAGCAACCCGCGCCCCTACAAGTTCCGACTGAAATGTGCGGCTCGGGCGGCGTGCTTCGGACCCGCTCGCGAGCCACGCGGAAACTACGCCGCTTTCTTTACCGCAGCGCCGTTGCCCTGGACGATCTGAATCGCTTTCTTCAAAAGCGGATCATCCTGCGAAGCCACTTGCCCCGGCGGCGGAGAAGTCGTCTGCTGCAAATCGTTCAGCGCAGCCACATCGTCAGCAGTTTCCTGCACGGTCGGCGCAACGCCCTCCGCAGGAATCGATTTCCCCGCGGGTGTATAGTAATTCGCAATCGTCAAAATCAGCGCCGAACCATCATCCAACTGAATCACGCGCTGCCACGAAGCCGTTCCAAAAGTCCGGTCGCCAATCGTCTCACCACGATGATTATCCGAAAGCGCCGCAGCAAGAATTTCCGCAGCTCCAGCCGTTCCATTCGAGAGCAACACCGCGACCGGCGCCTTCCAAACTTGCTTCGAGGCATCCGCGCTAAAAGTCTGTTCCGAAACCGTCTGCCCCTTCAAAGAAGCAACCGTCCCCGCAGGAAGAAAAAGCTGAGCCGCAGCAACGCCATCCGCCGGCTCGCCAATCGCGCAATCGCGCAAATCCAGCACCAATTTATGCGCGCCTTTGCCTTCAAGCTGCGTCAGCTTCTCGCGCAAACGCCCAACCGTCCCGCCATCGAGCGCAGGCAATCTCAAATAAGCAATATCGCCCTCAAACCGCTCTTCCAAAATTTTTGGCTCAGGAATTTTCGCCAACACCAAATCCACTTGCTCTGGCTCGACCTTGGATCGACGTATCACCGAAAGCTTCACGGTAGATCCCGGCTGCCCCGTCATCAAAACCCGCGCCTGCCCAATCGACATCTGGCTGGTAGTAAATCCCGCAATCGATTCGATGTAGTCCCCCGATTTCAATCCCGCTTGCAATCCCGGGCTATCCGGCAAAACCGAAATCACGATGATGTAACCATTGCGCTTCGAGAGTGCCAAACCGGAAGTGCCCGTAGCCTTGCTCTGAATCCGTTCTTTGTAATCGGTATATTCGAGCGGGCTCAAATAGCTGGAATCCGGATCGAGCGAATCGAGCAATCCATGAAGCGCCCCGCTGGTCACCTGATGAATGTCCGGGTCCTCCACATAATCGCGCTGCACATGCTCCAGCACTTCGCTATAAACCGTCAACGAGCGGTAAGTTTTGTCGTCCGGCGCGTTAGCCTTGGCCATCACAAAGCCGACAGCCGTAAACACCAAAATCAAGATCGATAAACTGATGGCGATTTGCTTCATCAATCGGCTCATGATTATCCTTCGGCCGGCTACGACGCGAATTCGGTTCCCTGGACCGTCTTCACGAATGCCTTAAAAGTGCCCTCAAAAAACAAAGGTCTCGGCCTTTTCGCCTGAGTTCCGAGTATAACATCGTCGCCCCGCTCAGGCCCGGCGATGATGGTTCGATGCTACTTGTGCGCCAAGGTTTGCCGCGGCGCCGGCGCCACTTCGTACGAATCCTCCTGCCCCAGCGGCAGCGCCGACGTGACGTACGTATGCGAAATGCGATCGTGCCAGGTGAAACGATCTTCATCCCACATGGCCCAAAGAAATCCGAGCATCAGCGCCCCAGCAGAAAGCAAATAAGCAAAACCGCGCCAAAGCAATTGCCGGTTTTCCGCCAGATGCCCGTCCAGCCGCACCACATACAGCCCACGAAGCTGCATCCCTGGCGTAGCCCCGCCAAAAATCGTGAAAATCGCAAAGTAAAGCGCGTAGAAGAGCACGAACGCCGCGGCATAAACCACGGTATCCACGCGCGCAAAGTAGAAATGTCCGCCCAACGAGCGAAAAAGCCCAAGAAACCCGACGTAAGCCAGCGCCAAAAAAATGAAATCCAGCAAACCAGCCTGCCGCCGCTCGTGCAGATCCGCAACCGGCACCAGCGCGGTCTGAGGATGAGCCCGCGGATCGCCTGAAGCAGAAAAATCAAACTCAGGCTGCATCGCGGAAATTTCCACGCGTTCCGTCGCACGCGGCAAAGCAGCTTTGCGCGCAGGCCGGGGAGGCAGATCAAGTTCCTCATCCACATCCACGACGAAATGTTCTTCCCGCATCATGGGCGTCTGGCGTTCCTCGTGGAAGGGAAGTGGGGATTGCGAATCGTCGTCGGGCATGAAGCGCCGCCGCCGCGCCCGGTAGAGTTCCAACCGCCGGGCAACCTCTAAGCGCCAGTCAGGCTCTACGTCGTTGGCACCCGAGTTGGCAGCCACTGAGGCAAACTCGTCCGGCCGCGCAGCTACAGTGAGTGGCGCATTACAAAAGGAACAGCGAGAGGCGTCTTCGAATAGGATCGCGCCGCACTTCGAGCATGTGTTGATCACCAGTGCTTTTTGCGCCGCGGATGTCCCGGTGATGGAACGCGACCAGCCTAACACAAATCCGAATCGCAAGGTCCAAGGAAATGAGTGCCGTGTGCGTTGCCTGCCATTTGAAGTGCGTGTTAGGCTCTCAGTTCTTTTCGCCGTCACCATGCGCGACGTGCGCGGAGCCACCATCCTTCATCGCATCCTATTCTGCGCAGCTCTCGCATCGACGATGGCGCTCGCTCCATCCGCCCGCGCTCAAGCCACTCCGCCGAAAAAATCCGCCCCAGCCTCAAGCACCGCAAACCCACAAAAACCCAAACGCCCCGGCCCGCTAGCCACTCTCGAAGCCGAAAAGCAAAGCCAGATCGGCAATATCGCCTACGCCGACGGTCACGTCGATCTACATTACAAAGATGTCCGCATGCGCGCCGATCACGTTGAATACAACGACGACACCGGCGAAGTCGTCGCGCGCGGCAACATCGTCCTAGATCGCCTCGATCAACATGTAGAAGCTGCCGACGCCCACTACAATCTCAACACCGGCCGCGGTACGTTCCATCACGTAAACGCGACGCTGGGAGTCCAGCGCCGTCCTAATCCCACGTTGCTCGTCAGTCCCAATCCTCTACACTTCGACGCCGACGAAGCCGAGCGCATCGACGAGGAAACCTACAAAGTTCATCGCGGCTGGATCACCGTCTGCCGCCCCGATCGCCCCACCTGGAAATTTTATGCGCCCGAGGCCACCGTCCGCCTCGAGAAAAACGTCCAGCTCTACAACGCCGATTTCCGCCTGCTCTATGTCCCGATCGTTTATCTACCGTACGCCACTCTCCCAGCCTCGCGCGGCCGTCAATCCGGCTTCATGATCCCAGATGCCGGCAGCTCGACAGCGAAAGGTTTCTTCTTCGGCGATTCCTATTATTGGGCGCCCACCGATTGGATGGACGCGACGGTCGGCGGCACCTACCTAAGTAAGCGCGGCTGGAGCCAACGCGGCGACATCCGCATGCGCCCCTGGGAAAACGCCAAGCTCGACATTTCCTACTACGGCGTAATCGATCGCGGCCTGCCCGAGCCCGGCGGACTCGAAAAGCAAGGCGGACACGAAGCGCACCTCGGCTTCGACGCATTTCTACCCGACGGCTGGCGCACGGTAGTTGATCTGAATCAACTCACCTCGCTAACTTTCCGACTAGCCTTCGCCGAAACTTTCTCGCAGGCCGTAAATTCCGAAGTGCGCAACACCACGTTCGCCACCAAGAATTTCTCAGGCTTCAGCTTCGACGTAGCCGCCGGCAGCTACAAGAATTTCTTCAGTTCCTCGCCGGAAACATACATCTCGTTGCGTTCCGCCCCCGAAGTTCGCTTTAGCTCCGTGGATCAAGCTCCGTTCAAACACATTCCGATCTATTTTTCCTTCGATTCGTTCGCCGGAGCCGTACATCGCATCGACACTGTTACCGGATTCGAGACCCCCAGTTTCGTAGAGCGCAGCGAAATCGCCCCCAGCGTCACCATCCCGCTGCACTGGGGCCCGTGGCTAGGCGTCACTCCAACTTTCACTCTGCGTTCCACCTCCTACGGCGGACAAGTCGGCCCCACAGGCCGATATCTCGGCCAGTCCTTCATCCGCACCACCGAAGAATTCAGCCTCGATATTCGCCCTCCCTCCCTCGAACGCATCTGGGAAAGCCACGGCTACAAGTGGAAGCACACCATCGAGCCCGAAATCGTCTATTCCTACGTAAACGGCGTAAATGATTTCGGCCGCTTCGTTCGCTACGACGACGACGAAACTCTCACCGACACCAACGAAATCGAATACGGCATCCGCCAAAGGTTATTCCGCCGCTCAGGAGATTCCGGCGGCGACGAGCTGATTAGTTGGGACCTCAAAGAAAAATATTTCTTCGATCCCACTTTCGGCGGCGCGCTAGTGCCGGGCCAGCGCAATGTGTTTCAAGCTCTCGACTCTCTCACGCCCTTCGCCTTCGCCGACGAAGCCCGCCGTTTCTCCCCCATCATCAGCGACCTTCGCATCATGCCGGGAGGTCACTACGACGTACAATTTCGCATCGACTTCGATCCCGCCCGCGGCCAGATGACCGCCATCGGCACGCTCCTCAAACTGAAGCCCTATAAAGAAACTTTCATCCAGCTCGCCGATTTTTCCACTCAAAATCTTCCCGGCTCGCAGCCCGCGTCGACGTTCCGCGTAAGAACCGATCAAGCCCGCGCTCTCGTAGGCTATGGCGACATGAACCGGCCCGGATGGAACACCGCGGTAGGCTTCAGCTACGACCTTGCCGCGCACGCTTTCCAAAATCAGGTCGCGCAGATTACTTACAACGGTTCGTGCTGCGGTCTCGGCTTCGAATACCGCCGCCTCTCCATCGGCACAGTGCGCACCGAAAATCAGTACCGCGTGGTGTTGTTAATCGCGAACCTCGGCTCCGCAGGCAATCTGCGGCGGCAGGAGAAAGTGTTCTAACATTGTTCGCGTGCGCCCCCTTCCAGGCAATGAACTCTGCTATCTCTCGATCCGCGAAGCCTCGCAATTATTGCGCCGCCGCAAAATTTCGCCAGTCGAGCTGCTGAACGCAACCCTCGAAAGAATCGAGCGCCTAAATCCCGAACTAAACGCTTTCATCACGATAGCCGCCGAGCGCGCCCTCGAAGACGCCCGCCGCGCCCAGCGAGAAATCTCCCGAGGCAAAAATCGCGGCCCGCTCCACGGCATTCCACTTCCGATCAAAGACAACATCGAAACGCAAGGAATCCGCACCACCGCCGGTTCGAAAATTCTTTCGCATTTCATTCCCGACCGCGACGCCGACGTAGTGAGCGCCCTACGCCAAGCCGGCGCCGTAATCATCGGCAAAACCAATCTCCACGAATTCGCCTACGGAATCACCAACGAAAATCCGCACTACGGCGCCGCAAGAAATCCCTGGGACACCACCCGCGTCTCCGGCGGCTCAAGCGGCGGCTCAGCCGTAGCGGTGGCGAGCGGGTTAGGTTTCGGCTCGGTAGGCACAGACACCGGCGGCTCAATCCGCATTCCCGCAGCGCTCTGCGGCATCGTAGGCCTAAAGCCGACGTTCGGGCGCGTAAGCACCCGAGGCGTAGTTCCGCTTTCCGTGAGCCTCGATCACGTAGGTCCGCTCGCACGCAGCGTGGATGACGTGTCGCTACTGCTCGCCACAATTTCTTCGAAAGAGCATCCCTTCCGCGCCGCCGCAGCAAGCGAACCCAAAGGCAAATCGCGCCGCGCACGTTTCACTCTAGGCTGGCCGCGAAATTTCTTCTTCGATCGCGTCGATGACGAAATTCTCGCAGCCATCGAAGCCGCCGTGAAGCTACTCGAGAAGCGCGGCGCCATCGTCCGCCAGATTTCTCTCTCCCACATCGCCGATTCCGCCGGTGCCGGCACAAATATCGCGCTAGCGGAAGCCCTGAATTTTCATCAAAGCTCGGGCTTCTATCCAGCCCGCGCCAACGAATACGGTCCCGACGTCCGCGCCCGCCTAGAGCAAGGCGCCAAAATCAGCGCCGCAGATTATTTGCACGCCTTAGGCGAGCGCCCGCGCATCGCAGCCGAATTCAACGCCGCCCTAGCCGAAGTAGACGCCATCGTCGCCCCCTCCGCCCCCATCCCCGCCCCGCGCATAGGCGAAACAGTAGTCCGCATCCGCGGCGAAGAAGAGACGGTTCGCTCCGCGTTAGTCCGAGTCTCCCGCCCAGCGAATTTCACAGGCCATCCAGCCCTCTCCATCCCCTGCGGCACAACCAGTGAAGGCATGCCCATAGGCCTGCAATTAATAGGAAGCCACTGGAACGAAGCCCGCCTCCTAGAAATAGCCACGCTTTACGAATCCGAAACCGATTGGCACAAAAGAAGGCCGTCGTAACGTAGCGCTGGCGTCCCGCCGGCTCTTACGACCTCAAAAATAGCCAAGGGCAACTGTCAAGCCCGGAAGAATCACTTAGCTTTCAGATTTTTGGTAGCAGCCCTCGCATTCATGCGGGGGAGGAGCGCTTCAGCACTCCGAAACCGCTCCATCTTTATTCCCGCGCTTTAGCGCTGCGCGCGTCCGCCCAAGACTCAGCCCTTCAATTCCATCTCAATCCACGACCGGAATCCGCGCACCCGCACAACATATATGAGAAAATAAAACGTCATGAAGTAGCTTTTCCAATTCCCAAGCATCCAAGTAAAAACGGAGCAAACCCGAATTGGTAGACGTCTCCATCTTCGCCGCCTTCCTAGCAGGCCTAGTCTCGTTCTTGTCCCCCTGCGTACTACCGCTAGTCCCTGGCTACGTCTCCATGCTCTCCGGCGTAGGCGTAGAAGAACTAAGCGAAGGCGAAGGAAAAATAACAAGCCTCTTAGGTTCAGCCTTAGCATTCGTCCTAGGCTTCTCAATAGTCTTCATAATGCTAGGCGCCTCCGCCAGCGCCGTAGGCGGATTCCTACTAAGAAACCGCAGTCTCCTGGCCCCGCTAGCAGGAGCCATGATCCTGCTCTTCGGCCTGCACCTACTAGGCGTGCTCAACAAGATTTCAATTCGCATCGGCCTAATCGTAGGCGCAATCCTGGTAGCCGCCGGCATCCTACTAATCATGAAGCCGGAATGGACCAACCCAAAATTCCGCCCAGCCCACGTCTTCGCCCTCTCCCTAATTTTCCTAATCGGCCCAGTCCTAACACGCTGGCTAAATCGCGATCTCCACTTCCGCAAATTAGGTGGCCGTCCCGGCGCGGTAAGCGGCTTCCTAATGGGCTTCGCCTTCGCCTTCGGCTGGACGCCCTGCATCGGCCCCATCCTCGGCAGCGTGCTAGCAGTAGCGGCGACACGCGAGAAAGTCTCGCAAGGAATCTTTCTGCTCGCGGTTTATTCCGCAGGGCTAGCGATTCCGTTCCTGGTGACGGCCATCGGCATCGGCAGCTTCATGAAGTTTTACAAAAAGTTTCGGAGCCACATGCACGCAGTAGAACTCTTCAGCGGCGCGTTACTCTTAGTAATCGGCGGCCTGGTATTCTTCAATCGCCTAACGTGGCTCTCCGGCAAACTAGGCTTCCTAAATCGATTCCTGCTCTAATAGGAGCAAAGCAATGAACAAAGATCGAATCTTCTGGTTTCTCGGATTGGTAGTCCTGCTAGCAGGCGTAGGAGTCCATGGCTGCGGCGCCATAAACGGCCAAAAAACCGCCGCCAACGAAAAAGCCGATCCAAAAACTTTCAAGCCCGCCCCGGATGTAACGTTCAAAGGCCTAGATGGTAAAGACGTCGCCCTATCAAGCCTAAAAGGAAAGGTAGTAGTAGTAAATTTCTGGGCCACGTGGTGCGAACCCTGCCAAATCGAAATCCCCTGGCTCATCGAATTCCAAAAAAAATTCGCCGATAAAAATTTCACCATAGTAGGCGCAGCCATGGATGAAGAAGGCGCCTCAGTAGTAGCCCCCTACATAGCCAAAGAAAAATTCGACGTGAACGGCGAAAAGCTCCTAATCAATTACCCAATCGTCCTAGGCAGCGACGAAATCGGCGACAAATTCGGCGGCATCCTAGGCCTACCAACGAGCTACGTAATCACCCGCGACGGCAAAATCGCCAAACACATAATGGGCCTAGTAGGCCACGACGACTGGGAGTCTGCAATCCAAAGCAATCTGTAACGCGCGCCTCGTAGGGGAGGGTTCTTCAGACCCTCCCGCTTTTCGGCCCCGCACTTGCAATCGATTCGCCGACTGTCCTAATCTCAATCCATAATGGACGAACAAGACTTCCAAAGAAAATCCGACGCCGCCTTCGAATCCCTAAAAAAGCGTCTACTAGAATTAGAAGACGAGCATGAATTCCAGGTAGAAGGCAGCGTCGGCAAACTAGAAGTAGAATTCGACGACGACGACGAAACCCGTTTCGTAATCAGCCCCAACGCCCCAGTCCGCCAAATCTGGATCTCCGCCCTAACCACCAGCTTCAAACTAAGCTGGAACGACCAATCCCAAGCCTTTGTGCTCGACAAAACCGGCGAAACCCTAAATCAAGTAATGAGCCGGATCCTAACGCAGCAGTTAGGCGCAACGGTGAGCCTGTGAAAATAAATCCAGCAACAAGATCCATCCTAAGCGCAGCAATAGCGATCGCCACCGCAATTTTTCCCACAAAGATGCCCGCGCAAAACGCCGCCGCATCGCAAGCCCCGCCAAGCGCCGCAAAAGTAGTAACCCCGGTAGCCTACGTCTCGCTCGAGCAAGTCCCCCGCACCCAAACCGTAGACGTAGCCCTAATGCTAAATATCGCCCCCGGCTACCACATCAATTCCCACACCCCATCGCAAACCTATCTAATCCCCACAAACGTAACCCTAGCCGACACCTCCGGCTTCCAACCAGCCGGCTCCAATTACCCCGCAGGCCAAATGCAAACTTTCGCCTTCACCCAAGACAAGCTAAGCGTCTACAGCGGCAGCGCCACCATCTGGCTAAGATTCCAAGCCCAATCCGACGCCCCGCTAGGCGAAATCACGCTACCCCTAGTAGTAAAATATCAAGCCTGCAACGCCACCGCTTGCCTTCCTCCAGCCAAGGTAGCCGTCCCAGTCCACGTCTCCATCGCCACCCCAGACACCAAGCCCAAACCCACGCATCCAGAAATCTTCAAAACCGAACCAAAACTAACGCAGGAAAGCGCCGCAAAGTAGCCCCGGCGTCCCCGTCGGCGTTTTTGAAGTTGCCTCGTAGGGGCGGGCCTTAAGCCCCGCCCGCATTTCGGCCCTCTCGATTTTGTCTTTCGTAGGGCCCGCGCTTTATGCCGGGCCTCTTCACGCAAGATTTCGCCACAAACTCAAAACGCCCCGGAACGAATTTATAGTAGTGTTCGGCCCCGATGCCTAAATCTTCTGCCGCTAAATTCCCGCTCAAAACGAAGAGAGTTTCCAAAGAAGTCTAACCAGCAGTAGTAGCCTGACCACCACCAACAACCGGTAAAGCCCGCCGCAATCTCGAAACCACGCGCTCGCGCCCCAACGCCACCATACTATCGAAAAGCGGCGGCGCCACAGCCCGCCCCACAATCGCCACCCGAGTAGCATTAATCAAAAGCCCAGCCTTAACGCCCTCCGCCGCAGCAAGCTCGCGTAGCGCGTGATCGCAAGCATCATGATTCCACTCCGGCAAACCAGCCAGCGCGTCAGCGAGTTTCCCAAGCATCTCCGCCAACCGAGGCTCCTTCCAAAATTTCGCGCGCGCCTCGCCCTCATACTCAAACTCATCACTAAAAAAAGCCCGCCCCCAACCACTAAAATCCTTCAAAAACCGAGTCCGCGGCCGCAACAAATCCACAGTGCGCGCCAACCAAGCATGCCCGTCGCCCGAACTCCACTCGTCGCGCCAAAGCCCATCCATCCGCAACTGCCCTTCCACATGCGGCAACAATTCCTCAATCGGCATCTGCGACAAATACTGCGTGTTAAACCACTCGAGCTTAGGCCGGTCAAACACCGCATTAGTCCGGCTAACCCCACCAAGCGAAAATCGCCGCACCAATTCCGCAGTAGGCAAATATTCCGTATCGTCGCCGGAAGACCAGCCCAAAAGCGCCAAAAAATTCCGAAAAGCCTCCGGCAAAAATCCTTCCTCCACATAAGACCCAACGGAAGTAGCCCCATGCCGCTTAGAAAGCCGCGTCCGATCCGCCCCAAGTATCAAAGGCACATGCGCAAAAATCGGCGGCGCAGCCCCCAATCCGAGATAAATCAACACCTGCTTAGGCGTATTAGAAAGATGATCCGCCCCGCGAATCACGTGAGTAATCCGCATGTCGATGTCATCCACAACGACGCTAAGCTGATAAGTAGGCAACCCATTCGACCGCAGCAAAACAAAATCCTCAATCTCCGCATTCTGAATTTCGCTAGGTCCAAAAACCGCATCCTCAAACTTAGTTACGCCCGACCGCGGCACCAAACAACGAATCGCCGCCGCCTCGCCGGCACCCTTCTTAGCCGCCCGCTCCTCAAGCGTTAAGTTGCGGCACTCGCAAGGCGCCCGCCGCATAGCCTTACTCTCAGCAGCAGCACTCTCCAAATCTCCATCATCCTCGCGCTCAT
>JABDFR010000037.1 GCA_013286465.1 Acidobacteriota bacterium | reverse complement strand
CACACCCCGCGCTGAAAGTATCGGTCCCGATGAATCCCATGGTAGATGGCTGGATGGGCGACGACTGGTTCCACAACGGCGCGTTCCGCCAGCAAAATCTCGGCTACATCTACGAGCAAGAAGGCACGCGCGATAACAGCGCCAGATGGTGGACCAGCCACTACGACGATTATGACGATTGGCTAGCCGCAGGCTCAGCCGGTGAAATGGGCCGCCTCCACGGCGCCGAACAGGTAGGCTTCTGGCGCAAAGTCCTCGAGCACCCCAGCTACGATGCCTGGTGGCGCGATCAAGCCGTCGACCGCATCCTAGCCGACCAATCCCTCAAAGTGCCCGTAATGCTCGTAGATAGCCTCTGGGATCAGGAAGACATCTACGGCGCCATAGCCGTCTATAAAGCCATCAAGCCCAAGGACACCAACAACGATAAAGTCTTCCTAGTGATGGGCCCCTGGCACCACGGCCAAGAAATCGGCGACGGCAGCTCGCTAGGCAACATCCGTTTCGACGCCGACACCGGCAAGCAGTTCCGCCAGCAGATTCTCGCCCCGTTCCTGGCCCATTATTTGAAGGATGACGCTCCCAATTCGGGAATTGCGCCAGTAAACGCGTTCGAGACCGGCACAAACACCTGGCGCCATCTCCAATCCTGGCCCTCCGGCTGCGATAACGGCTGCAAAATCCAGCCAACCCCCCTCTATCTCAACGCCGGCCTGAAAACCAGCTTCACCGCCCCCAAAGCAGGCGACGCCTCCTATGACGAATACGTCTCCGACCCAGCCAAGCCAACTCCATACCGCCCACGCCCGGTAATGCCCATGGGCTACGGCACCGGAAACACCTGGTCGATCTGGCTGGTAGACGACCAGCGCGAAGCCTCAGGCCGCCCAGATGTCCTAGCCTATGAATCAGATGTGCTCACAGCCCCGGTAAAAATCAGCGGCCAACCCATCGCCAACATAATCGCCTCCACCAGCGGCACCGATTCCGACTGGGTAGTAAAGGTAATCGACGTCTACCCCGACGAAGTAGCCATGGACCCACAAATGGGCGGCTTCCAATTGATGATCTCAGCCGATATCTTCCGAGGCCGCTACCGCGAAGGTTACGAAACCGCGAAGCCCATAACCGCAGATAAGCCATTACTCTACAAATTCACAATGCCCACAGCCAACCACGTCTTCCTACCTGGCCACAGAATAATGATACAAATCCAATCCAGCTGGTTCCCGCTCTACGATCGCAACCCACAAACCTTCGTCCCCAATATCTTCTGGGCCAAGCCCGGCGACTTCCAAAAAGCCACCCAGCGCATCTATCACGGCCCGGACCAAAGCAGCTTCATAGAATTGCCAGTGGTAGCCACACCCTAGGGCGCGTGGAAATGGGCCATCGAGAAATCGTAGCGAACGGAGGAATCAATATGACATCAAGGCCGCGGATCGCTCTGTCATTGCTGGTCTTACTCGCGAGCGCAGGCGCAATCCTCGCGCAATCGAATCAAAAAGACGTCGATGCCGTCCGTGCGGCAGATGAAGGATGGCTGAAAGTTTATAATGCGAGAGACCTCGAGAAATCAGTAGCCTTCTGCGACGAGCAGGCCTCGATGCTCGCGCCGAACACTCCTATTGCGACCGGCAAAGCCGCCCTGACGGAAGTGATTAAAGCTGACCTGGGTCGGCCGGACTACAATATCGAATGGCATGCGGACCGAGTTGGCGTCGCGCGTTCCGGCGATCTTGCTTATACGGTCGGCAAAACACAGTCAAGTTTCAGGGATGAGTCGGGCAAATTGGTGTCTGACAAAGGCAAATATCTAACGATATGGAAGAAGCAGGCGGACGGCTCCTGGAAGGTTTTATTCGATACATTCAGTAGCGATCTCCCGGCTTCCTAGCTCCTAATCGGTTGGCGCCGCCGTCTTCAACAGACCTGTGGAAATCTTTCGCTAGCAGCCCACAAATGCCTTCGATACCCCTCAAGCATTTCGTACCATTGCCGAAATCCGCCCAATTGCTCCATAATCGTGCGGAAATCTTGCGAATTTCGATCGAGACGGCTGAAAAATTGCTCCCATAATTTCCGCAATACCGCACTAATCCTCCACCCTCCGGAGGCCGATTTAAGAAACTACTTGACAGAAAGTGTCAGCCTGTGGAAAAGTCTCGGCCGCGCCAGTTGTCTGCCTTCCCCAGCTAGCAGTCCCTCCCTTCCGCAGCGGCCGAATAGTCTGCGAGGAAATCGGTGGCGGAAAAGAACGTCAAAGCAACAAGTACGGAAATGATGGACCGTGAGGTAATCCGCTGTCAGGTATGCGGTCTAGTGCAGTACCGCACGCGTACGGGCAATTGTCGCCGCTGTCTGCGACTCCTGCCGCCGAAGGTGACGTTTGTTATTCCGACGCCTTCGCCGCAGGATTTGCCGGGTGACGATCGCCAGCTCTTCGAAAACTGGCCGAATCGCGAAACGGTCGAGAATATCGGGCAAAGGATCCGTCAGTTGCGCGAATCGCGCGGCATGACGCAGAGCCAGCTCCAAGCCCGCTCTCGTGTTTCGCGCTCGTACCTCTCTCGTATAGAGAGCGGCCAGATGACGCCCAGCCTCGGCACGCTCGAAAAGATTGCCGAAGCGTTGGGTGTAGGCCTGAATCGCTTCTTCGTTCCGGAATCGAACGGGGAGACGGTTCTCGAGGATCCCTTCATTCAGGGCCTAAGGCCGTTCCTGCGCCAGCTCGATTGGGCGCAGTGGCAGTCCATTCTGAAGAGGTTGCAGGCCATCAGCGACCACGTCAGCACGAATTCCGTGCAGGCCGCGCCGCTACGTCCTGCCGCGCCTCAAACAGATCGGATTTCGCAGATGCCCCGGCGTCACCATCCGGGTCATCCCGTAACGGCGATTCACAGGTAGCAATAGCGGCTCCGTCGGAGGGGCCCCGGAAAAATAATCGGCCCGGAGAGCCCACGTCAGGCTCCCGGGCCGTTTTTCGTTCAGTCAGTTTTGGAAAGCTGAGCGCAGCGAAGGACCAACGTAGGGCCCGCGCATTCTGGCGGGCCTCTTCGAGCAAGAGCGATATTCAAGCCGACATCAAGACACAGCGCAGACGTGACGTGAAATCAATGTTACGCCAATCGACAATTACGACGCCTTCGATGGGGCCGCCTTCACCTCCCACTGGAAAACCTCTCCCAGCGGGACGTTGAAGACCTCAGCGATACGGAACGCAGCCTCCAACGACGGCGAATATTTCCCCGCCTCAATGGCAGCAACCGTCTGCCGCGTGAGCCCAATGCGCTGCCCAAGCTCGGCCTGCGACATTTCTCCATTCATGAAACGCAGGGTCCGGATGCGATTAGAAATCGATCCTTGCATCATACGGATGCCTGTACGCGATAGCTCGCCACGACTACGCCGTAGTGAACGACTTCCGCGGCAACAATCCAGAAAATCGCAGCATTGGCGATGGTCCATCCGGTGGAGCTGAAGGGCATGATGCAGCCCACCAGGATCATGCCCGCGATAAGCACATAGTACGCTGCATTGAGCGAGCGCTGCTCGATTGCGCGATCCCGTTCGTCCCGTGCCGAGCGCTCCTCTCGGGGCGAGCCGAGACGGAGATACAGATACCCAGCTCCCAGGATGAGCATCCGCACAATCGACACCACGGCAAATAGTCCAAGTGGGTGCAGGTGGGGAAATGGCTCCCAGGGGCGGGGACTTCTCGTAGCCAACACAAAATACGGTCCGTAGGCCACAGCCATCGCGGCCAACGATAGCCAGGCGATCTTTTCTCGGTACGACATCTCAGCCTCCTCAATTCAAGGTGGGCCGAGTGTATTGGATGATTTACATAATGTCAAGAATATTTGACATCATGTATAAAATAGCTTACCTGTAGGTCCTGGCCTAGTTTGGCAATCACGCTACTGCGCCTCTTTCTTCCCAGCCCGCAACAACATAATCTCCGTCCCCTCGCCATGCCGCGACAGTGCCACTACTTTCGCCCCATCCCCATGATCATCGACAAACGCCACATCCGAAGCATCCATCTTCATCGGCACGCCCGGAATTTGATCGTTGTGCTCGCCCGGCTTAGACACCTGCAGCTTGAAATCCGGCCCCAGCTTACTCGCATACCAAGCCTGCACCGTCTCCCGCGAATCGTCCGAAGCATATTTCTCGATCGACAACCCCGCAGATTTCCCATTCGCCGAAACCTCGAAATTCGCCCCCTGCGATTTTTCCTGCACGGCGCCAGGATAAACGGGCAAACCAGTCCCACGCGTGTTATCCCCATTCACCTTCAGACTGCCTACCGGCGTCTCAATTTCGACCTTATTATCCCGAGCATTCACGTGCACTTTATGCACGAGCGCAGAAACCACGACCAACCCGGCAATCATTACCAACACAATGCAAGCGCCAATAATCCCCAGCACCCACCAGATCACGTTGCTGGATTTTCGCGGCGCCGGCTGCTGATACTGTGGCGGCTGATACTGCTGCGGCGGAGGAACCGGAGGAACTGCAGACATGTCACACCTCTCCCTAGCTTCTACCAGGTAATACGTCGGGCTAAGCTGGAATGTTCCGCCCAGCCCCGCGCCAAATCAACTGAAGCGCACCTTCACATCCGGCCGCTTATCGAGATGCACGGAATCAATGAAGCGAACTTCGCGTTCCTCGAGAGTCAAAATCAAAGAGTGCGTACGCACGCCCTCACCGAAAAATCGCACGCCGCGCAACAAACTGCCTTCCGTCACTCCGGTGCAAGCGAATATAATCCGCTTTCCCGGCGCAAGATCCTCGGTATCGTAAATCCTCTTCGCATCCTTAATTCCCATTTTCGCGAGCCGCTCGTGATGCTCCGGCTTGCTCACCACCAATCGCGCCAAAATCTGCCCGTTCAGACAGCGCAGCGCCGCCGCAGTCAACACGCCCTCAGGCGCCCCACCAGTCCCCATCACCGCGTGAACGCCAGTGCCAACAACAGTAGCCGCAATGCCAGCCGAAAGATCGCCATCGCCAATCAGCCGGATGCGTGCGCCCGTAGCGCGAATGTCCGCAATCAATTTCTCATGCCGCGGCCGATCCAACACAATCACCACCAAATCCTCAATATCGCGATCCAAGCGCTTGGCAATCGCCCGCAAATTCTCAGCCGGCGGCGCGTCCATATCCACCGCCCCCTTGCACGATGGCCCCACCACAATTTTTTCCATATACAAATCCGGCGCGTGCAGTAACCCCCCTTTCTCGCTAGCCGCCAGCACGGTAATCGAATTCGGCGCCCCGGTAGCGCAAAGGTTGGTCCCCTCCAGCGGATCGACAGCAATATCCACCTGCGGATAAAGCCCGTTGCGATCGCGCGCCGCAATCCCGACTTTCTCGCCAATAAAAAGCATCGGCGCCTCGTCGCGCTCGCCCTCACCAATCACGATGGTGCCATCCATGCGCACATCTTCCATCTCGCGCCGCATAGCTTGCACGGCCACGTCATCAGCCTTATGCGCGTCGCCAAGACCCATAGTCCGCGCTGAAGCAATCGCCGCCTGTTCCACCACCCGCAGAAATTCCAAACTAAGCGCCCGTTCCATGTAGACTCCTAAAATTAAAATTACAGCCGAAAAAGTAGCGCCGGCGTCTCTGCCGGCATCTTACGACCGCGATCGAGCCTAAGGGCAACCAACACGCGCGGATTGAGTAGCTGCCGACTTTCGTAGCGCTGGCGTCCCGCCGGCTCTTACGACCGTGATTTCGTTAACGCCAGCTATCAAGGGCGGACCAAAAAAACCGCCAATTCCGCTTTTTCCAAATTCACGCCCCGCCCATGATCGCAGTTCTATCCGAAAGTTCTGCTCGCAAGAGCCGGCGAGACGCCGGCGCTACGCAAAGCGCCGCCAATCATAATCAAATTAAAGGGAATTGTACTCAGAATCTGCGCCGCTCAGGGCAACGGCCGCAACATCACATTCACCAACCGAGGATTATCAAAATCCGTCCGGTCACCAGCATCTTTCCCGGCGATCGGCAAAATCCGCGCCGAAAGCGGCTTCTTCCACTTTACCGAAAGACTAGCCACATCACCCAAAATCTTAATCAATTGCTCCGGCGAAACACGCCCAGGCAAAGGAATCGTATCGAGCCCAGTCCCGCAAACCGAAGAATAAGCCAGCAATCCGTCAATGCTGATCGATCCTTCACTCCACCGCCGCGCAATCGTAGAATCCTCCAGCACCGGCAACATCAAACCGGAATAACCAACACGCGTCACAGGAATCGACTGAATCGCCCGAGTAATCAAAGCCGCCGCAGAAAGCGTCCCGCTCGAACCAAGCCAACTCCCGGTATAACCTTCAATTGCCGCCCCAATCGAATCGTGCTTCAAAGGCGCCGGCGAAAGATCGATGCCCTCATAATTCCACCCAGTCTGCTGCGCCGCGTCCTTCCCAATGCGTTCAAGCTGCACCGCAAACGCGCCAAGCTTTTCGCGAACAGCATTCTCAGCCGCCGCAGGATTTTTCTGCCCCTTCAACGCCTCCGCAATCACGTTCGCCGATTGCAATCCAATCGCGAACTGATGATCGTTGCCGGAATTAAAGCCCGCAGGAAAAAAAGGTGTCCCCGGCGGCACCATCGACACCGCCGCGAAACTAAAATTCCCCTGGCTGCGCGGCGAATGTTCCGCCAAAAACGCGATCACCCCAGCCGCAGCACCAATAGCGTCCCAGTGAATGCCATCTTCACCGCCAATCACCACGCTGCCATTCATATTCTCAGCAGGCGCCAGCGCATTCGCGAGCAAGCCAGCCAAGTGCGGATCATCGCCCACATGCTGCATCGCCGGCCCCACCGAAATCAAAAATCCATCCGCACCAGCCAGATGATCCAGCTTGCGCAAAAACGTGAAAGCATCTTCCGGCGGCAAATCCCGCGTATATTCCGGAAATGGCTGCGTGGCAATCCGCAAAGTCTGCACTTCAAAGCCAGCCGCCACAAATACAGCCTTAGCCTTATTCAAGAAATCGAGCGTATCGGCAATTTGCTGCTCGTAGGCATCGCGATTAAGAGTCAAAAAAGCCGTAATCGTGCGCACTTTCGGCTTGGCCGGTTCTTTGGACGCAGCTTCCTCCGCCCCAGAATCGTCCGTGTCCGCCGGCTTAGCTTTTTCCTGATCCTTTGAGTGTTTCTTGGCAGGTTGCTGCTGCAAATTTCCAGATTTCGATTCCCAAGCCCCCGCAAAACGAGGAGCTCCCGAAGCGGCCAGAGCAAGCGCAGCGAAAAGCGAAAAAATAATCTTCAGCCCAGCCGCGCGCCGCCGCATCTCAAATTCCTCAGTAGAATGCCGCCACTCCCGTAATCCGCTCGCCGATCACCAGCTTATGGATGTCGTTCGTTCCTTCGTACGTATAAACCGATTCAAGATTGTTCATATGCCGCATGATCGGATAATCGTCCACAATCCCATTCGCGCCCAACACCTCGCGCGCCCGCCGCGCCGTCTCGAGAGCCATCCAAACATTATTCATCTTCAGCATAGAAATATGCGAAGGATGTACGCGCCCCAAATCCTTCAACCGCCCTACCTGCAGCGCCAAAAATTGCGCCTTGGTTATTTCCGTAATCATCCAAACCAATTTTTCCTGCACCAGCTGATGCGAAGCAATCGGCTTATTCTGAAATTGCTTCCGCTCCTTCGCATAACGCAGCGCCGTGTCATAGCAAGACATCGCCGCCCCGATCGCCCCCCAACCAATTCCATAACGCGCCTGATTCAAACAAGAAAGCGGCCCTTTCAATCCATCCACTCCCGGCAACACATTCTCCGCAGGAATTTTGCAATCGCTCATCGACAATCCCGAAGTCACCGAAGCCCGCAGCGACCATTTCCCATGCACATCCCAAGCCTTAAATCCCGGCGTCCCTTTCTCCACCAAAAATCCGCGAATCCGATCATCCTCAGTTTTTGCCCAAATCACCGCCACATCCGCGATCGATCCGCTGGTGATCCACATTTTCTCGCCGTTCAAAATGTAGCTATCGCCCTTCTTCACCGCCCTTGCGAGCATGCCACTAGGATTCGATCCAAATTGCGGCTCGGTTAATCCAAAGCACCCAACCGCCTTACCCTGCTGCAAAAGCGGCAACCACTTATCCTTCTGCGCGTCCGAGCCAAACGCATAAATCGGATACATCACCAGCGAAGATTGCACCGAAACAAAACTCCGCAACCCGGAATCCCCGCGCTCCAACTCCTGCGTCACCAACCCATACTCAACGTTCGACATCCCCGCGCAGCCATAACCCTTCAAATTAGCCCCAAAAAATCCCAGCTCCCCAAGCTGCGGCACCAACTGCTTAGGAAATTTCCCCTCGCGGTTACATTCCTCAATAATCGGAATAATCTGGTCCTCAACAAACTGTCGCGCCGTCTGCCGCGCCAATTTCTCTTCGTCAGATAGCAGGGAATCAAAGTCCAGATAATCGACCCCAGAAAACGCAGCCATAGAAATCTCCTTAAGAGTGCAAACACAAAACAAAAAAACGGTCGCGTCGAATCCCAGATTGTATCAGCCGCCATTTAGGCAAGCAAAGTAGCGCCGGCGTCCCTGCCGGCATCTTACGATCCGAAGAGTCCGCAAAGACTGCACCGATGGCCGGCGCGCCGCGTGATAATAACGCCGTCGTCCGTGCTGCAAAGTCTGCCCATGATCGTTGCCCAAGCCGAAACCGCGGTCGTAAGATGCCGGCAGGGACGCCAGCGCTACGAACCCGGGCCGACCGATCAAAAAATATGAATACTCAATCCGAGCTCTCCCGTCTCCGCGAAATCGTCGCGCAATCTCAATCGCGCCAAGCCCGCGCCCAATCCATCGCCGATCAAATCCGCACAACAGGAAAATTTCGCTGGGTCGGCCTCTACGATGTCAACCACAATCAAGCCCAAGTAATTAACATCGTCTGGTCCGGCCCCGCCGCCCCAGCCTTCCCCACATTCCCAACCACAAAAGGCCTAACCAGCCGCGCCATAACGCAAAAACAAACGATTAACGTCGGCGACGTAGCAGCGGACAACGACTACCTAATCGCTCTAAGCTCCACGCGCTCAGAAATCATCATCCCCATCCTCGACGAAAAATCGCAAGATGTAACAGGCACGCTAGACGTAGAAAGCGAGCATCCCAACGCATTCCCTCCAGAAATGCAAACTTTCCTGGAAGAATGTGCCAAAGCCATCCGCCCACTCTGGCAACCTTAGGGCCCGCGCTTTATGCCGGGCCTCCTCATGCAACGAGCCGGCAAAGGCTCACTCGTAGGCGTAGCTACGCGCGAAGGAAAAGCGCCTCGGCCAGGCAGCAAAGTCCGCCGGTGACTGTAGCCCGTTCCGAAACAACGCCCGTAAAATGCCGGCAGGGATGCCAGCGCTACTCTACGGCTAAATTGTAAAAAGTGATTTCACCGCGAAGGAATCGAAATCCCAGAAGAAAACCAACGCCCAGCAGCCTAAGCCTTCTCCACCATAACCTCAGTCGACTTAATCACCGCCGCCACCGTATCCCCCAAATGCAAACTCATCTCCTCAGCACTACGCCGCGTAATCACGCTCTCAATCAAATGCTCGCCCACCTTAATCGTCACGTGCGCCATAATATCGCCCAGCTTGATCTCAGTAATCACGCCCACCAAACGGTTACGCGCAGAAAGTCTCATGCGCTGAATAATATCCCGCGCCCCCTCCCGCTGTCGAGCAAGAACTCCCGCCGCCCCGCGGCAATCGCTCACCTCATCTCCACGTTGACGCCACTCACCGCGGATGCAATAATGTCGAGCTTTGCGAAATGTTTTTGTGTGTCCTGAGCGCATCCTGCGCTCGATCAGTCGCCAAATCCAGGAGCTACGCAACGCAGCAGTTTGTTGAAAATGGAAATCCTCCACGAACTCGTTGATCTAGTCGTTCAAGCTGTGCCCACGGTCATCATCGTTGTCATTTTTTATCTTTGCATGCGTTCGCTCTTTTTCGTTCCCCTCCAGCGCGCCATGGACGAGCGCGCCCGCCGCATTGACGGCGCCAAAGCCGAAGCCGCCGCCGCGCAAGCCGCCGCTCGCGAAGAACTCGACCGTTACCACGACGCCCTAAAGAAAGCCCGCGCCGAAGTCTATCTTGAGCAAGAATCCGCCCGCCAAGCCGTCCTCGACGAGCGCGCCAAACTTCTCCGCACCCTACGCGCCCGCACTCTCGAAATGGTTCAAGAAGCCAAAGCGCGTATCGACGCAGAATCCCAAACCGCTCGCGCCGAAATCCAAAAGCAAACCCCAGTTCTCGCCGGCCAAATCTCCAAAATGATTCTCGAACGCAGCGCCCCAGCGGGAGGCAGCCGTTGAAGCCGGCCATCCTCCGCAATCCACGCATCGCTGCACTGTTCGTCATGATCTTCTCAGCGCTGATTTTCGCAGCGCCCGCCTTCGCTCAGGAAGAAGGCCCCGAAACCACAACGACCGGCTGGATTTTCCGCTGGATCAATTTCGCCATCGTCTTCATCGCCATCGTTTGGGCCTTCTCAAAAGCCGGCCCCTATTTCCGTGCCCGCTCTGAAGCGATTCAGGCCGCCGTCGCAGAAGGCACGCGCGCCCGCGAAGAAGCCGAAGCAAAAAAACGCGACGCCGAAGCCCGCCTAGCAAATCTCCCCGCCGAAATCGAGGCGCTCAAAGCGCAAGCCCGCCGCGACGCGGAAGCCGATCGTGAACGCATCAAAGGCATGACCCGCGAAGAAGCCGCCAAAGTCGAGCATGCCGCCGACGTAGAAATCGCCGCCGCCGAACGCACTGCCGTCCTCGCGCTGAAATCCTACGCCGCAGGCCTCGCCGTCGAGCGCGCCGAAGTGCTGCTCCGCGAGCAAATCACTACCGCCTCAGATTCAATCATCGTCAGTAGCTTCGTCATCGATCTCACCAGCAATGGGAGCGCCAATTGAGCGTAATCGCCAATCGCTACGCCGCCGCTCTCGCCGACGTAGCCGTCGAACGCAAAAGCGCCGACGCCTTCCGCCGCGATCTCGCGTCATTCGCCGAAGCCTATGCCTCTTCCGCCGACCTGCGCGAATTTCTGCACACGCCCGCGGTCTCGCGCGAGCCCAAGCACGAAGTAATCGATAAGCTAGCCGCCCGCCTCGGCCTCAACGAAGGCATCCGCAATTTCATTTACATCCTCGCGGATAATCGCCGCCTCGCCGCGCTCCCAGAAATCACCGCCGCATTCGAAGCCGAGCTGAACACCCGCGAAGGCATTGCAGAAGCCGCGGTCACCTCGGCCCGCGAACTTTCCGCCGCCGAAAAAAAAGAAATCGTAGCCGCGCTCGAACGCAAAACCGGCAAACGCATCGAAGCCCAATTCGCACTCGACGCCGCATTACTCGGTGGCGCAGTAGTTCAAATCGGCTCCACAATTTACGATGGCTCGATCCGCGAGCAGCTCAATCGCCTGCGCGCGCAACTCGAAGCCGAAAGTTTCAGAATTTAGCGAACCGGAATCGCACAGTCTCTGAACCGCGACAGGAGCAAGAATGCCAAGCATCAAAGCTGACGAAATCACAAAAATAATCCGCGAGCAGATTGAAAATTATCAGCAAGCGGTAGCCGTCGAAGAAGTCGGCTCGGTAATCTCAGTCGGCGACGGCATCGCCCGCGTCCACGGCCTCGATAAAGTCATGGCCGGCGAGATGCTCACCTTCCCGCACGGCGTCACCGGCATCGCGCTCAACCTCGAAGAAGATCAAGTCGGCACCGTGCTACTCGGCGAATACGCCCTCATCAAGGAAGGCGACACCGTCAAGCGCACCGGCAACGTAATGTCGGTTCCCGTAGGCGAAGCGCTCATCGGCCGCGTAGTAAATCCGCTCGGCGAGCCGCTCGATGGCAAGGGCCCGATCATGACCGAGCAGCGCAATCCGGTCGAGCGCCTCGCGCCAGGCGTGGTCGATCGCCAGCCAGTCCGCGAGCCGCTGCAGACCGGCATCAAAGCCATCGACTCGATGATTCCCATCGGCCGAGGCCAGCGCGAATTGATTATCGGCGACCGCCAGACCGGCAAGACCGCCATCATTCTCGACACCATCATCAATCAAAAGGGCGGCGAGCTAATTTGCATTTACTGCGCCATCGGCCAAAAGCGCTCCACCATCGCGCAAGTAGTGAAAGTTCTGACTGACGCCGGCGCGATGGATTACACCATCGTAGTCGCCGCCTCCGCCGCCGAGCCCGCGACGATGCAATACCTCGCCCCCTTCGCCGCCTGCGCCATGGGCGAATATTTCCGCGATTCGAAACGCCACGCCGTTACTTTCTACGACGATCTCTCCAAACACGCGCAAGCCTATCGCGAAATCTCGCTCCTCCTCCGCCGCCCGCCAGGCCGCGAAGCTTTCCCCGGCGACGTTTTCTTCCTGCACTCGCGCCTCCTAGAACGCGCCGCAAAATTAAATGATCAACTAGGCGCCGGCTCGCTCACGTCGCTGCCAGTAATCGAAACGCAAGCCGGCGACGTCTCCGCCTACATTCCCACAAACGTAATCTCCATCACTGACGGCCAAATTTATCTAGAAGCCGACCTCTTCAACGCCGGCATCCGCCCCGCGATGAACGTAGGCATCTCCGTAAGCCGCGTAGGCGGCAACGCTCAAATCAAAGCCATGCGCCAGGTAGCAGGCCGCATGCGCTTGGATCTGGCCCAATATCGCGATCTCGCAGCCTTCGCCCAATTCGGCACCGAGCAACTCGACAAAGCCACGCAAGCCCAACTACTCCGCGGCGCGCGCCTAACCGAGCTACTCAAACAAGATCAATACCAGCCGCTCACGGTTCAACAACAAGTCTTCGTAATCTTCGCCGGCACCAACGGCTACCTAGACAAACTCGAAGTAACGGACGTCCGCCGCTACGAAAAAGAGCTACTCACATTCCTGGACACAAACTACGGCCCAACCCTCCGCAAGCTAGCCGAGAAAAAAGCCATAGACGACGCGTTACGCGCCGAAATGCTAGAAGCCCTAGACAGCTTCAAAGATCGCTTCACGCCAACCGAAACGGCCGCCGCAGCCGCAGCCCCAGCCGCCGAAGCCAAGAAGTCAGGCGACGCAGCTCCGGCGCCGGCCGCCGCACACTAAACAAAGAGCATGCCCACACTAATCGATTTCCGCCGGCGCATCCGCAGCGTGAAAAACACGCAGCAAATCACCCGCGCCATGAAATTCATAGCCGCCGCCCGCCTGCGCAAAGCGCAAGAAGGCGTAATAGCCGCCCGCCCCTACGCCCGCGAAATTCTCCGCGTTCTACGCAGCGCCGTGGCCCGCATGGAAGATCCCGCCACGCATCCGTTACTAGAGCGCCGCCCGGAACAAAGAATCCTAGTCGTGCTACTCACAGGCGATCGCGGCCTAGCCGGCCCATTCAACGCCAACGTAATCCGCTACGGCCTGACTTTTCTACGCGAACATTCGTCCCTAGACATCAAAGTAATGGCCATAGGCCGCAAAGGCCGCGACGTCCTCCGCAAGCGCAACTACAAATTCGCCGGCGAATATCTAAATGTTTCCCTGAGCGTGGAATTCAAACACGCCAAAGAAATCGGCGCCCGCATCATCGAACTCTATTCCACGCAAGAAGTAGACGCCGTCTACGTAATCTACAACGAATTCAAAAGCGTCCTGGTCCAGCGCCTGGTAGCCGAAAAACTCCTACCCATCGATCCCGCAGTCCTGGGCCAACCAGACCCGGACCATCCAGAAGCAGCGAAGCCTCAAGCGGATCAAGCCGAAGCCCAAAAAAATCCGCCAGCCCTGGTCGATTACATCTACGAGCAACCGCCGCAAGAACTTTTCAAAGCCCTGGTCCTGCGCTACGTAGACACAGAAATTTTCCGCATCCTGCTCGAATCCTCAGCCGCAGAACACGGCGCCCGCATGGCCGCCATGGATTCAGCCACCAACAACGCAGCCGATTTGATCGATGAACTAACGCTGGAAATGAACAAGATTCGCCAAGCTGGCATCACGCGCGAACTAATCGAAATCGTAAGCGGCGCAGCCAGCGCCATAGGGTAGCAACTAGAAGTCCAAAGTTTTGTCAGGGCACGACTTCAGTCGTGCCGCAAGCGGTCAGATTTGCGAAAGATTTGTCAGGGCATGACTTAAGTCATGCCGCAAGAACCGGAAAAATATCGCGGCTTTAGCCGCTGAGGGTGAGCCAAGAATGCCACAAAGCGAACACAACATAGGACGAGTAGTCCAAGTAATCGGCCCGGTGGTCGACGTAGAATTCCCCGAACACCATCTACCAGCAATCTACAACGCCATCCGCATCACCAACGAAGGCTTCGACTCAAAAGATCCCATCGACCTAGTCTGCGAAGTCCAGCAACACCTAGGCGAAGGCCGAGTCCGCACCGTCTCGATGAAACCCACCGAAGGAATAGTCCGAGGCATGAAAGCCGAAGATCTCGGCGAAGGAATCACAGTCCCGGTAGGCCGCGAAACTCTAGGCCGCGTTCTGAACGTGTTAGGCGAACCAGTAGATGGCCTAGGCCCAGTAAAAGCCAAGCAGCGCTATCCCATCCATCGCCCCGCCCCAGCTCTAGAAGATCAATCCACCTCCCTAGAAATGTTCGAGACCGGCATCAAGGTCGTCGATCTGATGGAGCCCTACGTAAAAGGCGGCAAGATCGGCCTATTCGGCGGAGCCGGCGTAGGCAAAACCGTTCTCATCCAAGAACTAATCCACAACGTAGCCATGAAACACGGCGGCGTCTCCGTCTTCGCCGGCGTAGGCGAACGCACCCGCGAAGGCAACGATCTCTGGCTAGAAATGCAAGAATCCAAAGTAATCGTCCCAGGCGACACCGCAAAGTCCCGCTGCGCCCTGATCTACGGCCAAATGACCGAGCCACCCGGCGCCCGCCTAAGAGTTGGTCTAACGGGCCTAACGGTAGCCGAATATTTCCGCGACGAAGAAGGCCTCGACGTCCTCCTCTTCATCGATAATATTTTCCGCTTCGTACAAGCCGGCTCAGAAGTCAGCGCCCTACTAGGCCGCATGCCCAGCGCCGTAGGCTACCAACCAAACCTAAACACCGAAATCGGCGAACTCCAAGAGCGCATCACCAGCACGAAAAAAGGCTCAGTAACATCGGTGCAAGCCATTTACGTACCAGCCGACGATTACACCGACCCAGCTCCAGCCGCAACGTTCGCGCACCTCGATGCCACAACAAACCTAAGCCGCCAAATCGTAGAACGCGGCATCTTCCCGGCAGTAGATCCTCTAGCCAGCTTCTCGCGCATCCTGGATCCCCGAGTGGTCGGCCAGGAACACTACAACGTAGCCCGCTCCGTAAAATCGATCCTCCAACGCTACAAAGATCTACAAGACATCATCGCCATCCTCGGCATCGAAGAACTCTCCGACGAAGACAAACAAACCGTCGCCCGCGCCAGAAAAATCGAGCGCTTCCTCTCGCAACCAATGTTCGTAGCAGAACAATTCACCGGTCTAGAAGGCAAGTACGTAAAAATCGAAGACACCGTCCGCGGCTTCAAAGAAATCGTAGACGGCAAACACGACGATCTCCCCGAGCAAGCCTTCTACATGCAAGGCACCATCGACGAAGTCCGCGCCAACGCAGAAAAAATGGCCGCCACCACCTAAAAAATGCCGCCGCAAATCCAACTCGAAGTAGTAACCCCAGCCCGCCGCGTCCTAAGCGCCCAGGTAGATTCCGTAGAGCTACCTGGAAAGGACGGCTACCTGGGAATCCTCCCAGGTCACGCCCCGCTAATCACGGAGCTAGGCATCGGCATGCTAAGTTATGTCCAATCCGGCCAAACGCACTACATGACAGTAATCGAAGGCTTCGCCGAAGTCCTATCCGAACGAGTAATCGTCCTAGCGGAAGTAAGCGAACGCGCCGAAGAGATCGACCCAGCCCGCGCAAAAGAATCCGCCAAGCGCGCCCAAGAGCGCCTATCAAAATCCGGCAGCACCGAGCTAGACTGGCAGCGAGCCGAAGTCTCGTTGCAGCGAGCTCTAACCCGCCAAGCAGTAGCCGGCAAAGCCTCAGGCTATCAATCGTAACCGCGTCGAAAAAATTTCCCCCGTAGGGGCGCCGCTCGCTGCGCCCGTCAATGTAACGCCCACGAATACTGTCACGTCCATGCCTCAATTTCGCGCGTAGGGCCTCTGACTTTTATTTGTTGGTTTCGTTTCTCCAAAATCTCAAATCTGAAATTTGAAATCTCTTCGCCTCTCCCGACGCCACATTCTCAATCCATCAAAACAAAATCCCCACCTCCCACCGCCCCCATAATCGCCGCAACCAAATCCCTCGCAGCCTTAGTCTTAGCCACATAAGCCCGTGCCCCAACTCTCTTCGCATCCTCAATCAACAGTTCATCCGCATGCGAAGACAAAATCACAATCACCGACTCCGGCACCTTCGCCTTAATCTCCCGCGCCGCCTCCAATCCATTCATCACCGGCATGGTCACATTCAAAACCACCACATCCGGCTTCAATTTCTCAGCCTCCTCCACCGCCCGCAGCCCATCCTCCACTTCGCCAATAACTTCCAACCGCGGATGCGCCTCCAAAATCTCCCGCACCGTCCGCCGGATCACCGGATGATCGTCGGCAATCAAAATCCGCATTCTCCGTTCGCCAGCCCGTGCCCGCGCCCGAGAGGAGGGAGTCATACCCACAGCTAAATCCCGCTCCCAAAACAAGTCCATACAGAACTTTTTGTATGCGGATTTCGCCGCTCAGAAATGGCACGGCACCGCAACTCCTAGTACGCCGCACCAACCCACAATTCCAAATATTGGATTCTCATGCGAAGAGCGAATCGCATTTCGCGAAGCGACGAAAACGCAAAGCCAGCGCGGTCCCTAAAATCTTGCGAAACATGGAGATGAAAACATCAGGCGTGCAACTAACGCCACCGGGACCGCAGAATTTCGCGGCGAATGCCCCCGCAAAAAAAAACACCAGCCCCTAAAAATTCTCCATCATCCACATATTCCCGCTCAACTCTCCGGAGTAAATCGCCAAATGCCGTCCATCGGGCGAAGGCAGTCCCCACGGCGCGGCAAGCGCAGCGTTAGCGGATTGCAAATTCCCCTTCTGCTGCCACAGCCTCTCGGCATGCCCCCGCAAATCCACATGCAGCAGAACAGCCCCATCCTTGGTAGCGCACGCGACGATCAATCCCTTCCCGTCCGCGGCCCAACTCACGCTCTGGAAATTGTCCCAGCCCTTCACCGTCAGCGCTCGTGAAGTGTGCTCGCGCAACGACAGCAGATGTATCACCGGTCCCGAGCGCTGGAAAATCGCAATCGCCCCGCCATCAGGAGATAGCGCCCAAACATATCCATTCGGGTAGCGCGCCGTGGGATCGGTATCGAATCGCGCCAACTCCGCGCCGGGGCCCTTCAGCGGATCTAGCGATTTGAACACGAGTTGCTTCGCATCCGCAGTTTGCTCATCGATGACGCACCGTCCGGCCGGTGCACGCGCGCAGGAAGGGCCCAGATAAATGTGTGCCGTCATCACCACTTCGGCCGCGCCGCCCGAGATCGCAACGCGCATCAATTGGGTCGGCGTCGCAGTGAAAGCGCGCGTAGCGATCTCCGGAGGCGCCCTCAAATAAAGCAGCCACGCTCCATCAGGACTTACCCGCGCGCTCGCGCTCCAAATGTCATCCACGCCATAGTCGCTCAGGTGTTTCGAGTCAGCGACCGTCGCCAGAAATTCGGCCTTCTCCGCGCCCACAATCTGCTTGAATAGTCCCCACTGCCCATCGCGATACGCCCCAAATATCACCGCCTTGCTATCCGGCGTCCACGCCGCGGGATAACTCCGGCCCTCATTGAGCGTCAGACGTTGCGGCGTGGATAGGCGCGCCCCGCCCACGAGATCAGCCACATACACGTCCCCTTGCCACGACCATTTGCGCAACGCCAGCTTCTTCCCATCTTCCGTCATGCTCAAATTGTCCATGCACACGTTTGCCCAGTGCGTCAATCGCTCCGGCTCGCTCAGCGCACGGCCGGTTCGCCCATCCAGCCGCACTCCCCAGAAACTGCAGCTCTCCCCAATCGGCCCAGGGTCACTCACGGAGTAAATCAGCCGCCCTTCCGGCAACCATTTGTAGTCCCATACCCACGTGGGCAGCACTTGCGCCGCAGGATTGCCGAGCAAGTCGCGGCTCTCCAGCGCGAATTCCAGTTTTTCCCCTTCCTCGTAGTGCCGCACATACACCAAGCGCTGCCCATCGGGCGACCACTCCGGTCCGTAAAAAACGGTGTGCTCGCCGCCGTCGTATAACCTGCGTGCCTGCTCGCCATCGGCCGTCATCATCCAAATCTCGCGATCATCTCCAAGCATGCCGGTTCGCGTCGTAAACGCCACCCACGAGCCATCGCGCGTGACCCCCGTCGCGGTCGCATCGTCCCGAATCTTCCGCGGCGTTCCGCCGATCACCGGCACGCTCCAAATGCTCGGCGCGCGCCCCGGCACATTCGCCGTGGCGATAATTCTCGCGCCCTCCCGCGCCCAGTTCGGCAAGATCGTCCAGCTCACTTGCAGGCCCTTGAAAATGTCCGGCTGCGCAACATCGCGCGTATCGCCAGTCTGGATCAGCTTGATGTGCATTCCCGCCGTGTCGCTGTAAGCCAGGTACTTGCCATCCGGCGAAATCGCGCCACCGGTCACAGCGTTCTCGCTCGAATTTGCAGTAAGTTGAATTTGTTTCAGATCCGGCAAGCCGTGCGGCGTCGTGACGCCGCGCCTGACGACCCACCAGATCGTGCCAATCACGACCACGAGCGCCACGCAACCCGCCAAGAGGAGCATCCGCTCCGAATTCGAAGAGCGCACGGGAGCGACATCGTCAGCCACGACGTGCAAACCCGGAACACTCGCAACCGCCGAAGACCGTTCCCCGTTACCGTACAGCGCCGCCGATGCGCTATGAAAATAATCGTCAGCGGCTGTATTAACGCGCAGCTCCGTGCTCACCGCAGCAATAAATCGGTACCCGCGTCGCGGCACCGTCTCGATATAGCGAGGCTTCTCCGGATCGTCGCCCATCACCGCGCGAATCTGGTTGATGCAAGAATTGATCCCGCGCTCAAAGTCCACAAAAGTATTGCCGCCCCAAAGAGCGGTGCGTATCTCCTCCCGCGTAACAATTTGTTTAGGTCGTCCGGCAAGCAACAGCAAAACCTGGAAAGGCTGCGGATGGATCTTCAGCGACACTCCGGCTTTACGAAGCTCCACATTCGCGGCATCCAGTTCGAATGGGCCGAAGCAAATCACCGATGGCGATTGGGCCGGCGTAGCCATCAAAGAGCTCCGAAACGAGTGGCTGGATTCTACTACTAGCTAAATGCTTAGACGACAGTAATCTATCTTTGTACCCCACCCGCCGTTGCCGTTGTAGGGGCGGGTCTTGCAGTTAAGCCCCGCCCGCCTTTAACCCGCCCCAACTCCCAAATTTCCAACGACATGGACGATGACATTCCGCCAAGAAAAATCTGACATCGCCAGTCATTGCCATTCTCGAACTGCACAGATAATTTCGCCCGACCGAGGCGCCATGAAAAAATCCACGCTACTTCTGCTCGCGATTCTTGCCGCGAATATCCTCACCGCGTGCAGCTCAGCCGGCGGCAGCGGTTCGCCACCGCCGCCCCCTCCCCCTCCGGCCTTTCACTTCTCGGTCACCGCTCCTGCCACCGCCGTCACAGGCACCGCTTTCACTTTCACAGTCACCGCCCTCGACGCCTCCAACAATGTCGACACCTCCTATTCCGGCATGGTTCAATTCACGAGTACCGATCCCCACGCCGCGCTACCCCCCGCCTCTCCGCTCGCCAGTGGCGTCGGGAGCTTCGCGGCCACCTTGGAATCCAGCGGCGCGCAGACCATCACTGCTACCGACTCAGCCACTTCCTCGATTACCGCGTCATCTCAATCCATCGCGGTCTCCGCCACTGCTCCACTCGGCATTACCTCTGGCGCTCCTCCAGCTGGAACGGTCGGCGCCGGTTATGACCGCCGCTCCGGCGGCAGGTGCATGCAAGGCTCCCAGGACTGTCATTGCATCCTCCTCCCGGTCCTCGGACAGGAATGCTTCCTCTCTCTCAGCGGCTTCCAACTCGCCGCGGCCGGCGGGACGCCTCCTTATAACTGGAGTTGGACCGCCGCGGCTGGCTCGTCAGTGCCTCCTGGGCTCGACATCGGTTCGATCAATATTGAAAACGGCAGTTCTGGATGCTGCGTGGCTGCCACCGGCATTGAAGGCGCGCCAACTTCCGTGGGAACTTACAACGTGGTCGTGTCCGTCACCGATTCCGCGACTCCTCCAAATCTAATCAACGGAAATTATGCAATTCAAATCAATCCGCAAACTCCGTCAACCACCGCGGCGGCCAGCATTCCAGATTCCGCCAACCATCATCATCATTACAAACTCGTCGATCTCGGCAGCACCCTCGGCGGCCCGCAAAGTTATTTCGTCCCAGGCAGCGGCAATGCTTTTCCCGGCTCATCGGTCCTGAATAGCCGCGGAAATGCAGTCGGCTTTGCCGACACAGCGGCGCCCGACCCGTTCCCCAACTTTTGTTTCTGGGACTGCAACGTAGTCCACGCCTTCGTAGCAAGCAGCAACGGCCACGAGGCCGATTTGGGCGCACTACCGGGCGGCGGCAGCAGCGTCCCCATGTGGATCAGCCCCGACGGCCTCGTCGCCGGACTCTCTGAAAATGGCGAACTCGATCCGTTATACCCAGGCCTGCCGCAAAGCCACGCCGTCCTCTGGCACCAAGGCACCGTCACAGACTTGGGCACATTGCCCGAAGGCGGCTACCAAAGCGAAGCCAACGCCGTAAACAGTTCCGGCCAGGTAGTAGGGTCCGCATTGAACGCAACTCCCGATCCGAATTCCATGCAACAGCTTCCCGACGCCGTCGGCCCAGGCGCATTCTGGCTCTGGGGCGGCATCGTCCCGCCATACCTCTACCAGGTCCGCGCCTTCATCTGGGACAAACGCAACGGCATGCAAGATCTCGGCACCCTAGGCGGCACCGACGCCCAAGCCTTCCTAATCAATGACGCCGGACAAGTCGCCGGATATTCCTACACCTCCTCAACAGCGCCAGGTTCCTGCTTTCCCGTCCCCACCGATTCTTTCATCTGGGAAAAAGACAAAGGCATGCGCGACCTAGGCTCGCTCGGCGGCACCTGCACTCTCGCCGCCGCCATGAACAACCGCGGACAAATCACCGGCGAATCCTCCACCGCCGGCGATCAATCCGCCCCCGGCTTTCTCTGGGAACACGGCACAATTCGCCAACTAGGCGGCTCCCTCGGCGGCGATTCCGCCGGCGGCTTCGCCATCAACGAGCAAGGCCAAATCGCCGGCTTCGCAACTCTCTCCGGCGACACCACATTCCACGCAACTCTATGGAAGAATCCAGATAGCATCACGGACATCGGAGTAATCGCCGACGACCCCTGCAGCTATGCCGCCGCGATCAACGCCAGCTCCCAGGTAGTAGGCGCCTCATCCCCAGTCTGCGATTTCGGCGATAGCTCCCGCGCAATGCTCTGGCAGGACGGTTCGCTCATCGACCTGAACTCACTAATTCCTTCCGGCTCCGCCCTATACCTCCAAATCCCCAACGCCATCAATGACGCCGGCGAAATCGCCGGCACCGCAGTAGACGCCAACGGCAACCAACACGCCTTCCTGCTAATCCCCTGCGACCAAAATCACCCAGCCGAAGAAGGCTGCAACTACCATCCAGCTGATCCAGCCACCCTAGCAGCAGTAAATCCCCCGAGCCCGGCACATCGCTCCTCACGAAACTCGCCATCAAAATTCGGCCCAATAATGTCCCGCCACCACCAGTAGCGGAGGGTGCTTCAGCCCTCCCGCCTTTCGGCCCGCGCGCCCCTAAAAATTCTCCATCATCCAAACGTTGTTGTAAGCCCCGCCGCAAAGAATCGCCAGATGCCGCCCATCCGGCGAAGAAACCCCGCGCACCGCCGCCGCACCTTTTTGGCGCCACAACACGTTCGCGTTTCCCGCCATATCCACATAAATCAATTCCGCGTCCGTCTCCGTAGGATGTGCAAGAATTAATCCCTTCCCATTCGCGGCCCAATCCACATACTCGCGAAATTCGTTCATGCCCTTCACCTGAATCTCCCGCGGCGGCGCCCCATTCAAAGACAGAACGTGAATCGGACCCTCGGACGAAAAAATCTTGCCATCGGATCGAGGCACGCGCTTGATATACGAAATTTCAGTTCCATCCGGCGAAAGATCCCAGCCATAATCCGCATTCGGATCCGCGTCGATCCGCGCCAGTTCTCTCCCGCGTCCGTGCAGCACATCAAACGCGGTGAAGATAATTTGTTTGCGGTCCTCCGACGGCTCCGCAATCGCACACAAGCCTCCCCCGCCCCGCGCGCATCGCGGCGAATCCACCAGGTGTGCGGACAAAATCTGCTGCGGCGGGCCTCCGTCTCGCGGCACTCGCATAAGTTGCACCGGCGTCGCCGACCCGCCCACCATCGCGTGAGCCGGTGTCACGTACAAGATAAACGCACCGTCCGGACTCACCACCGGCACGCTCGCCTCTCCCGTCCCGCTCGCCACTAGCCCCGCCGTATCTCCGCCAACCTCCTGCCTGAAAATTTGCAACCGCCCGTCGCGATTCGATTCAAAAAAAATCGCACGGCTATCGCGATCCCACACCGGCGCATTATTCCAACCGTCGGTAGCCGTCAGCCGGTTAGGCGGCGAAATGTGCCGCCCTCCAGCATCAAAGTCCGCTAGGTAGACGGAGACCGATCCCAACATCCGCAGCACGGAAATCCTCTTGCCATCCGCCGTCGGATACAAATACGTCACGTCCGCGCCCACCGGCAAATTCGTCAATCGTTTCATCGTTCCAGCCGCGCGTCCGCTGCGCGAGTCAATCGGCAATTCCCACAGATTGCACCGCACCGTAAAAGTGTTCACCAGATCTGAATCCGGCTCCGCCAAGGACAGCACCATCGAGCCTGCCGTCAACCAATTAAAATCCCGCAACTTGGATTTCTCCGGAGTCGCTGCAAATTCCGAATAGATCACCGCGGGCGCATCACCCTTCAGGTCGCGCGTTTCCACCTTGACCTCAAACCGGTCCGAAAGTTGCCGCTGCGTGTAGTAAGCGATCCGCTGGCCATCGGGCGACCACCATGGCTCCTGCACCGCGGTGTCCTCGCCGACGTCCAGAAATTTTCGCGCGTTCGAGCCATCGGCCCCGACAAACCAAACTTCTCGATCCCCGACACGCCCGGTATTTCGAGTGAACGCCACCGTCGAGCCATCCGGCGCAACGCTTCCCAATATTCCATCCTCCAGAAATTTCCGCGGCGTTCCTCCGATCACCGAAAAAATCCACAAGCCGTGACGCGCAATTTCGCTCCCGAGAAACCGCGTGCTGTCGGGATACCACGCAAAATACCAATCCGATGAAATCTGGCTCAGCGTCTGCGTTTCCCCCGTAGCCAGCAGCTTCAGGTGCACTCCTTGCTTATCCGAGTACGCCAAATATTTCCCATCCGGCGAAATCGCATCCCCAGTCACCGGATTGTCGCTCGAGTTGGCCGTAAGCTGCGTCTCCCGCAACTCGCGCGGCGCGCTCCGCGAAGTCCATGCATAAAAGCCCAGTATCAACGCCAGCGCCGTAGCGCCAGCGATGATGGCGGCGAGCACTTTCGATTTCCTCGGCACTCCGGCAAGTTCGTGATTTTTCTCGGGAACGACGAGCAACTCAGGCGCGTGCTCATCCGCACCGGCGCCACGTTCGGCAGGGAACTGCGAGCTCACCGCCGCCACGAAGCGGTAGCCCCGCCGCGGAATGGTCTCAATGTATCGCGGCTTCTCGGGATCATCGCCCAGCGCGATGCGAATCTGATTCAAGCAAGAATTGATCCCCCCATCAAAATCCACAAACGTATTCCCGCCCCAAAGGCACTTCCGGATTTCATCGCGGCTAACAATCTGGCGGGGCCGTTCAGCAAGCAGTTGCAACACGCGAAAAGGCTGCGGATGGATCTTCAGCGAAATCCCGCCCTTGCGCAGTTCTCCCCCAGCGGCGTCCAGTTCGAACGGCCCGAAGCAAATCACCGATGGCGCATGGGCTGGTGAAGCCATCAACAACTCCCGCGGGGAGCGCCGATTGTACTACTCGTTCATTATGCAAACGAGTTGAATCTAGTCGATCCCCGCTGCCCGCTAAGCCTAATCGAATCAAACCGATAGCCGATGAGATTCCCATCAGAAGAATTTGAGACCCCTCGCCATTGCCATTCCCGACCACCCAAGCTACTTTCCCGCCATTCTTCGGCCGCTCACCCAGGGATGGCGCACGCAGCGGCCAAGTCTCCCAAGGGAGAGCATCATTCCGTCTCGAAAAGTGAGGAATCCATGAAACCCAGCATCTTCGTCTGCGCTCTTTGCCTTTTCGTCATCGCCGCGCTCACCGTCCCGAAAAATCTCCGGGGACAATTCCATCGCGACACCCTGCATCATTACAATCTAATCGACCTCGGCACACCGGGCGGTCCCGACAGCCTCATTTACGGTCTGACCGGACCGCTCAACAATCGCGGGATGGCCTCGACTTGCGGCACCACCGCCGAAATGGATCCCAACTATCCGAACATCAATTTCTATTTCGCGAACGGCCCTGGACCAAACTATATTCAACACGCGTTCCTGTGGCAGAACGGCGTCTTCACCGATCTGGGCACTCTTCCCGGCGGTACCAGCAGTTGCGAGCAATGGATCACCGACGCAGGGCTGATCGTCGGCGGATCCACCAACGGATCGATCGATCCGCTCCTCGGCGTGCCGGAAGTCCATGCAACACTGTGGCTCGGAAAAAAAACCTTCGACTTGGGAACGCTCGGCGGATACGAGAGCGTCCCCTACAGCGCCAACGATTTCGGCCAGGTAGTCGGCGGCGCTGCGAACACCATTCCCGACGCTTACAACACAGGCGGCTTTAATTTCGCCGTTCAAGCCGCCACGCAGGTGCACGCCTTTCTGTGGGAACGCGGCGTGATGCGCGATCTCGGTACACTCGGTGACGGCACCGACAGCGTTGCTTTCTACGTGAACGATCTCGGCCAGGTAAACGGAATCTCTTTCACCAACAACATCGTCAATCCCACCACCGGCCTTCCCACGACCGACCCGTTCGTTTGGCAGAACGGCAAGATGATTGACCTCGGAACACTCGGCGGAGCCTATGCCATAGGAAATTACATGAATGACAGGGGCCAAGTCGCAGGTTCATCAAATCTCGCCGGCGACCAGGTGGGGCACCCGTTCCTATGGTCGAAAGCGACAGGCATGCAGGATTTGGGCACGTTGGGAGGAGTCTTCGGAAGCGCCGAATGGATGAACAACACCGGAGAAGTGATCGGTTATTCGACCATCCTGGGCGATCAATTTGTCTATGCGTTCTTGTGGAAGAACGGAGTAATGACCAACATCAGCCCGGCGACCGACACTTTCGGCGAGGCCGAAGGCATCAACGATCTAGGGCAGGTCGTAGGCGGCGCTCAGGACTCCCAAGGAAATGGCTACGGCTTCCTCTGGCAAAACGGCGGCCCCATGGTTCACCTCTATGACCTGGCCGTTCCGGGTGCTGATTTGATCGCGTTCCAGGAAGCGACATTCATCAACAATCGCGGCGAAATCGCAGGCAATGGAACAGACCCCGCCGGCAACGACCACGCCGCATTGCTGATTCCCTGCGACGAGAACCATCCCGGCATCCCAGGCTGCGACTACACTCCAGTAGACGCAAACGCGCTCGCGCAATCCCACGCCGCGCAACCCACTAGACAGTCCAATCCGTCAGCAACTGCGAGCACAGCCGAACTCCTCTCGCCCTATCGTTCGCTGCAGCGCAGACGCCACCACCTCTAAACCTCCGCGCCATCCAGTAGGGGAGGGTCTTTCCTTTCAGACCCTCCCACCTTTCGGCCCCGTCACGCCAGCCGCTCTCATCATTCATTACGCTTGACGTAACGCGTACTTTCTATTAAACTGAACCAGTGATCGTCAGCTTTCGGGACAAGCGGACGAGAAGCTTTGCCGCCGGGAATCGCGTCAAAGCCTTCTCAGGCGTCGAACGCCCCGCGCGCTTGAAGCTCGACCGTCTCGAAGCCGCCACGTCACTCCGCGATCTCGCCGCATTGCCTGGCAATTGTTTCGAGGCGCTCTTAGGTGACCGCAAGGGGCAATACAGTATCCGCATCAACGGTCAATGGCGGATTTGCTTCGAGTGGCCAAGCCGGGCGCCAGGGCCGTCAAACGTCGAGATCGTTGATTATCACTAGGAGAAACGCAATGTCACTCGCCCCAATCCATCCCGGCGAACACCTCGCCGAAGAACTCGACGCACTCGAAATGAGCGCAGCCGCGCTAGCCCGAAAACTCCGCGTCCCAACCAACCGCGTCACTCAAATCCTAAACGGCACGCGCTCCATCACCGGCGACACCGCCCTACGCCTGGCTCATTTCTTCGGCACCAGTCCACAATTCTGGCTAAACCTACAAAGCCTCTACGAACTAAGGATCGCCCAACAAAAATCCGGCAAATCCATAAAATCACTACCCACCCTAAAGCGCCACGATCAACTCGAAGCATAAACAGTAGGGGAGGGTCTTTCTTTTCAGACCCTCCCGCCGTTCGGCCCTGTTTTTCGCCCCGTAATCCTGGCGCCGCCCGCAAAACCCCAACTCTGCAATCCGTACTACCCCAAAAATGTATCCATAGTTCCATTGACTCCGTCGATACGCCAAACTATTCTCGCCGCGGCAATATGGCAACGAAAACCACAAACCGCCCCATGGAGGCCCACCAGGGTTCGCGTCCCCTAAAAAACACCCCAATTTCTAATCGGGAGACGTTTTTATTAGAAATCGCGCAACTCACTGAAAACAAAAGCCCGATTCATTTCTAATCGGGAGAAAATCACCCTTTTCACATCCAGTTTTCAGCCCCAGCCGCCCTGGGCCGTTTGACCTCTGACAATGTTGTACCCGCCAAGCGCCCTGTGTTAGCATCCGCCCGTTCAAGTGGGGCACGCTGGCATGTCTCTTCCGCATCATGCTTTTCGGCGGAGCGATCCCTCCCTCCGTCGGCCAATCGAGGACAATCATGAAAACTTACACCACCGATGCGATTCGTAACGTTGGCATTGTAGGTCACGGCGATACGGGGAAAACGCAGCTCGTATCGTCGTTGCTGTTCACTGCGGGCATGACCCAGCGCTGCGGCAAAGTCAACGAAGGCTCCACCGTCACCGACTGGGACGAAGAAGAAATCGCCAGAAAAATTTCCATCCAATCCGCAATGGCCTTCGCCGAATGGCAAGCCCCCGGCGCTGCCGATAAAATCAAAATCAATCTCCTCGATACCCCCGGCTACAGCACCTTCGTCAACGAAACCAAAGCCTCGCTAATCGCCGCCGATGCCGCGCTAATCCTCGTCGACGCCGCCGCCGGCGTCCAGGTCGTCACCGAAAAAGTCTGGGATTTCGCCACCGAATACGATATCCCCCGCGCCTTCGTAATCAACTGGATGGATCGCGAACTAGCCAGCTTCGAACGCGCCATGAAATCGCTCCAGGATGTTTTCGGCCGTGGCGTAGTTCCAATCCAATTGCCCATCGGCCAGGAAAAAAGCTTCAAAGGCGTGATCGATCTAGTCACCATGCAATCGCTCACCTACAAGCCCGATGGCGACGGCAAAGCGCAAATCGGCGAAATCCCCGCCGAGATGGCCGAAGAAGCGAAAGCGGCGCACGAGGCCCTGGTCGAATTGGTCGCCGAAGGCGATGACGCCCTGATGCAGGAATTCTTCGACGAAGGCACGCTACCAATCCCGGATTTGAAAAAGGGCCTGCGCGAAGCCGTAATCGCCAAGCGCATCTTGCCGGTAATGCTCAGCTCCGCGCTCCACAATATCGGCAGCGATGCCATCCTGAATTTCATCGCCGATATTTTTCCCTCGCCCGCAGCCCGCAAAGTCTTCACCGGCCACAAGCAGTCGGACCACAAAGGCGACACCGTCGATCGCAAAATCGCCATCAACGAGCCGTGCTCCATCTTCGTCTTCAAAACCCTCGCCGATCCGTTCTCCGGCCGCATCTCCTACTTCAAAGTAATGTCCGGCGTTCTAAAAAACGACGCGCACCTCAACAATTTCAATCGCAACACAGAAGAGCGCCTGCAGCACGTCCAAATCATGCAGGGAAAAACAGCCACGGCAGTAACTGAGCTGCAAGCAGGCGACATCGGCGCAGTAGCAAAACTAAAAGACACGCTAACCGCCGACACTCTCGGCGATAAAAATGGCGCAATCTTCTATCCGCCGGCCCGCCTACCCGAACCGCTTATCACTTTCGCGATCG
>JABDFR010000036.1 GCA_013286465.1 Acidobacteriota bacterium | reverse complement strand
GATTCGCTGGCCCCATTCGGATTACCGATTCAGACCGCGCCGTAAAGTAGCGCCGGCGTCCCCGCCGGCATCTTGCGACGTCAAATTTTGCCAAGTGCCGAAGTCGCGGCCGGACTACAGAATCCAACTACAGCGTACTAGCTAGTGTTTCAATCCGCCCACGATCGCGGACCTCCCAGAGTTTTTCGCTCGTAAGATGCCGGCAGACGCGCCGGCGCCACTTACGAAATCCTTACATCTCGCTTATTCCTTTCTGATGTTTGCGGAATATCGTGCTAGTTACGGACGCTGCGCTTGCAGGAGTGTGGGGCAACGCCGATGCCGGCGACAGGCGCGAAGGAGCGAATCCGATGAAATACGCGATTGCCATCCCGGCGATTATTGCCTGTGCATTTTATATTTACATGCTCGTTCAGCTCCGGCGCGACGAGAAGCGCCACAGCTCGCCTTCCTCGCCGTCGGAGACTTCGATTACCGGGCCGTCGGAATTTAATTCGTTCGCCGCAATCCGCAAGCCGGGGCAGTCTTTTGCGCAGTGGTCCAGATTGAGCAGGCGGCGAAATCCGGGAGAATCGGATGGAAAGCCGGCAAGTACGCCGAAGCAGTACAAAGCCGCGGCGCAGTTGCCCCGAATATCGTATGTGGAGTTGTCGTTGCCACTTTCGTCGGGTGTGGCGCCTGCCATCGAGAATAGTGATCGAAATCACCGAGAAGTGCTCCCGAAGAAGATCGCCTAACTGAATATTTGCGGGGTGCCGGATCAGCCCGACGTTCAACTCTGGATTTGTGACATCTGTCGAATCGGGGACGAATGTGGCCCGGTTCGTGTCGAATTCGGTGGGGCCGGCCGCCCCTTGCATAGCGACTAAATGCGGTAAAAAAGGCGGCGCGTGCATCGAAGGATTGGAAGTTTGCCAGGGGAGCGGGGCCGGGATCGGTTTCCTAAAGTTTTCTAGCCAGGAGAAAAGCAAACCTTTATGAGCACGCCAAACGAGAGCCGACACCACAGAATGGGGCGAATTTTTGCAGTCTATTGCGGATTGATTCTCGGTCTGTTTTCGCCGCGCGGCTTGCAAGCCGCGCCGCGCCCACAGCAGCAGAGCGCGACGGCATCGCCTGCCGGCGCTCCATCCAATCCGCTGGTGAGCGGTGATGATACAGGCGCAGCGCAGCCTTCGGCGAGCGAGATTACGAAAGAGCTCGAAGCGATGAAGCAGCGCATTCAGCAACTCGAAGCCGAGGTACAGACGCTGAAGGCATCGCAGGTCAATGCGGCTCCAACTGCGGCGACGGTGGCCTCGCCCGCGCCCGCCGCACCGGGTACTCCAGTAATGTCTGGCACGACGAGCGCGAGCCCCACTCCAGCGAGCCCCGCAAGTCCCGCCGCGGGCCCCGATTTCAAGAAGGCGCCAACGGCTTCACTGTTGCAGACAGAAGCCGCCAAGCCTGCCAAGGTCGAGCCATTCTCAGATTGGGACTGGACTTGGCTGAACGGCAATCCGCGCACCAAGGACATCTTCTGGGATTCGAAATTTTTCACGCCGGAAATTCGCGCGGACGTGAATTACGTCTACGACTTCAATCATCCGACCGATCACTCCATGGGCGGGTCAAGCGAACTCTTCCGCACGAACGAAATACAACTCGAGCAATTCGGTGTGGGCGGCGACTTCCACTATGCCAACGTTCGCGCCCGGCTGATGACGCAGTTCGGCATGTATTCGGCAACGACGCCGCGAAATGATCCAAGCCCAGGTCATGGCCAGTGGGATTTGGTCAGCGCCTATCGCTATTTGGCCGAGGCTTACGGCGGATATCACTTCGATGTCCTGCACGGCGTCAACGTGGACGGCGGAATCTTCCTGTCCTACATCGGGCTATTCAGCTACTACAATTTCGACAACTGGGCCTACCAGCCCTCGTACGTTTCGTCGAATACCCCGTGGTTTTTCGAGGGGCTGCGCGTGCAAGTTTTTCCCACGGCGCATTTGAAGATCGAGCCGTGGTTCATCAATGGCTGGCAGTCGTACGGATCGGCGAATCACCGGCCGGGGCTTGGCGGACAAGTGAAATGGACGCCGAAGCCGTGGATCAACATTATTTCCAATAATTACGGTTTGGGCCAAGACGATCTCTTCATCCCCGGGCGCAAACGCATTCACACCGACGACAGCGTGGAAGTGAAATATTACGACCGGCCGGAAAAAACGCTCGACAAGATGGCCTTCAGTTTCACCGGCGATCTCGGCTGCGAATATGGCGGCGGCGTGAGTTGCTATGGCGGAAAGAACGGCCATCCCAAGCAGAGCTTCGTCGGCTATATGCTTTACAACCGTTTTTGGTTCCATAAGGATTTGTTCGGCGTGACTGTCGGCGGCGGGCAAATCAACAATCCCGGGCGCTATCTCGTGTTGATTCCGCCGATCAACGGAGAAAGCGCCATCACCGCGGCGACGAATTCGCCTTACTTTACGGGCAATCCGGGCGATCCTTTCAAAGCGTGGGATACCTCCTTCACGTTCGACTACATGCCCAAGCAATACATCACTTTCCGCTGGGAATATGATTATCGCCATGCCAGCGTGCCTTATTGGACGGGCCGCGGCGGCATCACACCCCCCGGCGGAAATAATAATTCGCCGGAATTTTTTACCTGCGCCAGCGGATTGACTTCCGGACAGACCAGTCTCGGGGCCGCGGAAACGGCTTGCGGCGGCGGTATCAGCAGCGTGTGGTTCCCGGATTTGCGGAAGGATGAGTCGTTCATCGATTTGTCGATTATGGTTAAATTCTAGATCGCTTGGAGGATCGAGTTTCGACGAGTCTTGGGATTCACTAGCGGCGTGAGCAAACTAACTCTCTTCGGATTGTTTGCTGTGACGGCGATGGTGGTGTGCTACGCGCTCGAGCGCCGCGGCCGGATTTACATTCTGGCATTTTCAGGCGCGTGTATCCTCGGCTCGATCTATGGATTTTTGCAGGGGGCGTGGCCGTTCGGTGCGGTAGAGCTGGTCTGGGCGGCCATCGCCTTTCTTCGCTGGAAGAAAGCCAACTGAAATATTCCCAGCCCGCGCGGCGCAACGGCTGCGAATTCCCGCGATGTTATACTCTCCGCGCATGTTCGCTCGGAAACTCCATGTTGAAATAATCGATGACGGCGCGGCGCGGCCCTGTCCGCTCGATTGGCTCGATAGCTTTGCCATGCGCAATTTCACCGGCTCGGCCGAGTTCGACGATACTTTGCCCATCGCAGATGGCGAGATCGAGGCCGGGCTAAGCGTCCAGCCCGCTCGACTTGCGCAAGCACTCCAAGATTTCCTGAATAAACGAGGGAAGGGCAATGGGCACGAGCTCCAAGTGACCATCCGCGAGATTAAACCCGCCTAACTATGAGCCTTCCGGGCCCGACTGAATCTCCCGTCTCACAACCTTCCCTCGCCGATGCTAGCAAGCGGTTGCTGCCGTGGCTGATTGCCGTGGCGTTCTTCATGGAGTCGCTCGACACCACTATCTTGAATACCGCTGTGCCTACGATTGCCGCCGCGCTGCATGTGGCACCGCTCAGCATGAAATCGGTGCTCGCCAGTTACACGCTCAGCCTAGCGGTCTTTATTCCCATCAGCGGGTGGATGGCCGATCGATTCGGGACGCGGCGCGTGTTTTCCTCGGCGATTGCCATTTTTACCTTGGGATCATTTCTTTGCGGGATTACCAGCAACATTCATTTGCTGGTGGCCTGCCGGATTTTGCAGGGTTGCGGCGGATCGATGATGGTGCCAGTGGGGCGGCTTACGATTGTGCGGACTTTCGCGCGATCGGAATTGATTCGGGCGATGAGCTTTGTAGCCATTCCCGGATTGATTGGGCCAATGCTCGGGCCGATTGCTGGCGGCTTGATCGTTGGATATCTGCACTGGCGTTTGATTTTCTTCGTGAATATTCCGATTGGGCTGACGGGCTTGTACTTGGTCTACCGGCATCTTCCGGATTACCGCGAGGCGAAAACGGATCCGCTGGACGTGGCGGGGTTGCTTCTTTTCGGGTCGGGCGTGGCGCTGCTTTCCTATGTGCTGGAAGTTTTCGGCGAGCATACATTGAGCACGCGGGAGATTTTGGGGCTTTTGGCGCTCTCGTTCGTTCTGCTGGCGGGATATGGATTTCACGCTACCCGGACTGATCATCCCATGCTGCGGCTCGTGCTATTCCGCCTGCGCACTTTTCGCGCGGCCGTTACCGGGAGCTTTGTCACGCGCTTGGGCATCGGCGGAATTCCATTTCTCTTTCCACTTTTATATCAGGTGGGGCTGGGATTCACGCCCATTCAATCCGGCCTGCTGATGATGCCGCAGGCGTTTGCCGCGATGAGCTTGAAAATGACTATGCCGCGGATCCTGGCGCGCTTCGGCTATCGGGCCGTGCTGATTTCAAATACCGTATTCATCGGCTTGCTCATCCTGATTTTTTCGACCATCGGCAAGAGCACTCCGGTATGGCTGATCGTGGCGGAGGTGTTCTGCTACGGATTCTTCACCTCCTTGCAATATACGAGCATGAACACCCTCGTATATGCCGAAGTCTCGCCGGCCGAGGAAAGCGCGGCCAGCTCAATCGCCAGCACCATGCAGCAGATGTCCGTCAGCTTCGGGGTCGCGACGGCATCGTTGGTGACCGCCTTTTTCCTGCCCAACCGCTATCTCTCTGATCCGCCTCAGTTTATTCACGGAATTCAGCGCGCATTCTACGTCTTGGGGGGCATGACCCTGCTTTCTACCCTCGTTTTTGGCGGCTTGAAACGGGGAGATGGTGACGTGGTGAGCCATGCCGAGCCCGTCCACGGCGACTAGAACTGAAGGATAAAATCGCGCGCGATCGCCTTTTTATTGCATATCGGGTCTGAAAGGAGTATTAGAGCGCGTAGTGAAGGGGGGATTCGAACCGATAAGGCTGATGACTGGGGCGTAGCAGCGGTCATCGCCCTGCGAGTTCGATTCCCCCTTCCTTATTGACGCGCGCCAAGCCAAAGCGGTTAGCAAGATCTTCAGCAGAATAGAAATTCTTCGCTTTAAGTAGCGCCGGCGTCTCTGCCGGCATCTGACGAGCAATTCTCCCTGTACGGGCACCACTCACGGACGGACCACACGTCACAATCGTTCGATTTATTCTACGTTTGCGCTTCGGCGGCGATGCAGACGTATCCGCCTCTTTCGTAGCGCTGGCGTCCCGCCGGCTCTTACGAGCAAAGTTTTCCCTAAAGGCTGAACTGACGGGCGGACTACACTTCACAATCGTTCGATATATTCTTACTGTTCGCGCCGACGGTCGATCAGGCTTCGGCGGGCTTGTGCCTTCGCAAGAGCCGGCGAGACGCCAACGCTACGGAGACGGTGCCTTTATTCTTCTGCGGAGCCGATTTCGGACGGCGCAGTGCGGCGTTCAATAGCGGCCTTGATTTGCGGAAGCGCAGCGCGCGTAGCCGCAGCGCCGGCCGCCACCAGACGCGGGGTCAGCGCGAAACCGTCCCAGAGGACGTCGCGGACATCCGGCTCGATGACTACGTCAGCGATTGAACGCCACGGTTGCTCGTAGGTGCCCTGAATGATGGAAAACGAGCGGCCGATCACTTCGATGGTATTGCGCGGCTTTTCTTTCAGCTCGCCAGGCTCGAGATACACCGCGATGATCACTGTTGCTCCCAGTTGGCGCACCGCTTCGGCGGGAACTGCTTCGGTCAGGAATCCGTCGACTAAAATTCGCCCGCGATATTCCACCGGCAAAAACAGCCCAGGATAAGCGCACGAAGCCCGCAACGCCGGGCCAATTTCGCCATCGGTGAAATAGACGGTCTCGCCTTTAATTAAATCGGTAGCCACGATGCTCAACGGAATTTTCATTTCTTCAAAAAAACGGGAAGTTGTGAATTTGTGTAGGAAATTTTCTAAGCGCTCATTCGAAGCCATGCCCATGCGCGAAAGCGTCCAGCGTCCGAAATCGCGAAAGTGCGTGCTGGAACCTTGCTCTTCCATCATGTCGAGCTTGGCGCCGCTGGCATAGCCCGCGGCGATCAGCGCGCCGACGCTAGTTCCGGCGATAAATTCCACCGGGATGCCTTCCTGTTCCAGCACCTTCAGGACGCCAATATGCGAGATTCCGCGTGCGAATCCTCCGCCGAGGGCCAGACCCACGCGCGGACGGCCGTCTCCCGGTCCATAGGCGAAGGACCGCAAGCCGCGCACCGCTCCACCAATCCATTTCATCGCGTTTCCCATCTTCCCAAGCGACCCTATTTGACAGAGTACCCTAAAGCGGCGATGCTTGGGGTCCGGCGTCGATTTCCAGTTCTGGGTTCGTAACGTCCAACCTTTCGGAGCGCATAAAGTGACACGAAGAATCGAAAAAGTGGCGGTTCTAGGCGCGGGCACGATGGGCGCGCGCATTGCGGCGCATCTGGCCAATGCCGGAATTCCGTGTTTCTTGCTGGATATCGCCCCGCGCGAATTGAATGCCGAAGAAAAGGCCAAGGGATTGACGCTCGAATCGCCGGCGGTAAGGAATCGGATCGTTCGCGCGGGGCTAGAGGCGGCCAAGAAGGCGCGTCCGGCGGCATTTTTTACTGCGGAGACGCCGCAGCTCATTACCATCGGCAATTTTGAAGACAATCTTGGCTGGTGCGGCGAGGTGGATTGGATTATCGAGGCGGTCGCCGAAAATTTGGAGATCAAACGCGGGCTTTTTGAGCGCGTCGAGCAGCATCGCAAGCCGGGCACGATTGTTTCTACGAACACTTCCGGATTGCCGATTCATTTAGTTTCCGACGGGCGCTCGGCGGATTTCGAAACGCATTTTGCCGGCACGCATTTTTTCAATCCGCCGCGTTACATGAAGCTGGTCGAATTGATTCCGGGGCCGAAAGCGCGCCCGGATGTGATTGGCTCGCTCGATGAAATTTGCGATCACCGGCTCGGTAAAGGCGTGGTCGTAGCCAAGGACACGCCGAACTTCATCGCCAATCGCATTGGCACCTACTCGATGCTCAATGTAATCCGGCTGATGACCGAGCTAGGCATGACCATCGAGGAAGTCGACGCCTGCACCGGTCCAGCTGTCGGCTGGCCGAAATCAGCGACGTTCCGGACCACAGATATTGTGGGGCTCGATATTTTGGTGAACGTGATTCGCAACATTTATGAGAACGCCGCGCACGATGAATCGCGCGAAGCCTACAAAGTTCCGCCACTCATCGAAGAAATGATCAAGCGCGGCTGGCTGGGCGAAAAAACCGGCTCCGGATTTTATAAGCAGGTGCGCAAAGGCGGCAGCAAAGCAATCGAGACGCTCGACTGGCAAAAAATGGAATACCGGCCGAAGCAAAAAGCGCGCTTCGCTTCGATCGATGCCGGGAAACAAATCGAAGGCACCCGCGAGCGTTTGCAAGCGCTGATCGGGCCGATTCTCGAAGGCAAGCCGGGCGACAAAGGCGCGCAATTTCTGTGGGGCAGCTTGAGCGAGATGTGCTCGTACGCGGCGCGGCGCGTCCCGGAAATCGCAGATCGCGTCATCGATGTCGATCGCGCCATGCGCTGGGGCTTCGCCTGGGAGCTTGGCCCGTTTGAAATTTGGGATGCGGTGGGCGTAGAGAACATGGCCAAGGCGCTCGAGCGCGAAAAACGGCCTGTGCCGCTGCTTGTCGATCGGCTGCTCTCCTCCGGCAAGAAATCTTTCTACGAATCTTCGCACGGCGAGCTGCGCTACTTCGATGTTTCCACAGCCTCAATGCACCCCGCGCCCGAGCCGCCGGGCATCATCATTTTGAAATCGCTAAAAGACCGCTCGAAAACCGTGCAAACGAATGCCGGCGCCAGCCTGATCGATCTCGGCGACGGCGTAGTTTGCTGCGAATTCCACGCCAAGATGAATGCCATCGGCGGCGACATCGTTTCGATGATTTATGCCGGCCTGAAGCGCCTCGAAACGGATTTCGAAGCGATGGTGATCGCCAATCAAGCCGCGAATTTTTCGGTCGGCGCAAACATCATGCTGTTGCTGATCAGCGCCCAGGAAGAAGAATGGGACGATCTGCACATGGCAGTCCGCCAATTCCAGCGCTGCAACATGGCGATTAAATATTCGCCGCGGCCGGTAGTGGTCGCTCCGCATGGGATGTCGCTAGGCGGTGGCTGCGAAATTCCGCTGCACGGCGCCAGAATTCATGCCGCCGCAGAAACGTATATGGGCCTGGTCGAAACGGGCGTCGGTCTGATTCCCGGCGGCGGCGGAACGAAAGAAATGCTAATCCGCGCAAATGAAAATTCCGCCGGCGGCGAATCGCTCGGTTTAATGCACGCGCTGAAGCCAGTTTTCGAAACAATCGCCATGGCCAAAGTTTCCACCAGCGCGGAAGAAGCCCGCGCCAATGGATTCCTCCGCCGAGGCGACTTGATCGCCATGAATCGCGACCGGCTGGTCGCTGATGCGAAGGAAACCGCGCTCGGCCTGGTGCGCGCGGAATATCATCCCCCAGCCCCGGCGCAAATTCGCGTGCTAGGCGAGCAATTCATAGCCGGCGCGAAGCTCGCGTTGCACATGATGCTGCGCGGCGAATTCATCAGCGAGTACGACGCGGTCGTCGGCCGCAAGCTCGCCAACGTGCTCGCCGGCGGCGCGCTCTCCGCTCCACAAATTGTCTCCGAGCAATACATTCTGGATCTCGAGCGCGAGGCCTTCGTAAGCCTCTGCGGCGAACGCAAGACCCAAGAGCGCATCGCCCACACCCTGAAAACCGGCAAGCCTCTTCGCAATTAGCAGTTCGAGGCCTTCGTAGCGGTCGGCTTCACAAGCCGCGGAAAAAAGCTGACGGCTGTCATCCCGAATCCCCTTCAGGGGTGAGGGATCTGCATTTGCATTGGAATTTGCATTGGCACTCGCGTTTGCATTCGCATTTGTTGTTTCTTCGATTTGAAATTTCAAATCTGAAATTTCAAATCTCCGATGCCTTTGCCTATGCAAGCGGATTTCGTACCGTGCCTCTTTTTCCGCAACCCCTTCAGCCGAGCATCTTTCTGCGCGATCGAGCCAAATCTAAGATCGGACGCACCCCCGTATCCGCTCGCGCCCACCTGCTCACAATTCCGCCGTCGCCCAGTCTATTTTCCCGAGCATGCGCAGAGGCTTCTTGACACTTGCGGAACCTGCCTCTAGCATCGCGCGTCCCAGTAATCATCGCGAATTTCGCTGCCAGCCGTCGGTCTCGCGGGCCGTCGAGGGGTGTGGAATGAAATTGAAATCAGCCGGCAACGCGCCGTGGATATTTGCGGCAATCATTTTGATCGCTGCGTCGCTGCTGTCTCAAGCGTCGCGGCTGCGTGCCGAGGGCGGCGAGCCGCGCTATTTCGCGATCACAAACGCGCGCATCGTTCCAGTCTCGGGTCCAGTCCTCGAATCCGGCACCGTGGTAATCGCGAATGGCCTAATTCAATCCGTCGGCGCCACCGCCAGCGCGAAAATTCCCGCCGAAGCCTGGGTGATCGATGGCAAGGGCCTCACCGTTTATCCCGGCTTGATCGATGCAGGCAACGATCTCGGAATCACGAAACCAGAAGCTCCCGCCGGTGAAGCGCGCGGCCGCGGCCGCCGCCGCGGCGCCGCACCGATTCCAGAACATATTTCAACGGGCCCGGAAGATCGCCCGAGCACATCGCCGTGGATCGTAGCCTCAGACGATCTGAACGCAGCCGACAAGCGCATCGAATCCTGGCGCGACGCCGGATTCACCACAGCACTCGTTCTTCCGGAAGAAGCCATCATCGCCGGCCAAGGCTCGCTCATCGATCTAAATGACGAACGCGTAAGCCAAATGATCGTCCGCTCGCATGCCGCTCTGCGCATCGGCTTGCGGCCCGAAACCTTTGGATTTCCGGATTCGCTGATGGGCGTGATTTCGTATTTGCGCCAGGTCAACGACGACACAGCGTGGTACGACGAAGCCGCGCCACCTTACGCCGCGCATCCGAATGGAATCGAGCGCCCCAATGTTGACCGCACCGAAGAAATCATGACGCTGATTCTGCATCGCAAGGAACCGGTTCTCTTTCCCGCGAATACTTTGGTGGAAATCCCGCGCGCCATGCGGCTAGCGCAGGAATGGAATTTGCACGCGGTGCTTTACGGCGGCCAACAAAGCTACGAAGTTGCCGATCTGATCGCCGCGAAAAAATATCAGGTAATCGTGAATTTGAAATGGCCGGAAGGCCCGAAAGATCCCGATCCCGAAGATATTCCCTCGCTGCGTGAGCTGCGATTCCGCGATCGCGCGCCGGGTTCGCCCGCAGCGCTCGCGAAAGTGGGAGTGAAATTCGCATTTTCATCCGGCGGCCTCGCCGATCCGAAAGAGATTCAGAAGAATGTGCGCCGCGCCACCACCGCCGGACTTTCTTCCGACGCCGCGCTCCGAGCTTTTACTTTGGACGCCGCCGAAATTCTCGGCGTCTCGGATCGACTCGGCAGCATCGAGCCAGGAAAAATTGCGAATCTCGTAATTGCCGACGGCGATCTCTTCGCCGAAAAAACGAAAGTAAAGCACGTGTTCGTGGACGGCCGCCATTTCGAAATTCACGAAGTCGAAATGCCGCACAAACCAGGCGAAAAACCCGGTGAGTCGCCGCAAGAATCGAACGACGATCCCGAGGTGGGCCGATGAACCGGAAATCGATCGCTATCGGGATCGCAGCAGTCGCCACGCTTCTGATCGCCGCTGGAACGTCGAGCATCGCGCGCGCCAACGCGGCGGACGCGAAGCCCAACGTGACGCTGATCAAAAACGCCACCATCCTCACCATCACTCACGGCAACATCGAACACGGTTCGATCCTCATTCGCGATGGAAAAATCGCCGAAGTGGGCGCCGACATCAAAGCACCCGAAGGCGCAACGGTAATCGATGCCAGCGGCGAATATATTTTGCCCGGAATTATCGATTGCCACTCGCACATCGCAGTCAGCGGCGACGTGAACGAAGGCAGCCTCGCGGTCACCTCGATGGTGAATATCGGCGATGTTCTAAATTCCGAGGACCCTTCGATTTATTACGATCTGGCCGGCGGCGTCACCGTCGCGAATGTGCTCCACGGCAGCGCGAATCCGATCGGCGGGCAAACGATCGTGATCAAGTTGCGTTGGGGCAAGCCCTCGAGCGAGTTGCCATTCGAGGGCGCGCTGCCCGGAATTAAATTCGCGCTCGGCGAAAATCCAAAGTGGTCGAATTACCGTCCGCCTCCCGGATATCCGCAGCGCTATCCCAACACGCGCATGGGCGTCGAGGAAACGATCCGCCAAGCGTTCACCGAGGCCAAGGAATACAAAAAGCAATGGGACGAATACGATCGTCGCAAGGCCGCTGGCGAGGCGAATCTAATTCCGCCGCGGCGCAATTTGAAACTCGAGCCGCTCGTCGAAGTGCTGGAAGGGAAGCGTTACATCCATTGCCATTCTTACCGCGCGGATGAAATTTTGATGTTGATGCGCGTCTCCAAGGAATTTGGATTCAAGGTGCGCACGTTCCAGCATGTGCTCGAAGGCTACAAAATCGCCGAGGAGCTCGCGGCATACGGCGTAGGCGCGTCCACTTTTTCCGATTGGTGGGCTTACAAAATGGAAGCCTACGACGCGATTCCTTACAACTCCGCCCTGATGACCGAGCGCGGCGTAGTCGTCTCGGTAAATTCGGACGACAGCGAAGAAGCGCGTCACCTGAATCAAGAAGCGGCGAAAGCGATCAAGTATGGCGGGCTTTCCGAAAATGAAGCGCTGAAGCTCGTGACGCTGAATCCCGCAATTCAGTTGGGAATCGATAATCGCGTAGGCTCGATCGACGTCGGCAAAGACGCCGACCTGGTCATCTACAATCACAATCCGCTGAGCGTCTACGCGGTAGCGCAGAAGACGCTGATCGACGGCACCGTATATTTCGATCGCGATCGAGATATAGCCGGCCGTCCCGCCCTCGAAACCGAGAAAAAAGCACTGCTAGAAAAAGAAAAGAACGCCCGCGAAGAAGAAAAGAAAAAATCCGAAGAAAAACGAAAAGCCGACGAAGCCAAGAAAAAAGCCGAGCAAGATAAGGCCACACCTCCCAAAAATGCAAGCGAAGGTACAGGAGGTGTGCGATGAAGCGCGCGAACTGGACTCTCGTAGGGGCGGGCCTTCAGCCCCGCCCGCCGTTCGGCCCCATCCGTGCCGCGAACCGCTCGGCTGCACCCCTGGCACGCGCTCCCCGCCTCACTGCCCTAATTCTTCTGCTGATGCTGAGCAGCACCCCAGCCATAACGATGCTGCCAAATTTAGGCCTCAGTGCGCGCGCCGATAGCGAACCGAGCGTGTACGCCATTCAAGGCGCGAAAATATTCACGCTCGCAGGCGCCCCGATCGAAAATGGCACCGTCCTAATCCGCGACGGCAAAATCGCCGCAACCGGCTCAAATATCAACGTCCCCGCCGAAGCAAAAGTAGTCGATGCAAAGGGCCTCGAAGTTTACCCAGGCTTCTTCGATCCCATCACGCAAACCGGCCTAACCGAAATCAGCGCGGTACGCGCGACGAATGATATTTCCGAGCTCGGCGATTTCAATCCGGATATCGTGGCCATGACCGCGGTAAATCCAGAAAGCGCCCATATCGCCGTCACGCGCTCGAGCGGCATCACCGAAGTCCTCGCCACTCCCGGCGTTCGCGGCTTCGATACCGGCGGCAGCGCTCCTACCATCGCCGGCCAAGCCTCGCTCCTGAATCTAGCCGGCTGGACCAATGAGCAAATGACGTTAGGCTCGTCGGCGGCGATGGTGGTGAACTGGCCGTCGATCGAGAGCAGAAATTTCGATTACGAAACCGGCAGCTTCAACGAGCGGCCCTATTCCGAAGTGAAAGCCGAGTACGACAAAAAAGTTTACGCGCTCGGCGATTATCTCGAGCGCGCGCGCCACTATGCACAGGCGGTCGAGAAGGGTTCAACACAGAATTTCGAGCGCGATCTGAAACTCGAGGCGCTGATTCCCGTGGTGGAAGGAAAGCTTCCGGTGCTCGTGGTGGCGCAAACAGCCCGCGACATCCGCAATTCCGTCGAATTTTGCAGCAAGCAAAACTTAAAAATGATTTTGGCCGGCGGCACCGAAGCGTGGCGAGTAAAAGATCTGCTCAAGCAGAAAAATATTCCCGTAATTCTCGGCCCGATCATGAGCGAGCCGAATGAAGAAGACTATCCCTACGATAAGCCGATGACGCAGCCGTCGGAACTAGCCGCCGCCGGAATCCCAATCGCTTTCGCCAGCTTCGATACATCGTTCTCGCGCCGCCTCTCGCAACAAGCCGGCAACGCCGTCGCCTACGGCCTATCGCACGACGAAGCCCTCCGCGCAATCACGGTGAACGCCGCAAAAATGCTAGGCGTAGACGATCAACTCGGCACCATCGAAACCGGAAAGCTGGCCAATATCGTCGTGACCGATGGCGATCCGCTAGAAATTCGCACACAAGTGCGCTACCTATTCATCAAAGGGCAGCCGGTCAGCCTGGAGAATCGCCACACCGAACTCTACGAAAAATATCGCAAGCGTCCATAATTCGTAGGGGCGGGCCTTTCAGTCCCGCCCGCCTTTCGGCCCTCTTTTTGGTACGCCGTCGTAGGGGCGGGCCTTCCAGTCCCGCCCGCCTTTCGGCCCTCGTTTTGGTACGCCGTCGTAGGGGCGGGCCTTTCAGTCCCGCCCGCCTTTCGGCCCCGTTTTGTCTTGCACCAATCACAAAATCAAATCCATCACCCGAGAGACTTCTTCCGCCCCCCGCCGCGATTCGCTATACTTTCGCCAAGTTCTTGGGGCAGGAACCGAATCCAAATCCGCGCGAGGGCATCTGAATCGTGACTCCTGAAAAGGTTGGCGTGCATCCTTGCACAAACAGCACCGAGCATCACCGGCAGCGGCCACTAGCGTCACGCGCACGATGGCGCGCAGCCGCGAGCTTAGCGTTCTGCGCCTGCATTTTACTAGCGGCGGGCTGCGCCACGCGGCCCGGCAGCAAGGAAGCTCCAGCGCAAAGCGGCGCAACTCATCCCGTACTCGTATTCATGACCGATTTCGGTACGGCAAATGATGCGGTAGCAATCTGCAAGGCAGTCATCATTCAAATTGTCCCCGACGTGCGCATCATGGACATCACCCATCAGGTAACGCCCTTTTCGATCGAAGAAGGCGCGCGCTTTCTCTCCGGCGTCACGCCTTACTATCCGTCGGGCACAGTTTTCCTGGTAGTCGTCGATCCGGGCGTGGGCACTTCGCGCAAAGCGGTAATCGTGAAATCGAAGAAGGGCCAATATTTTGTGCTGCCGGACAACGGATTGATCACCCCGGTGGTCGAGCGCGATGGAATCGTAGGCGCGCGCGAAATCACCAACCGTTCGTGGATGATCGGCGAAGGAATTTCGTCCACATTTCATGGCCGCGATATTTTTTCCCCGGCCGCCGCGCATCTGGTCGCGGGCGAAGATTGGAAATTGGCCGGGCCCGATGTTCCGGAACTGGTCCATCTGAAAACGGTCCAGGCTACGGTGACTGACAACGGAATTTCCGGCGACGTAATCGGTCTCGATGATCCATTCGGCAGCCTGATTACCGATGTCCGCGGCGAGGATTTCAAAAATCTGGGCTACGAACTCGGCGATAAAGTCACCGTCAAGATCGCCGGCAAGCCCTACACCATGCCCTACGTGAAAACTTTCATGGATGTACCCGTCGGCCAGCCTCTGCTGTACGTCGATTCGCGGGGGCGCGTAGGATTCGCCGTCAACGAAAGGAATTTTTCGAAAGTCTATGATGTCGATCCACCGGTTGCCGTAATCATTCCGCGAAAAGGAAAATAAAGGTGCCCGCATGAGAACGCGCACGCTCGATTTCCCGCAGGTTGTAAGTTCATTCCTCAAATTCGGTGCGCTGCTATTCGTTCTGCTCGTCTGTGCAAATGGCGCCGCCGCGCAGACTTACCGCGGCACAATCCACGGAGTTGTCACCGATCCTTCCGGAGCAGTTGTTGTTTCCGCGACCGTCACCGCCAAAAACATCGCGAATGGCGATTCGCGCACAGTCACGACTGCGGGCGATGGCGGCTATCAAATTCCCGAGCTCGAAGCCGGAGAATATTCCGTCGAAGCCAAGGCCACGGGATTTCGACTGGTTCCGCGAAGAGCCATCGTGGAAGTCGGCCGCGACACGACTCTCGACATCGCGCTGCAGATTGGCAACGTTGATTACATCGAAGTTCCCGCGACGGCGCCGCTGATCGACACTGAACGCGACGTGCTCGGCGAGGTGGTCGACAACAAGATGGTGGAGGAGTTGCCGCTGAATGGCCGCGATTTCGGCAAACTCGTCGCACTCGTGCCCGGCGTCACCGTCGAAGGCTCGGGCGTCGCCGGCACCGAAAAAGGCTTCGGACAATTCAATATCAATGGCAATCGCGACCGCTCAAATAATTACACGCTCGACGGCACGGACAACAACGATCCATGGTTCAACAATTCCGCGCTAAACCAAGTGGGCATCAGCGGGGCGCCCGCGACATTGCTGCCCATCGACGCGATTCAGGAATTCAATGTGCAATCGCAATTTCCCGCGGAATATGGACGCAATAGCGGCTCGGTCGTAAACATCCTAACCAAATCCGGCACCAATCAATTTCACGGATCAGCTTTTGAATACAATCGCGATTCCTATTTCGACGCGCGCAACTTTTTCAACGTCACGCCCGATCCGCAAACACTATTCATCAACAATCAATTCGGTGCATCGATCGGCGGCCCAATCATCAAGGACCGCACATTTTTCTTCGCGGCCTACGAAGGCCAGCGCGAGCGCGTCGGCTCCGACTTCGTTTTCCAGGTGCCCACGCAAGCAGAAATCGCCTCGGCGCGCAGTGCAGCGCTGCTGATCGATCCGGCGATTGTTACCGCACCTCTCGACGCGATCCTCACCTTGTTCCCGCAAAGCACCACGAACGAATTGCCAGGCGTGGTGAACGACGTCAACAATAACGACAACTTGATCGTCAAGCTCGATCACAAATTCTCGGCCAACGAGAGTTTCGCCGTGCGTTACGCCTTCGGGAACGACAATCAGACTTTTCCCTTCGGCTCGCTCGGCGGAGAAGGCAGCGGCTCGCGTCTAGCGCCGTTCGCGCAAATTTCCCCGACGCGCGTAAATGTTCTATCGGCGAGCCTGCTCTCCACGCTCGGCGCGTCAAAGCTCAACGAGCTGCGTTTCGGCTACACGCGCTTTTCAAATTCCTTCACCTCAGCCGATGCCAAAGCTAACTTGACCATTCCCGGTCTAGATTTCGGCACCAATCACGCCGGCCTCCCGGAAATCGACTTCGATGGCGCAATCGAAAATCTAGGCGCCACCGCGTTCAGCGTCCCCCGCGCGCGCACCAGCCAGAGCTACCAGATCCTCGACAATTTCACCTGGATTCACGGCGTCCACACATTCAAATTCGGCGGCGAGTACCGCCGCGTAGCAGTCAGCGCCTTCAATGACAATCTCGAACGCGGCCTGATCGGCTTTTCCACAAGCAACAACGACACAACGCTCGATCAAACGATTATCGACGTGCTGACCAACTATTATCTCGGAAACGCCGAATGCGATTTCTGCTTTACGACCGCCAATACCGGCAACACGCAGCGCACAACCTACAACAACGGCACCGCGTTCTTCGCGCAGGACGATTACCGCGTGCGCCCGAACTTAACGCTCAATCTCGGCGTGCGCTGGGAATATTTTGGCCCCATCAGCGAGAAGGATGGCCTACTCTACAATTTCGGCCCCGGCCTCGGCCCCAATTCACTGCTGCAAAACGTAGGCTCGGGCGGCCTCTCGCACCCGTACGCACGCGATCTAAATAATTTCGGCCCGCGCATCGGCGTAGCCTGGAGCCCGTTCGCGCGCACCACGGTTCGCGCCGGCTACGGCCTCTACTACGATTACATTCCCCAAGATTTAATGATCGCCAATTTCACCGACGTCGCAGGCATCGCCACGAATCCGATCGGCCCAAAGCCAGTTTTTCCCATGGAGTTCAATCAAACTGCATTCACCGGCGAAGCACCCGGCCCAGTTTTCACAACAGCGCCACCGCCCTATGAAATTTTCGTAGTCGATCCAAATCTCCGCACGCCCTACGTAAGCAGTTGGAATCTAAATATCGAGCAACAAGCCGGCGATCACGCCTCCTTCCAGATCGGCTACGTAGGAAGCAAAGGCACGCGCCTCACGCGGCTCCACGATATCAACCAGGATTTCACCAATCCAACTTACGAAACCATCGACGAATTCAGCACCGGCGCCAGCTCCACCTACCACGCCCTGCAACTTAACGGCAGGCTCCGAAATTTCCACGGCCTCTCCGGCTTCTACGGCTACGTTTTCTCGAAGTCAATCGACGACGCCTCCGACGGCATCGATTTCAATTTCGCCACCGCCGCCTTCCCGCAAAATTCCGATGATCTGCGCGCAGAAAAAGGCCCGTCAACTTTCGACACCAAGCATCGCTTCACCGGCGCGCTAAATTATTCCGTCCCAGCATGGGGCAGCCTGCCGAAGCGCCTCGCCGAAGGCTGGGCGCTCAATACCATCGTCACGATTCAATCCGGCCGCCCGATCCCCATCATCGACGACGAATTCGGAATCAACGGCCACCTGCGCCCCGACGTAGTTCCGGGCGTGAATCCAATCCTGCCGAACTGGACGCCGTCAACCGGCTATCTGAATCCCAATGCCTTCGCCGAGCCAGCCGGCGAATTCGGCACGCTAGGCCGCGATCAAATCTACGGCCCCGGATTCTGGAACGTAGATTTCTCGGTCACCAAAGACACGAAAATCACCGAGTCAGTCGCCGTACAATTCCGCGCCGAACTTTTCAATATTTTCAATCATCCAAATTTCGCGTTACCCAATAACGTAGTCACCCCAGGCTTCGGCCCCGACGGCGTAATCTCCGCCACTCCAGATGTAGCCCAAGGCAATCCCGGCCTAGGCGGTGGCGGCCCCCGCGTAATCCAATTCGCCGTGCGCCTGAGATTCTGAGGTGTTTCTTTCGTACCGCCGGCGTCCCTGCCGGCTCTTACGACCACCTTTTTCACCATGGGCAACAGTCACGATCGGACCGAGAAGCCAACTACTGCCACTTATTTAATGTTTCGCTCAGTCCGTGATCCAGGCCTTGGCTCACGCCGTCCGTCGAAAGAGCCGGCAGAGACGCCGGCCGTACGTTTAAAACCGCTGTTGCTTTTTGATGCCATACAGCATCCAATACCTCCAGCATCCCATCAGGAAGGTGAATCATGCGTGAAGCCGTAATCGTAAGCTCAGTGCGCACAGCAGTAGGCAAAGCCCCCAAAGGCACTCTACGCACCAGCCGCCCCGACGATCTAGCCGCCGCCAGCATCAAAGAAGCCATCGCCCGCGCCAAAGGCCTCGACGTAAAAGAAATCGAAGATGTAATCCTCGGCTGCGCCACTCCCGAAGCCGAATCCGGCATGAACGTAGCCCGCATCGCCTCCCTACGCGCCGGCCTACCGGTAGAAACTTCCGCAATGACCATCAATCGTTTCTGCTCTTCAGGTCTCCAGGCCATCGCCCTAGCCGCCGAACGCATCATGTCCGGCCAAGCCCACGTAATCGTCGCCGGCGGCACCGAATCCATGAGCCTGATTCCCATGGGCGGCAATAAAGTTTCCCCAAATCCCTGGCTGATGGATCACTATCCGGATGTCTATCTAGGCATGGGCCTGACCGCGGAAAATTTGGCAAAGAAATACGGCATCACCCGCGAACAAGCCGATGAATTTTCCCTGCGCAGCCACAAAAACGCCATCGCCGCCATCGCCGCCGGAAAATTCAAAGACGAAATCGTGCCGGTAGAAGTGAGCCTAACCGAAATTCCGCCGAACAACGGCAACAAGCCGAAAACGACCAAGCTCATCTACGACACCGACGAAGGCCCGCGCGCCGACACGTCGATGGAAGCCCTCGCAAAATTGAAGCCCGCATTCCACGCCCGCGGCACGGTAACAGCAGGCAACAGCTCGCAGACCAGCGACGGCGCAGCCGCCGCCGTAGTGATGAGCGCCGAACGCGCCCGCGAACTAAAAATCGAGCCAATGGCGAAATTTCTAGCCTTCGCCACCGCCGGCGTCCCGCCCGAAGAAATGGGCATCGGCCCCGCCTACGCAATTCCGAAAGCCCTAAAGCTAGCCGGCCTCCGCCTAGAAGATATCGATGTATTCGAACTAAACGAAGCATTCGCAGCACAAGCGCTAGCGGTAATCAAAATGGCAGGCATAGATCCCAATCGCGTAAATCCCAACGGCGGCGCCATCGCCCTAGGCCACCCACTAGGCTGCACCGGCGCAAAACTAACCGCGTCAATCTTGCGGGAATTGGAACGCCGCAACGAGCGCTACGGCATAGTAACAATGTGCGTAGGCGGAGGCATGGGCGCCGCAGGAATCCTAGAGCGAGTAGCGTAAGGGTTTCTCTTCGTATTCGTAGGCGAGGGTCTTCAGCCCCTCCCGCCTTTCGGCCCCGTAGCGGTATCGCTGCACTTTGCTAAAGGCTCAGTCGCCCCGCACCTAAATTTTCTTAGCCCGAGTGGTAAACGCCAAAGCCAACGGCGCATCACCCCTCGACATATAAACCTCGATCGTAATCGCGTCGGTTTTAGCCTCGGTATAAACAAACCGCATCCGCACAGTCTTCCCCCCAGCATTCATCTCCCGCGTAAAAACCAACTGATCCTTTTCCAAGGATCCCGTGCGGGTGAAACATCCAGCACCATCCGAAGAAAACGCATAACCCACAAAAGCACTCTTAGCCGCGTCCCAAGTAAATACTTCATGCCCAGCCGCCCCAGCCATCGGCCCAGTAGTTTCCTCAAAGTCAGTCAAAATCGAGTGGCCGCCCGGTCCAATCGTGGCACGGTAAGTTCCCTCACTCGCCCCGCCGTCAGGCATCATCTTGCTCTTCTCAAATTTATTGATGTAATGCCAATCGCCCACAAGGAAACCAAGTTTCTGCATTTCAGGCGCCAGCTCCGCGGTTTTCACGGCGGGCGCCTGACCGTCGCCACGAGAAACTCCAGCGACGAATAATCCGGCAAGCATTGCCAAGCCGAAAATCACGCGAGTCAGTTTGCGCATTCGAGTCGTCTCCTAGTTGAAATGTCCCGGCAGCGAGGCCCGGCCGCAAGTGGTTTGTCAGGGCACGACTTTAGTCGTGCCGAAAATCCCGCCAAACGCCCCCGACTTTACACGCCGCGGAAAAAGTCGAAACATTGTCATCCCGAATCCCCTCTAGGGGTAAGGAGTCCGCATTTGCACTGGTCTTTGTATTCGCATTGGAAGTTGAATTCGAATTTGCAGTTTCTTCAATCTGAAATTTCAAATCTGAAATTTGAAATGGTCTTTTGACTTCCTCCGAAGCCGTTGAACTTCTCCGCGTAGGGGCGCTGGCTTGCTTGCCTCGCCCGCCCGAGTACCGACCACGAAAAATCTGGCCTACTCGCGCAGCCGTGACGCGATCCAGCATTTTCCGCGTTCGCCCACCCCCACTAGCCAAATAATGTCACTCCTCAACCAACATGTAACAAAAGGTAACCAAACAGGAAGCCCACGACCTACTTTCCAGCGCCTTTCCCAACTAAATCACAAAAACCCCCCAATTCCCCCCATTCCTCATCACTTTATAGTTGACGAACTAGATATCTAACCCCATCCTATCTTCGGCGCACTCCGCAGAGCCGCCGAGAAACATCACAGGGAGCCAAAGGAAAAGCCAATGCATACAGAACTGGAATCAGAGGCCGCATCCACCCCAACCGAAGACCGCCACTCCCGCAAATGCACCATCTGCAACCACCCCGATCGCGAAGACATCGACACCGCCTTCCTCCACTGGGCCCCCACCGAGCACATCGTCCGCGACTTCGATCTACCCAGCCTCTCCGCCCTCTACCGCCATGCCCACGCCCGCGGCCTCTGGAACCTCCGCCGCTCCCATATCCGCCACGCCCTAGATCGCATCATCGAACATGCCGGCGAATGCAGACCCAGCGGCAACGCCGTAATCCGCGCCATAGAAATCTCCTGCCGCTTCGACCAGGACGGCCGCTACGTCGTGCCCCAAAAGAAAGTAATCATCGAGCACCATACAATAACCGCCGCCCCAAATCCTAATCGAGCACCAATCCAACCCACCGAACCCACCCCCCACGTAACTCCAACAAAACAAACAAACGCCACCAGCCATGAACCAAATTCTAATCGGGAAGCAAAACGATTAGAAATCGACGTAACTCCAACAAAACAAACACCCGGACCCATTTCTAATCGGGAAAAAGTGACCGTTTTCGAAGCCCCACCCATAACCACCCTAACCGCCGCCGCAATCCAAAACATGCTATTAGGGAGGTCCTAGGAAAAAGAAGCCACCATGAGCCCAATATAGCTCACCTCTTCAGAGGTGAGGCTTTTGCCGTAAAGGTTTGCACTGTCCGCGCGGCCAATTGCCCGCGACGGCGCTTCACTGTAGAATCTGTTCACCGCAAACTTCGAATACGGCAGCGGAGCCTCAAGTTTCCGAAGGAGCACCAACGATGGCCACTTCCACTGTTTCTCAAAATCTGTTGCGCGGCGGCAGCTTCCTAATCACGCCGTGCACCCCGGATGACGTCTTCACCCCCGCCGATCTCACCGACGATCAGCGCCTCATCGGCCAGACCGCCGAAGAATTCGTCACCAAGGAAGTGATGCCGGTAGTTCCCGAGCTAGAGCTGCACAAAGACAACTTGATGGCCGACATCCTGAAGAAGGCCGGCGAAATCGGCATCCTCGGCGGCGCGATTCCAGAAGCGTACGGCGGCGCGGGCCTCGATAAAGTTTCCGCCACGGTGCTAGCGGAAAAAGTATCGGGCTATGGCTCGTTCGCTGTTTCGCACGGCGGCCACGCCGGCATCGGCACGATTCCCATCGTTTATTTCGGTACCGAAGAGCAAAAGAAAAAATATTTGCCAAAGATTGCCACCGGCGAATTGCTTTCGTGCTACTGCCTCTCCGAGCCGCAAGCGGGCTCCGACGCTCTCGCCGCGCGCACCCGCGCAGTCCTTTCGCCCGATGGGAAGAACTACATCCTGAATGGGCAGAAGATGTGGATCACCAATGGCGGATTCGCAGACGTCTTCATCGTCTTCGCCAAAATCGACGGCGAGAAATTCTCCTGCTTCATCGTCGAAAAAGGCTATCCCGGCTTCACCGTCGGCGCCGAAGAAAAGAAAATGGGCATCAAGGGCAGCTCGACCGTGCCGATCTTTTTCGAGAATTGCCCGGTGCCGAAAGAAAATCTGCTGCACGAAGCGGGCCGCGGACACATCGTCGCCTTCAATACGCTCAATGTCGGGCGCTTTTCTCTGGGCGCGCATTGCGTTGGCGGCGCAAAAAAGATTCTCGAAGCCTCTTCGAAATATTCGAAGGAACGTACTGCTTTCGGTAAGCAGTTGCGCGAATTTGGGTTGATTCGCGGCAAGCTGGCCGAAATTGCTATTCGGATTTTCGCGGTCGAGTCGATGATTTACCGCTCGGCTGGAATGGTGGAGCAGGCCGTCGCCGCGCAGGAATCCGGCAAAGATAAAACGCAGCAAGCCATGCAAGTGCTCGAGGAATACGCCATCGAAAGTTCCATCAGCAAAGTTTATGGAAGCGAAATGCTCGATTTCTGCGTAGACGAAGCGGTGCAGATTTTCGGCGGCTACGGATTCCACGAAGATTATCCCGTGGCACGCGCCTACCGCGATAGCCGCATCAATCGCATCTTCGAAGGCACCAACGAAATCAATCGCATGCTCATCATCCAGATGCTCATGCGCCGCGCCATGAGCGGCACTCTGCCGATCATTCAGGCGGCCATGAAGCTAGCGGATGAAGTCCTAGCCGGGCCGTCGATGGAAGAAGCGCCGGCTGGGGCATTCGCCGAAGAAGAGCGCGCCCTGGCGCAAGCGAAGAAGACTTTCCTGCTGGCGGCCGGGACCGCAGTGCAGAAATTCCGAGAGAAGCTCTCCGAAGAACAGGAAATCGTCGCGTCGCTATCGAACGTGGTGATGGAAATTTACGGCATGGAATCCGTGCTGCGGCGGACGCAGAAGGCTGCGGCGGCTCGCGGGGAGGCCGCGACGTCAGTGATGGCCGACGCAACTCGCGCGTTTATTTACGGCGCCAGCGATCGCGTCGAGAAAGAAGCGCGCACCGCACTGGTTGCCACGCTGGAAGGCGACATGCTGCGCACACAACTCGCGGTCCTCAAGCGCTTCTCAAAGCACGAGCCAGTCGACATAATCGCGCTACGCCGCCGCGTTTCCGACGCGGTGCTAGCGCAAGACAGGTATCCATTCGAAGGCCGCTAAAGCGATCTGCCTTTTCTTCGTAGGGCCCGTGCTTTATGCCGGGCCTCTTCGTGCACGATCGCGCCACATCCACGTTTTTCGCCGCCCCCAAATTCGCGGATCAAAGCCATTTTGTTTGAATTCTCGGTTGAATTTTTGATATCGGGCGTTGCCGCAATTCGGTTCGCCGCACATTCGCATAATCTACGCGTTACCGGCTGTCGCTTACGTGTTGCCTGAAGAGGCCCGGCATAAAGCGCGGGCCCTACGAAGGGCGCTTGCGTTCGCAAACGCTGCACTTCGTTCCGTTAGCGAAGTCCTACAACTTTCGTACTAAACCCTCTGAGCGGCATCCGCATATCCTTCGCCGGCAATCTCTTTCGTTAGAAATCTCTAGGAATAAAGAGATCGCTGCCTAAGTCCCTTGTATTTACAACAGTTTGCGCATGGGTCTTTTGGGCCTGCGCGTGCATCTAAGTAAGTGAGAAAAGGAAAGGAATTATGAATCGCATTTCGGAACTGTTCACAAATGACCCTGTTAAGCAACAGAAGCTGACGCGCGCTCTTTGGTGGGCGCTGGGCATCACCTTCGTTTTTCAGTTGTACTTCGTGCGGGAGCTGCTGGCGGCAGAACTCCTGTTCGGAGCAGCATTCGCAGTTCTGTTCATCATCGGCCTGGGAATTTATGTGATTGGCCAAGTCGGTGAGCGTGGTTTTAGTTGGGCGGAATCTCGCACCCGTGCGCTGGCACATGCCACCCGTCAAGGGTTGAGCGCGCTGGAAGAGATCAGTAGAAAGACATTCCGCCATCCACGTTCAGAATCTGCCCAGTAATTGCAGTCGACTCTTCGGAAACGAGAAAAACGGCCGCAGCGGCGATCTCTCCCGCCGTCTGCGGCCGTCCTTGTAATATCCCCTCAAGCATCTGCTTGTAGAGCGTGTCCGGATCGGCGTCGAAGCGTTTCACCAGCGCGCGCCCCAATTCCTGCGACATGATGGTTTCTGGGACTGGGCCTGGGCTGATGCCGTTTACGCGCACGCCTTTTCGGGCTGCTTCTCCGGCGAGAGTGCGGGTTAAACCGTTCATGCCGGCTTTCGATGCGGCGTATGGCCCATTTAGGCCGAAGGCTGCTTTCGCGGCGATACTCGAAATATTCAGAATCGCGCCGGAGCCGCGCGCGTACATATCCGGCAGCACCAATCGCGACATTAGAAATGCTGAACGCAGATTCGCGGCGACGACTTCATCCCATTCCGCAGGCGAAATTTCTTCGAGCGCTTTCACCGGACCGTAGATCCCGGCGTTGTTCACTAGTATGTGTACGTCGCCCAATTTCCCGCGTGCTTCGCGGACGATCGCTTCGCATCCGCGTTCGGTGGAAACATCCGCGGCGATGTGCGCGGCTTGGCCGCCGGCTCGCGCGATCTCCTCGGCCACTGCGCATATTTCGGATTCTGTCCGCGCCGTTACGAGAACCGAGGCTCCCTCTTCAGCAAACCGCCGCGCGATAGCCCGCCCAATCCCGCGTCCGCTCCCAGTGACAATCGCAACTTTTCCAGCCAATCGCATGTTTATCTCCGCTGTTGCTGTTATACCGCTGGCGTCCCAAAGTATGGCACGATGAACATGGGAAAACATCTGAGCTGGCTAGATGAGAGCTAATCAAAAAATGAACGGTCTGTTGACGGACTTGCGGCCCCATGAGCCCGTTCTCTCCGCTGAAACGGAGCGTCTCTTCGCAGGAGGCTTCGTTGAGGAACGAGGATGTGTGCTGCTTAAGTCGCAGGCCCACAACCTTGCGTGGACTCGTATGGCGGACTTGGGAGATGAAACCGGTATCGAGTGCTTCATCAATCATGTGCATATCAATTCGTTGCCTGAGGCGCTGGAGCTTGCACGGCGACTTCGTTCGGCTCTCGCGGATGGTTTTGCGGGTCAGTTTGCTGTCATTGTAAGTTTCGATGGTCGAGGAGCGACTGTCCGCTTCCACAGGCTGCGAGCCGGCCAGGTGTGGCTAAGCGACAACCTCGAGGAGTACCCGGAGGGAATCGCAGTCTTGGATTCGATCTGAAGGCAAACGCGGCCGCTTACCCTTGCCACTGGTGTGCGGCGGCATGGAAAACGCGGTGGCAGGAATCGGCATCATCAGTTAAGATATTAGTTTCAGGGGGTTAGAGTTGGCTTTGACGCAAATTCATGGGACTACGAACGGGGCTAAGACCTTGGTACGGGTACGCCCGCGCGGCTTTTGCGCTGGGGTGGTGCGCGCTGTGGATATCGTCGAGTTGGCGCTGGAGGCTTATGGCGCGCCGGTCTACGTTCATCATGAGATTGTGCACAATCGCTATGTAGTTGACCAGCTGCGGCGTCGCGGGGCGATTTTCGTCGAATCGATCGAAGAAGTGCCTGTGGGGGCGGTGCTGGTTTTTAGCGCGCATGGCGTGCCGCCGCGGGTGCGCGATGAGGCTAAGGAACGGCAGCTTCGCGTTATCGATGCTACCTGCCCGCTGGTCACCAAAGTCCATCTTGAGGCGCTGAAATTTGCGCGCGAAGGCCGCACGCTCATCCTGATCGGGCATAAGGATCACCAGGAAATTGTCGGTACCTCGGGCGAGGCGCCTGAGCAAACCCTCGTTGTTGGGAGCGTCGAAGAAGTTGACGTCCTTGATGTACCCGATCCCGAGCGGCTTGCATTTTTGACGCAGACTACGCTTTCGCTTTACGACACGCAGGAAATTGTGGCGCGGCTGCGCGAGCGGTTTCCGTCGATTGCCGGGCCTGCTTCTGATGATATTTGCTATGCCACGCAGAATCGGCAGGAGGCGGTTGAAGCCCTCACTCGCGAAGTCGGCCTGATTCTGGTGGTCGGCTCGGCCAATAGCTCGAATTCGAATCGCCTGGTAGAAGTTGCCAAGCGCGCCGGAGTTGCCGCGCGCCTGATCGAAGACGCCAACGACATCCAACCCGAATGGCTGGAAGGGCACGGCGATGTTGGCCTGACCGCAGGCGCGTCGGCTCCCGAAGTTCTGGTCGAGCAGGTGAGCCAGCGTTTGGCCAGCCTTGGATATACGAATCAGCGCGATCTGGATCTGATTCGCGAAGATGTTCGTTTTACCTTGCCGCCGGAGCTGACAGTGCGGCAGGGAACGGCCCGCTAAATCGGTCGCTCGCGAGCGCCGAGTGTTGAGCTGTAGCGCGCAGGAGAAACGCCCCGATCGCGCGCGAAACTGCCGACGAGCTGGCAGTTTAGAGTCCAGGAGAGCCTCCACGTGGCCGTTAAGGTCACTCGCCAACCGGACAAAATTGCCCTGCTGGGAGCGCCCACCAGCGCCGCTGCACTATCTCCCGGACATGAGCGCGCACCCGAAGCACTTCGTTCCGCCGGCCTGAGCGAGCAATTGCGCGCCGCTGGATTTGAAGTGATCGATCACGGCGACGATCCCGTCCAACTTTCCCAGCCTGATGAAGAAAGCCCGCGGGCCAGAAATCTTCCCCGCGTGGTGAAATCGCTCGAGGCGCTGCGCCCGCGCGTGGAAATTGCAGTGAAGTCCGGAGCGCTGCCGGTGATTTTGAGCGGCGATTGCACCACGGCGCTGGCTACCGTGGCCGGAGTGCGGCGCTACTTCCACAATGTCAGCATGATTTACATGGATCGCGACGCGGACTTGAATGTTCCGGCGACTACGCCGTCCGGCTGCGTCGATGGCATGGTGGTGGCGCATCTCACCGGACGAGGGGCTGCGGAGTTGGTGCGATTCTGGCCTGAGCCGCCCTTGGTGCGCGATCCGGATATTGCGCTGTTTGGCGTTGATCGCCTCGATCCTCCCGAAGAGGAATTTCTGCGCCGTGCGCCGATTCGCGTTTTTTCGGCTGCCGATATTCGCCGCCAGGGAGCGGCTGCTGCGGCGCGCACTGCGCTGGATCGCGTGCATGCGGCGCGCAATGAATTCATCGTGCATTTTGATGTCGACGTGATCGAAAATTTCGGCGCGACGAATTATTCCGGTTCCGGCGGCCTGACGCTCGACGAAGTGCGCCAGGCTCTCGAAGTCTTCCTAGTTGAGCCGCGCTTAGTGGCTATCGATATCGCCGCCTACAATCCGGAGAAAGATCCGGATGGCAGCGGCGCAAAAAAGATCATTGAGCTGATCGCATCGGTTCTGGGAATGCGCCGCCAAGCGTTGGCGAAATCCGCCAGCGAGCCGGTGGCCGCCGGGGCCGCAGCATCAACGCAAAAAGCACGCCCGACAGAAGACGAGGCTCCCGCTCCGGAGCCAGATATCCGCGGCGTAGCAGCCTCCTTCGCGCCGGGCGAGGCCTGGACTTCTGATTCTTTGGAGCCGGAATCCGACACTCCCGAAGGACAGGCTGCCGAAGCCGAGGAATCGGAAAATTCAGAATCAGTAGATGCAGCGGCGGAATCCGAAAATTTGACGGATGGCTCTGAGGAATCGCATTCCTGACTTTGTAGCGCTGGCGTCCCGCCGGCTCTTACGATCCGAACTTGCGCAATATCTCGAACTGTAACTCGGCGCAAAATCAAAATTAATGCCACGATTTGGCTGTTGCAATCCGCCCGTGATTTCAGCCCTCGTCCAAGATTGTGCTCGTAAGAGCCGGCGGGACGCCAGCGCTACGAAGGCTCCTAAATGAAGAAATTTGCGCCACCGATTATTATTTTTGATGTTGATGGCGTGCTTGTTGACGTGCGTGGCTCCTTTCACCGCACATTGATCGAGACGCTGCACCACTTCACGCGCAAGCGCGTTACCTCCGCCGAGATTCACGCGTGGAAAAATCGCGGTGGCTTTAATGACGACTGGAAACTCTCCCACACCTGGATTCAATCGCTGGGCTTCGATAATTCTTACGATGAAATAAAGCGGAAATTCCAGGAAATCTATTGGGGTAACGGCAATTCGGGCAACGTGAGGCGCGAGCGCTGGCTGCTGCCGAAGCCCACCCTCAAGCGCCTCGGCAAAAATTCTGAACTCGCCATTTTCACCGGGAGAATCCGCCACGAGCTCGACTACACGCTGGACCGCAATAATCTCCGCCCGTACTTCAAAAGAATCGTCACGGTAGAAAACGTAAAGAATCCAAAGCCCGATCCCGAAGGCCTGCTGCAAATCCTGAACGGCCGCGATCCCAACAACGCAATCTATCTAGGCGACAATAT
>JABDFR010000035.1 GCA_013286465.1 Acidobacteriota bacterium | reverse complement strand
TGCCCTGGTACGAAAACTACAGCGAAGGCCAGGATGCCTCCTGGGATTTTCATTACTATTACGACAGCGCCGCCCGCCTAAGATACGTCTCCGCCACCGCCCGCTCCACCAACGGCACTCGCGAACTCCTCCGCATCTACCTCGACGAATCCGGAAAGCGCCTCTGGAAAACCGACAAGCTCCTGGCAGGAACAGGATGCCCAGGCTGCTTCTCCGCCTATGCGAACTCGGACGAAAAACTCGTCTTCGATCCCGCCAAAGATATCGCCACCGGTGACGGCTGCAAAGAGATAACCCCAAATCCGAAAACGAAATAAACGTCTGCGTCTTCGATCGCGGCCATTCTCGGCCGCGTTCGCAATTTCCAGTCCCGGCAATCGCGGCGTGTCGCAGTCAGAAAATATCTAACGAATTAAGTGCCAACGGGAATAGAATGCGCCCCATGCCCCACGAACCATTCCGAGTGATCCCGCAACCCGGCAAAATCGAAGGATTGCAAATCCTATTCGCCAAAGGACCGATTACTCACCAGTCGTCGTCCACGCTGGTAGACGCCGTGCTCGCCGTCAACGAAAAGCGCCTGATCATCGATCTCTCCGAAGTCCCGTCACTCGACTCGGTAGCCATAGGCGGCCTGGTCCGCGCCTATGTCCATTGCCAAAAGACCGGCCGCCGCCTCGCGCTCGTCGGCATGAGTCCGCGCGTGACAAATGTCTTGCGCCTAACCGGCGTCGAGCCCCTCTTCGATTCCTTCGCCACTATGGGCGAAGCAGAATCCGCCGTAGCCTGATCTTCGTAGCGGTGCGGCTTCAGCCCAGCATCTTTCATCGAGCAAAAGCAACTAATCCAGCAATGGCAAGAAATCGAATTCCAGAATTGCGCATAAATTTGTCCGGCCTCGCTAAATCCAGCTCCCGCGCCGGCTCCGTTCGTGCATAAAATCAGTTAAATATCTCGAAATACCGCAAGTTACGCCCGATTCGAGCATTTCCCACCGCCCAAGAGATTGGAATCCGGATTGCCATTTCAATTCGCAATATCTGTTAGGATTAAGAGCAAAAATGCGTGGGAAGTCTTCATTTTCACTCCCGGCGAAGACTCTCGGAGCACTAAGAGCTTGATCTGCATTCCGAAACGATATCGGTTCGTTCTGGCAATCGCCTGCTTACTAGCAGTGTGCATCGCGGCGAATGGCTGCGGCAGTTCGTCGACTGCGGCTAACGTCCCGCCCCCCAACGACGAGTTGGTTTCGATCACCGTAACGCCCACCGGAACGATGCTCGCAAAGGGCACGTCTCAGCAATTCAAAGCCGTCGGCCAATTCAGTAACGGAAGCACGCGCGATTTAACATCCTCCGCAACTTGGAGCTCAAGCGCGCCGGCAACCGTCTCCGTCAGCGCGTCCGGCATGGCAAAAGCATTGGCCGTAGGCAACGCGAATGTGATGGCCACCTCGGCAAGCATCACCGGTTCGACGAGCGTCACCGTCAGCCCCGCCGCTCTCGTCTCGATAGTGATCTCGCCGTCCAATCCCACGATCGCCGCCGGGCAAATGCAGCAATTCACCGCCGCGGGAACTTTCAGCGATGGCAGCATGCAGGATGTCACAAGCGCAGTGACGTGGACGTCCTCCACCGCCGCGGTGGCCACGATCAACGCCGCGGGACTAGCGACCACCATCGCAGCGGGCAGCACAACCATCGGCGCGTCATCGGGCAGCGTAAGCGCTTCGACCAAACTCACAGTAACGTCGGCAACGCTGGTCTCGATCACCGTGACCCCAGCGGGCGCGTCACTCCCAAAGGGCACCACGCAGCAATACACCGCGCTCGGCCAATTTAGCGACGGTAGCTCGAGCAATCTGACTTCATCCGTCACGTGGAGCTCGAGCGCCACCACATTCGTCACCATCAACACCGCGGGTCTGGCGCAAGCGGTCAGCGTCGGCACCGCAAATATTCTCGCAACGTCAGGTAGCGTCACGGGCGCAACAGGCGTGAGCGTCGTCGCGCCAATTCTCGTCTCGCTAGCGATCACCCCGGCAAATCCGTCAATCGCCGCCGGCCAAACGCAGCAATTCACCGCCACCGGAACATTCACCGATCAAAGCACGCAAAATCTGACCAGCTCGGTGACGTGGACTTCTGCTACCACCACGGTAGCCACCATCAACGCCGCCGGACTCGCAACGTCACTCGTGCAAGGCTCAAGCATGATCGGCGCGGCATCAGGCAGCGTAAACACTTCCACGCTGCTCACGGTCGGACCGGCGTTGCTAGTCTCCATCGCCGTGACGCCGGCAACTCCGATCGTCGTAATCGGCGGCACGCAACAACTCACCGCCACCGGCACCTTCACCGACGCCAGCACAAAAAACATTTCCGCCTCCGCGACATGGGCTTCATCAAACACTGCTGACGCAACGGTCAGCACAACGGGCCTGGTCAAAGGCGTCGCCAACGGAACTCCCACAATCACCGCGAAGGATGGCTCGATCTCCGGCACAGACGTGGTAACCGTCACTCCCAATCCAGCCCTTCCAACAGGAATCGGCTGGCACGCGTTACCCACCGCCACTTCGCTCCAAGGCAGCGGCGCCTGTCCGCCGAATGGTTTCGGCGGCGATCCCTATCAATTCGCCGACAATTGCCAAAACGTAATCCGCACCTGGAATGGCGCCATCGCCGATACCACCGCCAACCGCCTGATCATCTGGGGCGGCGGCCACGATAATTATTTCGGCAACGAAATTTATTCGCTAAATCTAATCGCCAATCCAATCACGCTCACGCGCGTGAAAGATCCTACGGTCCCCACCAATTTCGCGAACGATGCCAACTGCATCGACGGCATCCCTCCCGGCAGCCCGAATTTCGCACCGAATGCGCGCGAAGGCTACGGCGGCCTGGTATTTCTCCCCACGCCGAATCGCCTGATGATTCTCGATGGCTCGCTCGCCTGCATTCAAGGCGATGGCAGCAGCAACACGTGGACCATCCCGCTGACCAATATTTCGAGCTCCACATCGTGGGTCCACGAAGATCCCACGCTAACCGGAACCAAGCCCAACACCGACGGCGACGGCCCCTACGGAAACGTGGCAGCCTACGATCCCAATAGCGGCCTGGTTTTCGTCTCCGATAGCGAAGCCCTCTACACCTATCAATATTCAACCAACAAGTACGCGCAAATCACCGCTCCCAAGGGTTTCATCACCGGAATTTATTTGAGCGGCGCGATCGATCCCACCCGCAAGCTATTCGTTCTAGTAGGCGGATGCTCGGGCGGCGCCTGCGCCGCCGGCGATGGAGTCTTCGTCGCCGATATCAGCAACCCAGCATCCACCACGCAGCAAAACTGGACCACCGCAACGCTAGCCGATCCCAATTGCGCAGAATTCCTAAGCGGCGGCGTAAACCCCATCAATTCCGCAAATCCCGGAATCACCTTCGACAGCGTAGCCAACGATTTCGTAGCGTGGCCCAACCAGGGCAACAACGTATATATAATGACGCCCGATACCACCAACCAACGCCTAACCTGCCAGAAACTGACCTTCACAGGCGGCCCGCCAAATTCCGCCGACGCCAACGATCAGCCCAACACCAGCTACGGCACCTTCGGCCGCCTCCGCTATTTCCCCGCGTTCGACGCCTTCGTCCTAGTCAACGATTGGAACATCCCCGCCTACATCCTCCGCTTAAGGTAGAGCCAGCGCGGCTTTTGCGGCGGACAGTCCGATCGCGCGGCATTTGCCGCGGGCGCTCCCGTAGGGCCCGCGCTTCATGCCGGGCCGGGCGATATGTAAGTTAATGGCGCGATTGCGGCTCGCCACGAAATCTCGCTGGTGAGAATGGTTGGCGTCCACAAATACGAGTTATTCCCAAATCCTGCACGAAGAGGCCCGGCGCAAAGCGCGGGCCCTACGGGATTCGCCGCGTAAACGCGGCGCCTCCTCCGCGTTGACTTAACCATTCTCGCAGCCTAAAATTCCGCCGCGCTCCTCCATGATTGGGCAAATCATCTCGCACTACCGCATCGTCGAGAAATTGGGCGGCGGCGGCATGGGCGTCGTCTACAAAGCCGAGGACACCAAGCTGCACCGCTTCGTCGCGCTGAAATTTCTGCCCGACGAAGTAGCCAAAGATCCGCAAGCGCTGGCGCGTTTTGAACGCGAAGCGCAGGCCGCTTCGGCGCTGAATCATCCGAATATCTGCACCATCCACGAAATCGATGAACGCGATGGCCAATGGTTCATCGCCATGGAGTATCTCGACGGCCAAACGCTGAAGCATCGCATCGCCGGCCGCCCGATGCCTCTCGATCAAATCGTAGATGTAGGCATTCAGATCGCCGACGCGCTCGATGCTGCGCACGCCGAAGGCATCATCCATCGCGATATCAAGCCGGCAAATATTTTCATCACCAAGCGCGGCCCGGTAAAAATTCTCGATTTCGGCCTGGCAAAATCCATCGCCCCGCCGTCCAGCCAACACCAATCCGCGACGCAAGATGCGCCGCAACTTGATTCCGAGCATCTCACCAATCCCGGCAGCGCCATCGGCACGGTTTCCTACATGTCGCCCGAGCAGGCGCGCGCCCGCGCGCTCGATGCCCGCTCCGATATTTTTTCCTTCGGCACCGTCCTCTACGAAATGGCCACCGGCACGCTGCCCTTCCGCGGCGAAAGCACCGCCGTAATTTTCGAAGCCATCCTGAGCCGCCCGCCCGTAGCCGCAGTGCGCCTGAATCCCGATCTACCGCAAAAAATGGAAGAGATCATCGAGAAGGCCCTCGAGAAAGATCCGCAGCTACGCTATCAACACGCCGCCGATCTGCGCGCCGATTTGCAGCGCATCAAACGCGACTCCACTGCAGCCGGCTTCACCGGCGCACAAGCCGCGTCAGGATCATCGCAAGCCGCCTCTGCCGTTTCCGCAACGGCTGCTTCCCCGGCAACACAAACCCGCGAGCCGCATCCGAGCGGCAGCTCGGTGGTAGAAGCAGCGAAGCGCCACAAGCTGGGACTCACCGCAGGCCTCGTGATCGGGCTGATCGTGCTGGCCGCGGCGGGCTATGGCGTGTACTCCATGCTCGGCGGCGGCAAAAAAGCAATTCCCTTCCAGAATTACACCATCACCCAAATCACCGACAACGGCAAATCGCTGCTCGCGGCCATCTCCCCCGATGGAAAATATATTTTGAGCGTGGTGAATGACGCCGGAAAAGCCAGCGTCTGGCTGCGTCACGTCCCCACGAACAGCGACACGCAAATCATCGCCCCCGCGGAAGCGGTCTATAACAATTTCGAGTTCTCCCCGGATGCGAATTATTTCCATTTCCGCAAAGCGCGCTCCTCCTCGCTGGACGCCTACGACCTTTACCGCGCCCCGGCTCTGGGTGGCACGCCGCAAATCATCGCTCGCGACGTTGATTCGAACGCCTCGTTTTCTCCCGACGGCAAACAAATCGCCTACTTGCGCGCCAACGATCCCGAAGTCGGCAAAATTCAATATCTCGTGGCCAATGCGGATGGCACCAACGAAAGAATGATCGCCAGCGGCCCCGCCGCTGCTTCCGTCCAATTCATGGCCTGGGCACCGGATGGCAAGCGCATCGCCCTGGCGACTGGCAACTTGGTGCCCGGCCCAATCCACCTGCTGGATGCTGCTTCAGGAAAGATGGAGGAGCTCGCGGCCACCCGTGATTTTGTATTTAATAAATCCGTATGGCTCCCGGATGGACGCGGCCTTCTGGTCCAGTATCAAGATCTCAGCACCGGCCTGAGCCACAATCAGATCGGATTCGTTTCCTATCCAAGCGGCCAATTTCAGACCATCACCAAGGACACCAACAGCTACGAATCCTTGACGCTCTCGGCGGATTCGAAAACTCTCGCAACCGTTCAGGTGAAACGTCTTTACACTTTCTACTCCATTCCGGCGAATGGGACGGCAGCGAACCCACCGAATCCCGCCTTGCCGCAACAACAGAAAGGTGCTCTGTTTCCCAGTTGGGCCGGAAATGATGCCGCCTACCTTGCCGAGGACAATCATCTGGTCCGCGCACCTTTCGACGGAAGCAGCGCGACTACTCTCCTCAATAATGTTCCGGTCCTCGCTGTCTCGGCATGCCCAGACGGACGCGCCGTGCTTCTGATTCTGATCGGCCAGGGAGGCGGTACGGCAGCGCGGGTCTGGCGCGTGAATGCCGACGGCACCAACCTGAAGCAGCTTTCCAATGGGCAAAACGATTACCGCGTTGACTGTTCTCCTGACTCCAAGTGGGCCTACTACCTCAACGGAGACGCCAATCGAATTGAGCGCGTTCCCGTAGATGGCGGGACGCCCGAGCCCGTACCCGGAACGTCGATTCCCCACGCCTTAATCGCAGGCCACATCCTGGGCTTCTCGCCGGACGGCAAGTCGCTGGCGTTACTCGTCGCGATCGGCGAAACCAACCCCGTCCACAAGATTGCCGTGGTGCCGCTCGACGCTGGCCAGCAGCCGCAGATTCGCTTCGTCGATCCTAATCCTGCGATTGCCGATTCCCCGAGGTTTACGCCCGACGGAAAAGCGTTCGTCTATGCCATCACCCAGAATGGCGTGGGCAACTTATGGCTCCAGCCGCTCGACGGCTCCGCGGGCCGCCAGCTCACCAATTTCAAGAGCGACCCGATCACGTGGATAGATTACTCGCCCGACGGCAAGAATCTCGGCGTGCTAGCCCGCCGTGTCGAAGCCGACGTAGTCCTACTCCGCGAAGGTGCCGCGCAATAAACGTACCCCGTACCGCTGGCGTCTCTGCCGGCTCTCACGACCGCGATCCAGCCAATTCCTCCAATCGCGGACGGACCACCGCAAAACAAAAACCTCGACGTAATTCCGCCGCCGCACCCAGTTTCGCCTCCCCTACCCCCGAATTTCCGCAATCCGTACCATACCCCCAAGCGCCGAGTCATGTTATCCACATCGCTATGAACGATAACCGAACCACCCAACTAACCCGTCACCGCAACCCCCAACCCATCGACCCAGAACGCCACGCCCGCCTCTGCTCCATCTGCCATTCCGAAAATCGCGAGGACATCGAGGACGCCTACCTCAACTGGCTAGGCCCCGAATGGATCGCCCGCATGTTCAGCGAAGTCGCAGACCGCATGGTCATCTACCATCACGCCCGCGCCACCGGCCTTCACGAATTCCGCCGCCGCAATCTGCGCGCCGCCCTCGATCGCGTACTCGAAAACGCCGACAGCGGCAGAACCTCCGGCGATTGCGCACTCCGCGTAATAAAGGCCTACAGCAACCTGAACGATGATGGCCACTGGACCGAACCCGTACAAAAGGTAGTTATCTCCAAGCGCCACCTAGACTTAACCCTGCCAGACGACCCCGAAATCCCAGTAATCCAAAGAACAATTCTAATCGATACACCAAAATCAATAGAAATCGACGCAACTCCAACAAAACAAACACCAAACCCAATTTCTAATGGTGAAAAAAGCGAGCACCGGTAGGAACGGGTCGTACCACCCAAATCGCGGCCGACCGCAGTGTAAAACAGACCCTCCCGGCTTTCGGCCCCGTTCAAAACAGGATTCTAGCTTGAGCGCGATGGCACCTTCGCAGTCGAAACTGCGCATCCATCGCGGCCAAGCCGCGGCACCACGGTGGGAGCCCCCGCATTTATTCGGGGGAGGAGCGCTTCAGCGCTCCGAAAAAGCGCCGTATTTGAAATTGCGCTTTAGCGCTGGGCACTTTGACACTCGGGGATTGCGCGTTCGAATCGCATCCGAATTTAAGCCGCCAGTCAGTCACAGAACCCCATCCAACTCTTGCCTTGCACTGACGACCAGCCTAATATTGCCGCGCCATGGCAGATCCTCAGCCGCTTTCTGGGCGGACTATTTCGCATTACCGCGTGCTTGAGAAATTGGGCGGCGGGGGAATGGGTGTGGTTTACAAGGCTGAGGACACCACGCTGCACCGCTTCGTGGCGCTGAAATTTTTGCCCGACGAATTAGCCCGCGATCATCAAGCGCTGGAGCGCTTCCAGCGCGAAGCGCAGGCTGCTTCCGCCCTCGATCATCCGAATATCTGCACCATCTACGAAATTGGCGAAGAAAAGGGCCAGCCTTTCATCGCCATGCAATTTCTTGAAGGCACTACGCTGAAGCACCGCATTTCCGGGCGTGCGCTGCCGCTCGATGAAACTCTCGATCTCTGCCTCGAAATCGCCGACGCGCTCGACGCCGCGCACGCGAAAGGCATCGTCCATCGCGACATCAAGCCGGCGAATATTTTCGTCACTACGCGCGGCCATGCCAAAGTTCTGGATTTTGGCCTGGCTAAAACTTTGGGCCCGGCGGGGCAAGCGATCGACGCCACCATGGAAACCGCGGGCCAAATCGCTCCCGAACACTTGACCAGCCCGGGCAGCACGCTGGGCACTGTGGCGTACATGTCGCCCGAGCAAGTGCGCGCGAAGGAGCTCGATCCGCGCAGCGATTTATTTTCTTTCGGCGTGGTGCTCTACGAAATGGCTACGGGCGTCGCGCCATTCCGCGGCGAATCTACTGGCGTGATTTTCGATGCCATCCTGAATCGCGCGGCAGTTCCGCCGGTGCGGCTGAACGCCGATGTCCCTGCTGAACTCGAGCGCATTATCGCCAAGGCTCTGGAGAAAGATCGCGAGACGCGCTACCAAGTGGCCGCAGAAATGCGCGCCGATCTGAAGCGCCTGCAGCGCAGCTTCGATTCCATGCGCACGGAAGCCGTGACGGCTGCGATCGCCGCCGCTGATTCCTCGCCGTCGGTGACGGCGGTAACGCCAGCGGCCGCGCCCACGGCGCCTTCTCCAGTAATCCCCGGCGCATCACCGCAAGCGCCGCAGCCCGCCTCGCCGGCAAGCTCAGGCTCGGTAGCCGCGCACCAATCCGGCAGCTCCGTAGCCGCCGCGGCAAAACAACACAAGCTGGGCCTGTCCGCTGGAGTATTAATCGCACTGGCGGTGCTGGCGGCGGCCGGCTACGGCGTCTATTCCATGTTCCGCAGCAGCAAACCCACAATTCCCTTCCAGAATTTCACCATCTCGCAAATCACCGACAACGGCAAATCGCAGTTCGCCGCCATTTCTCCCGACGGAAAATATATCCTCAGCGTTCTCGCGGATGCAGGCAAAGAGAGTCTGTGGCTACGCCACGTGCCTACGAACAGCGACACGCAAATCATCGCACCTGCGGACGCGTTCTACGTGGACTTCAACTTTTCTCCCGACGGAAACTATTTTATGTTCCGCAAGGCGCGGACTTCCACGCACGATGCCTACGATCTCTACCGTGCCCCTGCTCTCGGCGGCAATCCGCAGGTCATCGTGCGCGACATTGACACCAACGCCACTTTTTCGCCCGATGGCAAACGCATCGCCTACGAGCGCTTCAACGATCCCGACGCCGGAAAGTTCGTGCTCATAATCGCTAATGCGGACGGCACCGGCGAGAAAATTGTCGGCGGAGGCCCCGCGGATTCCGGCCATCGCTACGTGTCCTGGTCGCCCGATGGAAAGCGCATCGTCTTGACGGACGTCAATGAGGTTCCCGGCCCGATTCAATTACTGGATGTGGCGTCCGGCAACATTCGGGATTTCGCCAGTCTCAAGAGCTTTACATTCTATAAATCGGCGTGGCTGCCGGATGGACGCGGGCTCCTGGTACAGTATCAGGACGTCAGCGCGGGTCAGAATCGCAATCAGATCGGATTTGTCTCTTTCCCCGCCGGACAATTTTATCCCGTCACCAAGGACACCAACGCATACACCTCGTTGACGCTCTCCGCGGATGCGAAAATACTCGCGTCCGTTCAGAGCAAACGTTTGTTCACTCTGTATTCCGTTCCTGCCGCCGGGACAGGAGCGAACCCGCCCAGTCCCGCCATTCCCCAACAACAGCGCGGAGCATTGGGATTCAGTTGGGCCGGCAATGACGGTTTCTATCTGGCCGACGGCAATCAGCTCGCGCGCGTTTCTTCTGATGGAAGCAACAAGACTGCGCTGCTCAATGATGCTTCGGTCTTATCGGTCTCGACTTGCCCGGACGGCCGCACTTTGCTTCTAGCCATGATCGCCCCGGGCGGAGGAACCTCGGTCAACATCTGGCGGGTAAACACAGACGGCACTACTCTGAAGCAGCTCTCGAACGGACTGCGCGATCTCGGCCCGGAATGTTCTCCTGATTCGAAGTGGGCGTACTACCTCGAGACCAACGCTGGCCGCGTCGAACGCGTGCCCATTGATGGCGGAACGTCCGAGACCGTGCCGGGAACACCAATTCCTCACTATTTTATTACCGGGACCTCGTCTGCGTTCGCCGCCCTTTCGCCGGATGGCAAGTTCATCGCGCTCTTCGTTGGGTTCAGCGATGTAAACACCACGCATAAGATCGCCGTGCTCGCGCTCGACGGCGGATCGCAGCCGCGCTTTCTCAATCCTCATCCCGACATTGCGGATGGCCCGAGATTTACGCCCGATGGAAAAGCGCTCGTCTATCCCATCAGCCAGAAGGGAGCAGCAAATCTCTGGCTCCAACCGCTGGACGGCTCGCCCGGCCATCAGCTCACAAATTTCAACTCCGGTTTTATAGTCGGATTTAACTGGTCGCCCGACAGCAAGAATCTGGGCGTCCTAAGCCGCCGCATCGAAGCCGACGTAGTGCTGCTACGCGAGACCGCCACGTCCCAGTAGGGGAGCGTGCTTGAGCCCTTCCGCAGTTCGGCCCCGCATTCCAGCGCAAAATCAGCGGGCCGCAAATCTCGTGGACGCGTAGTCGAATACACGGATGTGGTTGTCTTGGGGAGTCCGCTCGTGGTCGCTGCTCGTGGCGGGAGTGTTGCTCGCAAGATGCCGGCGGCGACGCCGGCGCTACTTTTTTCGCTGCGCGTGGCGCAGCTCTGCGCCGTGATGCCACAATTGTTCTAGATTGGCGCCTACAACCACGGGAACCACATTCAGCCAGGCCAGTTTGAAGCGGACCAGCACGAAGCACATCGCCACCGCGACCAGTGCGATTCCCCATCCGAGCAAAAACCCGTAGAACGGCCAGGACTTCATCCGGAAATATAAATAGACCACCAAAGTCGAAGCCAGCAAGTCCAGCAGGGCGCTCAACGGCCACGGCAAGAGGCGAATCCCGCCGCCGTGCAAATCCGAGTCGATCGCCTGCGCCAGCATCTCCACGCCGGCAATCTCTCCGATGGGCGTCTCATGCAGATCGCGCGCCGCCGAGTAAGCCCCGCTGACCAGCACAATTTTATTGATCAAATAAGGCAGGTTCGGCTGGCCGGCATCTTTGCACTTATTTGCGAAGCGTTCGGCGAAAGATTTATTTTCGATACACTCGCTGCTGAGGAAAAATCCAGCGGGCGTCGGTGGATAATTTTCGGCTCCCGCTTTGCCGGCGAAATTGAACAGTACTTCTTTCTTGGTCACCGCTAGCGCCGGGGAATATTGCTCGGCAACCGCGCGGGCGAGCGAATTCATGCGCCCGCCCAAACCCTCGATCTCGAAGTCGCCGCGGTATCCGCGAACCACTCCGTCCGGATCGATCGGGAAGCGCGGGATTCCGATTATCGTCTGCGTTTCATCCGGTGAAAGGCCCATGCTGCGAACTACTTTCTCCGGATCCTGTCCCAGCACGCGGCCCAACTCGAGCGGCTCTTGATCGTTCTTCGGAATTTCCGCCCAAATAATCGTGGGTCCTTCGGCGGGAATGAAACAGTGGAGGCCGCTCGTCACTTCGTCATGATGATCCGCGGTTGGTACTTTTACCGTGGCAGATTCTTGCGCGTGTTCCGTGCCGCCCTTCTTTTCAGGCACGCCGGGAAACAGAATCTGCTGCCGGTTAGCCAACGAACAGGGGATCGATTCAAGCGGCCCCCAATCGCGCGTATCAATATCGATGCCGATCACGCGTGGCTTTCGCGCGACGATGGCATCGATGAGCCCGAGAATTATCTCGGGCTTCAGCGGACTGGTGTTGCCAAACCATTCGGCATAATCCTTCTCGGTAATTTCGACCAAGTGAATTTCGGGCGATGGAGTGCGATTCGGCAGGAGCGCGTGATCCAAAATCCAGAGTTCCGGGCCGGTGAGGAGTCCGATGGCTTCGAGGCCTACAACCGCAGCGGTAATCAGCAGCAGAATCGGAAAGTGCCGCGTCCAATATGTTTTCCAGAAGGACGACTTCTTTCGCGTCATGGCGCGCTGCGGCCGGCAGCTTGCGGCGCTAGGGATTCGAGATAGGCGCGCAGGATTGTGCGCAACGCGGCTGGCGAAGTATCGCGCGACCACTGCTGAGAAACTTTCACGGCGTCGTCAAAGTCTGCCGAGGCGGCGCCGTACGCCGGCGGTTCAGCGGCCATGATCCAGGCTTGCGAGCCCTCCTCTTCGCCGGTTTCTTCGAGCAGGACGAGATCATAAAGGCCTGGGCGGAATTCTGGATTCGAGACGATCGCCGGCTGATTCGCACGCCATACGATATGGAATGGTCCTAACGGGTTCGCGGGAACGCTTAGCGGTACGAGCCGCAGCCAATATTCTCCTTCGGGCATTTTCTGAAAGGCCGGGGCTAAATCCATTTGCGTGCCGTTGAGCGGCACCACGCCATCGCTCAATCGGCCGGAGCCGCCGCGCACGTAGGTCATCGCGCTTTTCTCCGGGGATAAACTGAGGCGCGGCTTCATCAGCGAGGCCTCGATTTTCTGGGCACGCAATCTCCAATGCGCGTCCGCGTTCGGTTTCGGCGGCGCGGAAATCGGCACGCGGCAACCCGACTCGTTCTCGCACGGGAAAGTTTTCGGCATCGGATCGATTCCGCCGAAGAAAATGGTGATCGAGCCTGGCGCCCCAGCCTCGACGGATGCCGGCACCTTAATACATTGCCCGCTGCGAATCGACCGCCCTTCGGCCGTTTCCCAATTGCCGTCTTCCACAGCTTGGATTACTTTCGCCTGGCCGGCCGCGCACGCACCTGGCTGCTGCGCCGAGGCAAATCCCGCCGAGGCGAGCACGGAGACGACCAGCAGTATCAATTTACAAAGCGGAGAGTTCATCGCAACACCTTTAGTGGTGCGTCGAGCAGCTCTTCGGGATCCGCAATCCAAGGAGTGAAAAATACCGCGAAAAGATTACTCGACAAGACCACAGCCTTCAAGTCCGCGCCACCGATCCACGTTCCTCGTAGGGCCCGCGCTTTATGCCGGGCCTCCTTGCCGAGATGTAACGTAGCGCCGCGATTTCCGCACACCCTAATTTTGATAACATTTGTCGGCGCCGTGCCGCGATCTCGTTTTGAATTTACATCTTGCATGAAGAGGCCCGGCATGAAGCGCGGGCCCGACGGGGGACCAAGCGCGCATCCTGATGTAGCCTGTAGACCGTCTGACCCGCATAATTGCAGCGCACCCAATCTCCGGAGCCCGCTGAACGAATGGCGATTACCCAATCCGTTGCTCCTTCCGAGCCGCGCACTCTTTCGCTTGCAGTTTTCTCGCTGACTCTCTTCGTAAGCGCCGCGCTGCTCTTTTGGCTCGAGCCTATGTTCGCGAAAATGGCGTTGCCGGTGCTGGGCGGCACGACCGCCGTGTGGACCACCTGCATGCTTTTCTACCAAGCGACATTGCTTGCGGGCTATGCTTATGCAAACACCGTAACGCGCCGCATACATCCGAAGTGGCAGGCAATCTTGTGTGCTGGCCTGGCGCTCGCTCCGCTTTTGATTCTGCCATTCAGTTTTCCTGCCGGACGCGTCCCGCCGGTTGAGCGAAATCCGATCCCGTGGCTGCTGATGATTCTGACATTTGTTGTGGGCCTGCCGTTCTTCGTGCTCTCTACCGTCGGCCCTACGCTGCAAAAATGGTTTGCGGGAATCGGGCATCCGCTTTCCGATGATCCTTATTTTCTTTATGCGGCGAGCAATTTTGGCAGCATGCTTGGACTGCTCAGTTATCCGATTCTGATCGAGCCGCGATTTCGTCTAGCCGAGCAAACGCGGCTTTGGGCCTACGGGTACGGAGCATTGGTCGTCCTAATGATCGCCTGCGCCGCGATGCTATGGCGCGCCCCACTTCGCGCGCGAAATTCCGGCGAGTCTGCCGGCCCAGAATCCGAAGACGTCGCGAGTTCTGGGCCTCCGCTCGGCGAGCGATTGCGCTGGCTGGCGCTGGCATTTGTGCCGTCGAGCTTGATGCTGGGCGTCACTACCGTTCTCACTACTGAAATCCCGCCCATTCCGATGTTCTGGGTGTTGCCGCTGGCGATTTATCTTTTGAGCTTCATTCTCGTTTTCGCGAAGAAGCCGCCGCTCTCGCACTCCCACATTACAGAACGCATGCCCCTGCTAATTCTTGCAGGAATCATTCCCTTCATTCTGAAAACCGACTGGCCACTTTTCCTCGAAGTGATCATCAATTTGATGACGCTCTTTGTAGTCGCCGTGGCCTGCCACGGCGAACTCGCCAAGCGCCGCCCGACGACCAGCCATCTGACGCGCTTTTATCTTTGGATTGCGCTTGGCGGAGTGCTGGGCGGGCTTTTCAACGCGGTGATCGCGCCATTAATCTTCAGCACGGTGATGGAATTTCCGCTGGCGCTGATCTTCGCGGCGCTTTTGCGGCAAATGATGCTGCCCGCCGCAAAACGGCCGCGCTTCAATTGGCTCGATGTGGCGCTGCCGGTGGCGGCCGGCGCGCTGGCGATCATCGTGGTTCGGCTGTTGTTCAGATTCGGCGTCGCGCCCGGAGTTCTATTCCACTTGATCGCTTTCGGCCCGCCGCTGTTGCTGTGCCTCAGCTTCAGCAAACGCCCCATCCGTTTCGCGCTCGGTTTCGTCGCGCTCCTGATTGCGGGCTCGATTTACACCGGCGTTTACCGCGATCTTCTTCACACTGAGCGCAGTTTCTACGGCATCTATCGCATCGCTAACGATGAGACGGGCCAGTTCCGTCTGCTTTTCGATGGCCAGACTATTCATGGCATGCAGAGCCTCGATCCAAGCAAATCTCGCGAGCCGCTTTCCTACTACACGCACTCCGGGCCGGTGGGACAAGTGTTTGCAGCGATGGCCGGATCTGAGAATTTGAGAGAGGTGGGAGTCGTCGGACTGGGCGCGGGCGCTATGGCTTGCTATGCGGCGCCCGGAGAGGAATTCACTTTCTATGAAATCGATCCGCTGGTGGAACGGATCGCGCGCGACGATCACTATTTTACGTTTCTGAGGGACTGCGCGCCGGGGGCGCGGGTGGTTTTGGGCGACGCCCGAATTTCTTTGAAGAATGCTGCCGATCGGCGCTATGGAATTCTCGTGCTGGATGCCTTCGGGGCTGACGCGATTCCGATACATCTGCTTACTCGCGAAGCGATTCAACTTTATTTATCGAAGCTTGGCGAACATGGGCTTTTGGTATTTCACATTTCGAATCGGTATCTTGATTTGGGGAAAATACTTGGCAATGTTGCTGGTAATGCGGGCTTGGTCGCTTTGGTGGAGCAGGATTCTGAGAACATTGCGGCTGGTAAGCTGCCTTCGCGTTGGATCGTGATGGGGCGCTCGAGGGATGATTTGGGCGGGCTGGGTAGTGACGGGCGATGGGCCGCATTGAGCAGCGACCCGACATCGCGGGTTTGGTCCGACGATTACTCCAGCATCCTCACTGTCTTCAAGTGGGACTGAGCGCGGCGTGAGCCGCGTTCCGTGTAGGGCCCGCGCTTTATGCCGGGCCTTTTCGTGCACGATTTCGCTGGAATTTACATTCGCGCGACGCAACCCACCTTACTAATGAAGTTCTGTGCGGTGCCCGGATCACGCCTGGAACTTACAGGTTGCCCGGCCCGGCATAAAGCGCGGGCCCTACGTTCGGAGGAGCCTTCGGCGATCTGCCTCGCCGTTGCACATCCCGACAACTGCGCGGCATTCTTTCTTGCTCGCATTCCCTTCGCGGACTACATTGCTGGCCTGTCCGCTTGCGCCAGTGACTCTTATAGGAGGAGTCCATGTGGTGGAGCAAGCAAGCAGGACCAGCAACGCTTTCGTTTTCCCCGTCGTTTAGCTCGACAGGCACGATTGATTCGCCGGCAGAATCGCCAGCCAGCAATCCCGGCACAAAATCCAGCTATCCGTCCGTAACCCGAACCGAGCGCGGCCCCAAGCGGGAGTCAACCACCAGCGATGATCTCCGCCTCGATGCCATTATCGATGGACCGATCTCTCTCAATTGCCACCGCCTTACGGTAGGTGAAACCGCCAAAGCCACCGCCGACGTGATCGCCCGCGAAGTAATCGTCTACGGCGAGCTTTCCGGCCATCTCCAGGCCGCCGAGCGCATCGAGATTAAGAGTCACGCCTCGGTGACCGGCGATCTGACTACCCCGCGAATCCTGATCGAAGACGGCGCCTATTTCAAAGGCACCGTGCAGATCGAAAGAAGGAAAAAACCCAGAGGCGCAACTGCCAAAGAGCGTAGCGCGGCGTTCGACTCGGTGTGGGGCAGCTCGTTCATCTGACGATTAATTGCCATTTTGCATGTGCCCCATCCTTGTGCAACGCAACGAGGGTGGGGCCGTGCATAGGCGCAGTCGTCAGTAGGGGCGCCCTGTGTTACTTTTAGAAAACTCTCGATAAACCTGTTCTTCCCAAAATCCCCGCCGATGGTACTTTGGGACAGGCTGTCCTGGCCTATGGGACAGTCCAAAAATAGAATTCCTTCGCGCGGCCAGCCGGCGCAGTTCCCCCTTTCCCCGACTTCCGATCGACGGCAAAAAAACTTACTGGGAGGAATTGAATGAGGAATTCGTTTGTGCGTTTGTGTCTGTTGACCGTGCTGTTCGTCACCCTACCCGCAGTTCTCCTGGCAGCAAACGAAGCATCACCGGCGAAACGCGTAGCGTATGGACCGAGCTACGACGTCTCCAAAGAAGTCACGCTTGAGGGAACCGTCGATCATCTGGCCACCAAGCCGGTCCCCGGACAAATGTGGGGCGGCCATCTGATCGTCTCGACCGCCAAAGGGCCGGTTGACGGCCAGATCGGCGAATTCGTCCTTCGCGGCGCTCATCCATTCACGGCCACGCCCGGTGAAAAAGTAAAAATCACCGGCGTATCCACCACGATTCACGGCAAGGAAGCATTTCTGGTGCGCACGATTGAAACTCAAAATCGCACCATAACCGTTCGGGATACGCACGGGTTCTTCCTGCTACCCGGCGCACACGGACGTTTGGCGCAATCTTCGTCCCAGGGAGGTGCGCGATGAATCGCAGACCACTCTGGATCGTCCTCACTTTCATTCTGGTCGTCGCTATCTCCGGCTGCAGCAGCAGTCACAAGACGCCTCCCGCGGTGATTACCGTTGCTATCACCACCGCTCCGCCGGCTTCTCTTGAAATCAATGCCAGCGCCACGATCGCTGCCACCGTTACGAATGATACTGCCGCTGCCGGAGTGGATTGGACTTGTTCACCGGCGGCCACCTGCGGAACGTTCACTCCCGCGCACACCGCGAGCGCAGGCACCACCGTGTACACCGCCAGCACTACTGCCGGCGCCGTCACGATCACTGCCGCCTCGACTACTACGCCCACAATCGACGCAATGGCCAGCGTAACCGTCAATCCGGTCGCTTCAGCCGCGAGTCTTTCGGGGACGTACACGTTTTACATCAATGGCTGGGATGCAGCTGACGAAACTTACAGCGTCGCGGGCAGCGTGGATCTTGACGGCGCTGGAAATGTCACCGGCGGCGAGCAGGATTATTTCGACGTCGATTCCGGCAACATCTTCACTGCGGATGCAATCGCGGCGGGCACGGGCGCATTGGTCATCGGCGATGATGGCCGCGGCACGCTCACACTCACGCCGACGTTAGCTCCGCCCGAAACGCTCAGCCTCACCGTGGTCAACAACAATCATGTGCTGATCATCGAATTCGACGCTCTCGCAACATCTTCGGGTTCACTTGATCTGCAAACTGTCCCGGCATCCGTGCCCGCGAACGGCAACGCTTTCACCGTTCACGATCCGTGGGATGGTTTTGTTTTTGGCGGCGTGTTTACTTCCGACGGTAGTTCTCTGATTACCGCCGGCTTCGCCGACGACGACCAAACCGGCAGCGCCACCTTTGACAATGCCATCACTGGATCGTTCACCGCTCCCGACGCATCGGGCCGTGGAACGCTCACTCTGCTCGAGCCTACGTTCTCCGAGAATTTGGAGTTCGCCTATTACGTCGTTGGTCCCAAAGTTTTCCGCCTCGTCGAAATTGACGGCAATTTCTTCGCCGCCGGTTCGGTCTACGGGCAAGGCACCACCGTGTTTTCGAGCAGCTCACTCGGTGGCACCTTTGCCTTTGGTCAATCTGGTGACGAAGGCAGGAGCTTTGCGTTCTGGGCCGCGGCCGGACAGTTTACCGGCGACGGTACGTCCGCACTTTCCGCGGGCGTTGCCGACGTTAACGAAGGTGATGGCGTGCCCGTTCTCGCCGGTGATCTGACGGGTTCGACTTATTTCGTCGATTCGGACGGTTACGGCGGCATCACGCTTGTTGGAGGCACGACAGGAGACCTCGCACTATTCGGCGTCTACATGGTCGATCCGGGGGTGAACATTGCTGATCCAAATAGCTCCTCCGGCGGTGGCGGCGCACTGATGCTTGATCTTGATGGCGGCAATCTCGGCGCGGGATTCGCAGTCCCGCAAACTTCCGGCGCAACTTTCGCCGGCAATTACGCGCTCAATCAAGATGGCGCCTATGCCTCGGCCACAACCTTTAGCGAGTTCGATCTTGTCGGCCAGGTTTTCTCCGACGGTTCCTCCACGCTGACAGGCTTGGCGGACTATAACGACCTACTTGAAACCGGCTTGAACCCCGGCATTACCGTAGCTGCGACTTTTGCTGCGGATACGACAAACCCGGGCCGAGCTACCGCTCAGGTGACTCTGAATGGTGCTACGACGCCCCTCAACGTCACGTTCTACCAAGCGAGCAGCGATCTGCTGCTGCACGTGGACGTAGATTCTTCAACAACCGGGATCGGCACCATCGGATTCGGTGTGTTGGAGCAACAGCAGTAGCCGCGTAGTTCAAGAAACCCGCATCCGGCACTCCCTCAGAAAGGTGCCGGATGCGAGTTTTACCCCGCTGCGAAACAAAGCGCCAGCCATTTTTTGTCACCGCTCGGGATAGCAACCAATCTGCACCCATTTGGTTGCCTGCCGCTGCTGGTGCCTTCGCAAATTGACACTTCATAACGCCCTGAATCCTCGTCACTTACGCAATCCCACGATTGTCGTATTACTCTTACGGCACGGTTTTTTGAATGCGTGTTACGGCTCTCGGGGGCGGTGCTACCGTCAGTGCGGGGTTGTCTGAAGTTCCGGTCTCGCAATTCAAGCTCACTCTCGTGCGGCAAGTTCGCACCGTAGATGACGCGACCCCCGTACGAGAAGGTCAAATATCATTCGAGGAGGAATTTACTATGAGAAACAAGTTGGGAGGCTTTTGCCTTCTAACCGCTCTCGTGATCACGTCGTTTGCCGCTCCCCTTCATGCCGCTAACAAGCGGGTAAAGAGAGTCGTAAGCGCACCGCGATACGATGCCGCGAAGGAAGTCACCATTGAAGGAACGATTCAGCAACTCGTGAAGAAACCCACGGCGGGAACGATGCTCGGCACCCATCTCATCGTTACCTCACCGAAGGGCACCATTGACGCGCACATCGGCGGGTTCGTAGAACGCGGTCCGCACGCCTATTCTCCGGCCGTTGGCCAGTCCGTGAAGCTGGTTGGTGTTATGTCCACCTTCAAGAACAAGAGCGTGTTTCTTACCCGGACGATCGAAACGGGAAACCGCACCTTTGAGGTTCGAACAGTACGCGGCTACTTGATCGTTCCTGGAGTTAAGGGCAAACTCGCGCAAGCGAAGCTAGCAGGGGGTGCGCGATGAATCGCAACACCCTCCTGGTGGTCCTAACTATCGCGCTCGCAGTAGCAGCCTCGGCGTGCAGCAGTTCGTCTCCAACCATCACGATTTCCACTCCGCCTCCGGCGAGCTTGGAAATTAACGGTTCGGCATCCATCGCCGCCACGACTACTCACGACAGCGGAGAAGGCGTGGACTGGAGCTGTGCACCTGCCGGTTCTTGCGGCACTCTAAATCCGACGCACACCGCCAGTGGCGCGAGCACCGTCTACACCGCTCCTTCAGCTTCTGGCACGGTTACCATCACGGCTGCGTCGACGAAGAAGGCAAGCGTCACAGCAACGGCGACGGTCACCATCAATCCAGTGGCTACCGTCAGCGACCTTACTGGTACTTACACCTTCTTTGCCAACGGGTATGACATCAATGGCGCCCCCGTCAGCGTTGCCGGTAGCATCGCTCTCGACGGTGCCGGAAACGTCACGGGCGGGGAGCAGGATGAGTTCGATCTGAGCGCGGTAACACCCATCGCCACAGCCGACCCAATCATGCCGGCGTCAGGGGCTTACACCGTGGGTGATGACGGACGAGGCAGCCTCGCCATAACTCCGACGACGGCCACGCCCTATACGCTCAGCTTTGCTGTGGTGAACAGTGATCACGCTCTGATCATCCAGTTCGACGACAACGCGACTACCGCCGGCTCGCTCGATCTTCAAACCTCGACGGCTGTTCCGGCAAACGGCGGATACTCGTTCGCCTCTTTGGATTCCGCTGATGCTTTCGTCTTCGGCGGCGTGGTCACCTCGGACGGTACTTCTACATTTACGGACCCTTCCGACGCTGACGACGATTTCCAGGGCACGGCTTTCATTGACTTCGACGCATCCGGCGGGGGTTTCTCTCCGACCGATGCCTCCGGGCGTGGAACGCTGACCCTCTTCGACGAGACGTTTGGCTCTACACTTCAATTCGCCTACTACGTAGTAGGCCCTGAAGCGTTCCGAATCGTCCAAATCGACGGCAACACTTTCCTGGCCGGCTCGATGTACGGGCAAGGCTCCACTTCCGGCGCGTTCACGACGGCGTCGCTGGGAACGGTAGTCTTCGGGCAGGCTGGCCAGACCGACCAGGGACTCGGCTTCTATTCGGCAGCGGGTCAATTCGCTACCGACGGCACGTCAGCGTTTAGTACCGGAGTTGCCGACGCGAACCTGGGCGACGGTACGCCGGTCCTGGCTGGCGATCTGACGGCGGGCACGTTGTACTCCGTATTCACTGACGGGTACACCGGAATCGTCCTCGGAGCGGACCTCGACGCCACGGTACCGACGCTGCAGAACTTTGGCGCCTACCTCGTTGATCCGGCTCTAAACGTCACCGATCCCAACAATACGTCGGGCGGCGGTGGCGGACTAATGCTGGATCTTGACGGGGACAGTCTTGGTGCGGGATTTGTTACACCACAGACGGCCGGTGGATCATTCGCAGGGAACTTCGCGACTCAACAGGATGCGATCTACAATACGGGTGGCTTCAATCTCGCATACGACCTAGTTGGACAATTCGTTTCTGACGGCGTCTCGAGCTTTACGGGGCTCGTCGATCAGAACGACTTGTTCAATACCATGTTGAATCCGGGCGTCACTATCTCTGGGACGTTTACCGCAGATGCCGCAAACCCCGGGCGATCAACGGCGACCGTCACCGTAAACGGCGCGGCTACCCCAGCCGCCATCAGCATTTATGCGGCTAGCAGTTCGCTGCAGGTGCACATCGACACCGACACGACGGCCACGACCAGTGGCTCGCCCCCAGTGACCGTATTTACGGGGACCATCGCGCTCGGGGTTAACGAACAGCAACAATAATTGACTTCATCACACGAGAGGCACGGCCGGGCAACCGGCCGTGCCTTTTGTTTTTTGTGCGCCTCGAGTCGCGCCCCCCTAGTTTAGGCGTTCGCGAGCTCCTCATTTCTGTGTTAAAACTCGGAGTTCCATGAAGACCCACTCGGAACGCGCGTGGCGTTCTATTATTTTAGCTTTCACAATCCTCGCCCTCACTTTCGCTGTCAGCGCGCCGCGAATCTGCCGCGCACAATCGCAGAGCGCCGCGGATGAAGTCGATTCCTATGTCGCGACTCAGCTACACTCGCAACGCATCCCAGGCTTGGCGCTGGTTGTTATCCGCGACGGCCGCGTTGTAAAGTCGCAAGCATACGGCCTTGGTAACATCGAACTTCAAGTTCCCGTCACGCCGGACACCGACTTCCAATTGGGGTCCATCGGTAAACAGTTCACTGCTACCGCCATCCTTATGCTCGCTGAAGATGGGAAGCTTTCGCTCGACGACAAAATCACGCGTTACTTCCCCTCCGCTGCGCGCAAATGGAAGGGCATCAGCGTCCGCCAGCTGCTCAATCACACCTCGGGCTTGGCCGATTACACCGACGATAAATACATCGCTCCTGGCGGGCTCACTCCGCTTCACGAAGAACTTTCTGACGGTGAAATCCTGCGCCGCTTCACCACTTTGCCCTTCGATTTCAGGCCCGGCGAAAAATGGAGTTACAGCAACACCGGCTATGCCATTCTTGGTTTCCTGATTGCCAGAGTGAGCGGCCAATCTTATGGGGATTTTCTGCGAGCGCGCATTTTCAAGCCGCTGGGGATGAGCGCGACGCGCGTGATTTCCGAATCCGATATCGTTCCCAACCGGGCGGCCGGTTACATTCTCGAAAAAAATGAAATCAAAAATCAACGTTGGGTGTCGCCGCACTGGAATACGCTTGCCGATGGTGCGCTCTATTCCACCGCCGCGGACATGACCAAATGGGACGCCGCCATTACGGCGCGCGCGCTCCTCAAGGGCGAGAGCTACGCGCAGATGTGGACGCCGGCGCCGCTGAACGACGGCAAAAATTATCCCTACGGTTTCGCCTGGGATCTTCTAGAAGTGAACGGCCACCGGCTGCAGGAACACGGCGGCGCCTGGCAAGGTTTCACAGCCCACTACGCGCGCTATCCAGACGATCATTTATCCGTGATCGTCTTGACCAACCTAGAATCTGGCCCGTCGAATCCAGAAAAAATCGCGCACGAAGTTGCCGCGCTTTACGTCTCCGCGCTGAAAACCACAAATTAGCAAAACGCGCGCCGCGGGAGCCTTCGGAAGGGCAGGTCCACTTAGGCGAATGCCCGACTTGGCAGTGGTTGTTTGATTCCAATCACGAAGGGATCGAACGACATCGAGCATGCAAAGAAGGACACCACAAGAGGAACTTGAATCGAGGCCGCCAAAGCGCGCGCCGGCAATCCAACGCGCGCATAAAATCCACGAGCGTAGCGCTAGCTCAGCGCCTTCTTCATCCGCTTGGTTGTAGTCTGCAACTGCTTCTTCAATGCATCGATCTGCTTGGAAATCGCGGCCAGTTCCTTCTTGGCCACCGATCCCGCCTTCACCATCTTATGCGCGCGACGGTCCGCCGTACCGACCGCCGACCCGATCGACGCTGCAATCGTCTTCAATCTGCTCTTGGCCATCGTCATCCTCCTGTCAAACGCGCCGCCATCCTAAACCGAGCGCAACCTGCCGTCAATCTTCAAGCACTTCGATGTTCCCAGATATGATTCACTTAGCGGCCGCCGGGTGACGCAACCGCTCGCGAAACTTTTCCCCAACTCGCGACTCTAATGCTACTGTCGACCTATTCAAATCGAACCGCGAAGGACGGCATTATGACCCGAGCAATTTCTACCATCGCCGCATCAATCATAGTTCTAGGGATTGTCGCATTTTTGCTATTCACGAACCACACGCAAGCTAGCCCGTCGGCACTGCCGGCGCCTGCTCTCGATGACACGCTGGCCACCACCTCCGGCCAGCAAACGATCGTGGTTTCCGGCGGCTGTTTCTGGGGCATCCAGGCCGTCTTCGAACATGTGAAAGGCGTAACCACTGCAACGGCCGGCTATGCAGGAGGCACGGCGCAAACCGCCGATTACGAAACAGTCAGTTCCGGCGATACCGGCCACGCTGAATCCGTGAAAGTGGTTTACGATCCGTCCAAAATCACGCTGGGCCAAATCCTTCGCGTATTTTTCTCCGTGGCCCACGATCCCACGCAGCTCAATCGCCAGGGCCCCGATTACGGTACGCAATACCGCTCCGCGATTTTCTACACCACTGAAAATCAAAAGAAAATCGCCGAAGCCTACATCAAGCAATTAAATCAAGCCAACGTCTTCAGCGCGCAAATCGTAACGCAGCTAAATTCCAATTCCGGATTCTACGCCGCCGAAGACTATCACCAGGACTACGCAACCAAGCACCCCAACAATCCGTACATAATGGTTAACGACGCGCCGAAGGTAGAGCACCTACGTCAACAATTCCCCGAACTCTATCGCTAATCCGGTCGGGGAGGGTCTTCGGGCCCTCCTGCCTTCCGGCCTCCAGTTGAAGTGCCCTTCGCAGCAGTCGTCGTAGGGATTCCGCGAGCGAGACACGTCACCGATCAAGGCTTCTTCCCCGCCGGCAAAATCAATCTCAATTTCAACGTGTGCTTATCGCCCTCTTCGAAATGCACGCGCGTCCCCGCGCCCTCAAGCGCTTCCATCACCCCAGGCTCGCGATAAGCCACTCTCTGCTCATCCTCCCACGCAAACGCTCGATAATCCGCCGCCGCAATCCCATGAATCTCGAAATGCCCCGACGCATCAATCTTCGCGGAGAGATAATTCTCCTCGCGCGACCGGCGCGCCCCCTCCGGAATCAAAACCACATCTCCGCGGCAAGCCGGCTTCCCGTCCGCTTCTTCCACCGTTCCATCCAATCTGGCCGCCGCCGCGCTCAATCGCACCACCAACGCCCCGCCCGAACTTGCGCCACCAATCCGAACGCCATTCTCCAGCACGTCCACCGTCCCCATTCGCGCTGACTTCACAAAATAATTCTCCGGCAACCCACGCACACGGACATTGTATGTTCCCGGCAAAGCGTCACTGATCACAAACGATCCATCCGGCGTCACCTCTCCGTTGGACGCACGCAAGGGCATTTGCACACTCCCGTAGATCAAAACCTTCAAATCGCCGTCCGGCAATTTTCCTCCGTCGTCCATCACCAGTGTCCCGCGAATGTCTTCGCCGGGAAACACGCGGACGTCAACGTCGTCCAAACTCGAGTTGGATAATTCGATTTCCCGAAATCCTCCGACTTGGCGATGGTCGACAGGAGTTGCGGTAAATGCGATCACTGCGTACCGTCCTGGCGTCAAATTGCTCTGGGTGTAACGCCCGTCGTCGAGATTCTCTTCAAAGGACGTTTCCCCGATCCCGTTGCTGTTCACGTCCGCATCGAGCCGCTGGAAAAACGTGATCGCGCCTTTCATCGCCTCGCCCGTGACTCCATTCAGTACTCGCCCGCGCACGCGCAGCACTTCCGACGGCCGCACGGAAATATCCGCTCCCGAAAATTCCTCACCGGCTTTCAGTTGTACAGTCGTGGCGGCATTCGAGTCGGTGGTGTCGCCATAATAGACCGGGAGGAAACCCTTCACGTCCATCGCCTCCCCTTTCGTATCGGACTGCTTTGGGTGCTCAAGAGAGTAAACTCGGCGTACGCTGACGTAATACTCTCCCGGCTTCAGATGAAACAACCGGTAGCGCCCGTGATCATCCGTCTGCGTAAACCCCATCGTTTCGAACGAACGCTTTCCCCGGTTCGCCGCCAGCCGCAGCGCTTCCAAGCTTGCCCGCACAAGCAGTTCTCCATTCGCGTCGTAGACGGTTCCCTCAATGGCTGCCGGTGCCAGCAATTCCAGGCGCACGTCCGCAAGCTTTTGCCCTGCAGCCAGTCCAATCGTCGCTCCGTTGCGCACATCGCCGCCGCCGCAAACACCTTCCGGCGCAGTGAAACCCATCTTGCTAGCCACGAGCCGGTATTCTCCTGGCGTAACTCCCGAAAGCGAAAAACGCCCTTCCGAATCTGTCTCCACGCTATAAGCCGCCGTCTTGGTTTTCCCCGTAAACAATTCCACGCTGACGAATCGGATCGCCGTACCGGAAGGCAAGCTGACGACCAAGCCGTCCACCGAGGCTTTTGTATCCTGGCCGCGCCCGGCCGCCCGCGCACACAACCGCCGCGACACAGGCCCAACCAGAACGATCGCCGCAAGAACTGCCAACAAACAGCGTTTTATACGCATGAACGTAGCACAATCGTAATAAAGATGAGGAGATTTTGCATTTGAATTTGCATCGGACTTTGCCGTTGTAAGGGAAGGGGGTAGCGCCGCCGCGACGTCCGCACTCTGGCCGTCCCTACGCGCGCCCTTCGGCGCGCCGCCCAAGGCCGAATCAATCAGTCCGCGCTAACTGCATTAATCGCGACCGGAGGTGGCCTCTTCTCTCGCCGCGCAACCGATCTTTTTCTCGCAACGCCCGTCTTGCGGTCGCCGTCCCATCCGCCCAACGCCAGGGCCACACTCATGCAATCCTCACGCAATCGATCCGCCACCGCGCGATCATCCATGGCACGCGCTACTACCATTCCTCCCACACAAAGCGCCGCAATCGCCTCAGCGCTTCCTCTCCGTCCCCTCCCGCCATTCAACATGCCGCGCTCCAACAACGACACCATCGCCGTGAACACCGTTTCGAAGGCCCGCTTCGTCTTGCGTCCACTGCGCGCTACGTAACTGGGCAACGCGGCCATCGGACACGAATTCTCCACATTCTCAAAATGCTGCCGCGAAAGATACGCGCGCACGATCTGCGGCGCCGCATCGACTGAGGCCATGTCAATCTCCACGCCCTCCCAACAATTCTTCCAATTTGGATCGGTGAAAAAGCACCCTAGCACCTCGGCATACAAATCACTCTTGCTGCGAAAGTAGCTGTAAAATGCGCCGTGGGTAAGCCCAGCTCCAGCCATAATCTGCGCCAGAGAAACATTGTCGAACCCGCCGCGGTTAAACAACCGCCGCGCGCTATCCACAATTCGCCTCTTGACTTCGGCGCGATGGCCGACTGGATAAGGCATAGAATTCTCTCCTTGAGTGAACGGCAAGCCTCGTACCGCTGGGGCTCAGAAACCGATTACGGCACATTCTCCTCCGCCCTCAAAATATTATCTTGAACATATTTTATCAAGATGTTCCCATCACTGTGTGATATGAGACCGTTATTAAATTAGAAAGGAACAACAAATGGATTCGATGCGATTTACCCGTAGAACTTTCACGGTAGGCCTAGCGTCCCTGCTACCTGTAGTCGGAATCGCGCCAAGCACAATCGCGTCCATCGCGAACCCGCGCCCTGGAAAGCCAGCCGATACGGACGAAATCACCCACACTAGCGAAGCTATTCACCAGGAAGTGATCTTCAAAGCGCCGCGCAAGAAAGTCTACGAAGCGCTGACCGACGCGAAGCAATTCGAAAAAGTGGTGCAACTCAGCGCTGCGGTAAAATCCGGGATGGTTCCGCCGGGCAAGCCCGCTGAAATCAGCCGCGAACTTGGCGGCGCGTTCTCATTATTCGGCGGCTACATCTCCGGCCGGCAATTGGCCTTGATCCCGGAAAAGCGGATTGTTCAAGCCTGGCGTGCGGGAAGCTGGGATCCCGACGATTATTCGATAGCGAATTTCGTGTTCAGCGATCAGGACGCCAACACGAAACTGATCTTCGATCACACCGGCTTCCCCGGTAGCCAAGCGCAACATCTCGCCGAAGGGTGGCACGTAAATTACTGGGAGCCACTGTCAAAATTCCTCGCACAGTGAGGTGAGGCTCAGCAGCGAAACCGTTCTTCACCGCCGATCCCCAAAGTGATAAAGCGTCTGATACCCGATAGGGCGGCCATCGCAAGTCTTGATCGGAAAACTGGTCCCCAGAAACCAACTCAGAATTTCCTTATTTGATTTCGGGTCCGAGCTGTAGACGATCTGCGCCGAGCGCACCGCTCCAATGGGAGTAATCTCGAAATAAATGTCCATATCCAGGTCGTCGAAACCCACCGGAATCCTGGCGCCGGAGAGCGGCTCTGGATGGCCCTTCAATTCTTCCGTGCCATTGCACAATTTCGAAATCACCGCCCCCGCCGGCGGCGCGAACTCATCCGCGGCGAATTCATGCACGGGGATCATCTTCTCCACCTTCACCTCAATCGCTCGCTTGTCCCATCCGGAAAATGCAAGGCGCCGCGGATATTTCTTGGCTCCAAATTCCTGATAATCGCCATATTCATAGCGACGCTGCGTCTGCGGAGGTCCATCTAGACCTGCGTCGATGGAAGCCAACTCGTAGGTCGCCGCATAAACGCAAATCTTAAAATCGCCCTTGCCCGGCCCCGTCCAAATGCACGTGGCCTCTTTGCCCGCGACGCTCTCGTTCTCGACGCGTCGCACTTTCGATCCCGCGGGCAATTCCTTGCGGAGCTCCAAGGAATCCATCAGCCCTCCGAGTTGCCAGATCATCAGAGGAATGCCTTCCGTATTGCGCTTGGAATAATAATTCTCACCGCGCGCAACATCCGTCTCCTTGTAATCCGGAAATCCAATCACCCGGCGAAAGCGGTCCGGTGCTGCCCAGGACACCGCAAATACGCCATCCACCGACTTCGCACCCTCGGTAAGACGCACTTCCGCCTTTAGTAAAAATGGGGCACCATCCGTCCCGCGAAGATCCAGTAGATCCGTAGCCTTCGCCAAAATTGTCTCGGCCTCGGCAGTCCGATCGCCGCCGCGCAAGCCCGTCGACCAAGCCAGCAAACACAGCCCGGCAACGGCGCAGAAAAGCAATCCGCTCCATCGCATTCTAGTGAACATAATTTTTCGCTCGGAGGTTATCACGCGCCGAATCGAAGAAACAAACTTGCCCGCCGCGTCTAAGAGTCACAACCTGTACCAACGTACAGTTACCTTCACTGCACAGTTTCGGCCGACAGCCTTGCCGGTGCGCGGAGCCCGCGCACAAAATAGTCTCAGCTTTGGGAGCTGAGGCAGCTCCATCCAACCGGCAGGGGCAACCGATGAAATTTACAACCAAGAATCGTGCAGGAATCATTTCGGGCATCGTGGCGACCGTGCTGCTTTCATGCGCCGGGCCGTGCTTTGCGCAGAATGTGGCCGATGCGGCCAAGCTTGAACGCGAGCGCAAGGAGCACACTGCGCATCGCGCCAATCACGTCTATACCAATGACGATTTGAAGCGGAAGCACATTCTCGTTCCGGAGGACCAGGAGCGGGCGCTCGAAGCGCGCCGCAATGCGGCTTCGCCGGCCTATGATGCGAACAATAATTCCGCGACGCCCGATGCACCGGCTGGCGCAGACGGCGTGATTCCGGGCCAGCCCTTGATCAACGGCGCTCCGGCTATCTCGCTACTTCCGTTCTCGCTGCCGCAGGCGCAGGCATTCGGGGAATTCGCGCCGGCGATGTCGGCGCCTTACTTCGCGGCGAAGAATTTCAGGGCTCCTGCAGCGCCGCGCGTGCGGCGTGCGCATCCGATGTTCGACGATTCGCTGATCATCGATCTGCAGAAGAATCAGTCGCTGCCGGTGGCGCCGGAATTTCCGGCATCACCAACGCCGACGCCGACACCATCTGACGCGACAACCCATTTCGCAGCTCTGGCGCATATGCACGCCTCAGCCACGGTGCACGCATCGATCCCAGCGCACTCGTCGATCCCGGCGCATGCCTCGATCCCAGCGCGTACAACTGCGCCGCTTGCGACGGCGACGAGCGCAGTCCGCGTTCAGCGCGGGGATTCGCTCTGGAAGCTCGCGGAACAGCATCTCGGCAACGGAAACCGGTGGCACGAACTTGCCGAACTAAATCCTGAAATCGGCGATCCAAATGTTATTCACGTGGGCGATGCGATTCGCTTGGCCGCGCCGACACAGGAAGCGCAAGGGGCAAAGCGGTTCATCGTGCAGCCGGGCGATACACTGTCCAGCGTGGCGCAAACTGAATTCGGGAATGCTCGCGCGTTTCCGTGCATCGCCAACGCAAATCCGAATCTACGAACGGCTGATTTGATTTTCCCGGGGCAATCATTGGTGGTGCCGGACACCTGTCCCATCGTCCGCTAAAAATTTCGCAGCGGCATTAAAGCTGTCACTGTCATCCCGAACCCGCTTTAGGGGTGAGGGATCTGCATTTACTGTTGCTAACGAGACGTACGGAATTTCCGATCTCGTCACGCAGAGAAAATAGCCCACATATTTGCACGTGTTTGACGGGCGGGCGCGTTGATTGCTTTGCAATCGCAGAGACGATTGACCCGTCGCCCCTACGGGAAAAATTCAAATCCCGCACTTCGCTTGACTTCGACCACCTGCTTCGCTAATCTCCCGGCTGCCGCGATGCACCCTGCTTCTGCTCCGCCTTGCGGCTCCTCTCGAATACAGAGGTCGGTCCCTTTCACTTAATCCGCACGGCAGCCGAGGAGGTCGGCACCTACGATGAAAAAGCTGAGTGGAATTCTGGTTGGATTGTGTCTGTTTCTCGGAATGGCGGTGGTCGCGAAGGCCCAGGAAAATAGCGGCATGAAGGGCCATCAACCGCCGAAAGTTCTCACCATCACGCGCGAATTCGTGAAGCCCGGCAAATACGGCAACGCTCACGACAAGACTGAAAGCCTGTACGTCAACGCGATGGCTGCAGCGAAATGGCCGACGCACTATTTCGCCATGGATTCGATCACCGGCCGGCCGCGCACGCTTTTCCTGACGGGTTTCGAGTCCTTCGAAGCCTGGCAGGCAGATGGCCTAGCCGAACAAAAGAACGCTACGCTCTCGGCAGCTCTCGACCGCGCCAATGAAGCCGATGGCGCGCTGCTTGATTCCACCGAAACTTCCGCGTTCTTCTACCGTGAGGACCAGAGTTACAACGCCGCGGTCGACATACCTCACATGCGTTACTTTGAAATCGAAGTGTTCATCGTTCGGCCTGGGCATGAAAAAGAATGGGACGATGCGGTCAAGTTGGTCATGGACGCGTACAAGAAAGGCATGCCCGACGCGCATTGGGCCATCTATCAGGAAGTGTTCGGCAGTCAGGGCGGCGAGTATCTGGTGATCACTCCGATGAAGTCC
>JABDFR010000034.1 GCA_013286465.1 Acidobacteriota bacterium | reverse complement strand
CGGAGATTCGCGGGCACGTTGCGCGGGCGGCTGGTCGTGCGGGGCGAGCGGCTGAGGATGTGACTATCATTGGAGTGTCGAAGACTTTTCCGGCGGAGGCTATTCGGGCGGCTTATTCATTCGGGCTTCGGGATTTTGGGGAGAATCGGGTGCAGGAATTCGAGGGTAAGCATCCGATGCTGGACGAACTGGATGCCAGTTGGCACTTAATCGGGCATTTGCAGAGCAACAAGGTGAGGCGCGCGGTGCAGTTGTTCGGGGCGGTGGATTCGGTGGACTCGCTCTCACTCGCCGAGAAGCTTAACAGCATCTGCGCCGAGTTGGCCGCCGATCACCCCGGCCGCCTGACCGTGCTGATGGAAGTGCGGCTCGCGCCGGAAGATTCGAAAAACGGCGTGCTGCCCGAGGATTTGCCGGCGCTCGTCGAGGCCGTGCTCGACCTCTCGCATCTGGAGATCCGCGGATTGATGGCCATCCCGCCGTTCTTCGAGGACACTGAGCGCGTGCGGCCCTACTTTAAAAAGTTGCGCGAGCTACGGGATGACATGCGCGCGCGATTTGTTCCGGGCGATTCGCCGCTGCTTCGCGAATTGTCGATGGGCATGAGCCACGATTTTGAAATTGCGATTGAGGAAGGGGCTACGCAAATTCGCGTGGGGACGGCGCTGTTTGGTTCGCGGACGAAAGTTTGATCGAAATTAGCGAGCGCGATGGCTGCGTTTGTTTTTTGGTGCGCGTGCAGCCGCGGGCCAGCCGCGACGCTGTCGCGGGCGAAGTGGATGGCGCATTAAAGATCCGGCTTACGGCGCCGCCAGTCGATGATCGCGCCAATGAAGCGTTGCGGCGGTTTCTGGCCGCTGAATTGAAGATCGCAATATCGGCTGTTAGAATCGCCGGGGGCGAGCGCAGCCGCACGAAGAGAATTGAGATTCGTGGAGTGGAGCGCGGCCGAATTTTGGATTTGTTGACACGGGATGCTTAGGGGCGAAGGAACGACATGCCTGAAATAAAAGCAATTCAAACTGCGCTGCGTGCCGACAGGCTTGATGGTTGGCTTTTTTATGACCATCACCATCGCGATCCCATTGCGGGGCGGATTCTTGGACTTCCCGCAAATGGCTTGGTTTCGCGGCGGTGGTTTTATTTTATTCCTTCAAAGGGAGAGCCTCGGAAATTGGTGCACCGCATTGAGGCGGGGATGCTTGATTCCCTTCCCGGGCGGAAAACGGAATATTCGAGTTGGGAGGAATTGCATAAGGGCCTGGGGCGTTTGCTTGGCGGGGCTAAGCGCGTGGCTATGCAGTATTCGCCGCAGAATAATATTCCTTATATCGGGCTGGTGGATGCGGGGACTATCGAGCTGGTCCGGAAATTGGGAACCAAGGTGCAGAGCTCGGCGGATTTGGTGCAGGTGTTTGAGGCTAGCTGGTCGGCGGAGCAGCTCACTTCGCATCTTGAGGCGGGAGAAATTGTGGACCGGATTACTCAGGATGCGTTTGCGCGGGCTGGGGAATTTGTGCGGTCTGGAAAAGCGCTTAGCGAATTCGAATTGAAGCAATGGATATTGGAGCAATTCGCGGCGAATGGATTGGAAACTGCGGATGGGCCGGTGGTGGCGGTGCCTCCTAATAATGGCAATCCGCATTACGATCCTACGCGCGAACATTCTAAAGCGATTCGAACGGGGGATTTACTGCTGCTCGATATTTGGGCGAAATTTTCGCGGCCTGGCAGCGTTTATTACGACATTACTTGGGTCGGTTATCTTGGCGATCGCGTGCCGGAGAAATACGCGAAGATTTTTGGGATGGTGAAGGCGGCGCGGGATGCGGCGGCGCGGTTTGTCGTCGAATCGGTGGCGGCTAAGAAGCGCGTGCACGGCTGGGAAGTGGATCGGGCGGCGCGCGCGGTGATTGAGAAGGCTCGCTACGGCAAATATTTTGTGCATCGGACGGGGCATAGCATTGGGATGGATGTGCACGGGAACGGCGCGAATATGGATGGGCTCGAGACTCGCGACGATCGCTGCTTGGTGCCGCATACGTGCTTTTCTGTCGAGCCGGGAATTTATTTGCCGGAATTTGGGATTCGCAGCGAGGTGAATGTTTACGTGGGGGATAGCGCCGCTCGCGTTACCGGGGCTGAGCAGCAGGAAATCATTCCGATTTTGGCCTGAGGGTTCTTGAGCGAAAATTTGATCACGGGTGCGCCGGAACGGGGCGGCATGTCTCCGACTGTCGCGGCGCTCGCGGCCTGGATCATTCCTGGGCTGGGCCACTTGCTGCTGCAAAGATGGGGCCGGGCCTGCGCGATATTTCTGGCGGTTGGCGGACTCGCTGTCACTGGATATTTCTTGCGCGGCGTGGCGTTTCCTATTCATCTCAGCGATTTTCGGACGGACCCTTTGACTTTTCTCGGGGGCATTGGCGACGCTGGCTCGGGGATTTTTTATGTGCTGGCCGGAGTGTTGGAGAAGGCTGGGGCCGATGTTTCGCGGGCTGCTGGGGATTACGGGACACGGTTTATCGCGGCGGCCGGGGTGGCTAATATTTTGTGTGCCGCCGATGCTTATGAGATTGCAGGAGAGCGGAAGGAATGAATTTGCTTCGCGGGGTTGAGTTTGGCGGGGACGCTTGATGGCCACGCACCTTTTATTGATGCTGCTTTTTGCATTTTTGGTTTCGGTGGTGTTGGCGGCATTGTTGCGAGCTACGGCCGGCGAACGGGTGCGTTATGCCGGGCGGTCGTTTGGGCTTTTTGTGGTGGTGGGATTGGCGATTGCTTGGATCTTGTTCCCTTTTTCGCGTTAGTGATTGCGGTGTGTGCGATCTCGGATTTAATGGGGCCGAAGTGCCGGAGGGCTTCCTCCAAAATACTGGCGGACAGGAAAGCACGCTCCCCTACTGGATGTTTGACAGGTTTTTCTTGGCGATGCTATTGTGAAAATGGTCGCCGAGGTAGCTCAGTTGGTAGAGCAGCCGATTCGTAATCGGCAGGTCGACGGTTCAAATCCGCCCCTCGGCTCCAACTTCTTCGAACTGCGGTAGATAGTCGCACTCACTGCTATTTCCTTTCATTGCCACGAGTTTGCGCCGAGACATTCGTCTCTGACCCTGCGCCGCTCGTCATTGCCGCTCGCCGAATACGAAGACGCCGATCAGATCGGCTTTACTTGCAGCATCCTGGTTGGATGAATCGAAGCTGGTTTCGCTGGCGATGTAAGAGCCGGGCGGAAGCGTGGCGTGCGCGATGATCATCGGCATGCCGCCGCCGGCGTCGGTGCTGCTGCCATCCACTTGCAGGCCGGGGATGCCTTGCAGGCTGACGTGCGTTTGGCCGCCCGCTAGTCCGATGATGACGACTAGGGAATTCTCTTTCACGTGAAACGATGCAGCTACGATGGAGGCGCCGGGGCGGGCGTTCGATCCGTAGAACGCATCGAAGCTATCCCATTGCCCGGAGATTGATACGCCGCCGATGGCGTGATTGTAGGTGGTGGTCGAAAACTGGTTCTGGCTATTCGGCCCGTATGCCAGAGCGGCGGCCAGATTGTTGTATCCATTGATGACCTGGGACGCCGTGCCGGTGACGAACGGGCTGGATTGCCGGGCGCCGCCCGTCACCAGTGCGTAGATGTACATTTGTCCCGGTGGTAGCTGGAGCGAGGTGCCGGCGGGTTGAATGATTGCCTGGACGATCGCCGGGGGCGCGACGGGAGTTTCCATTCGAGCTGGGACAACGGTCGCAAGAGTTTTTGTTGGCTCATTGCTGACGGGCGGATTCTCTGCCGTTGATGCCGACGGCGACTGCGCCGTCACATGTTGCCCTCCGGTAATGTCTGCCGTTGGGCTCGTTTGCCCGGTGCTGCCGCCCATCGCTCCGATCACGTTTTCAGCGATTTTGTCTTGGCGGATGAGTACGGCGACGACTTGCTTTACGCCGCGCTGGTCGCTCGCGATCTGAATGGCGCTGGCTTTTTGCTCATCTGAAGACACGAAGCCGCTGAGCGTCACGATGCCTTGGGCGCAATCGACGCGGATGATGTCGCCGCGAAATCTGGCGTCGGCGCTCAATTTCTCTCTCAGATTTTGGGCGATCGTTGCGTCCGAGTCGAAGAAACCGCCGCGGAAGAGGAGGGATCCGCCAGCCGCTACGGCCGCGACTAGCACGGTGACCAGGATCCAAGTGGTGGCGCGATTTCCTGCCTCCCGCTGCGCAGCGACGGGCGCGATGGCGCGCCTGTGCGCATCGGTCGTCGCGGCTGGTTGCGGAAACGAGGCGGTTTGCCGCGGCGCGTTTTCCGGGAATCCCGTGGCGCGTGGAGGTGGCGGGAGCGTCGTAGTTGCCGCAGACGTTGCCGGGAATCCGTGATCGAGAGGTGCGGGAACCGGAGACGGTGCCGGCGCGCTGATCGGTGGCGACGGAAGCCGGCTCTCTCGAGGTTGCGCGTTGGCCAACTGGTTCCCGCATTGTTTGCAGAACTTGGCTCCCGGATTTAACTGGTTACCACAGTTTCGACAGAACATTTTTTTCCTCTTTGGATTCGACGCACGGCGATGCCTGTATCGAAACTTAGTGTGCCGACGGCGCTTCGGCCTTCACCAGCGAGCGCACGTTCAGCGCGATATCGGCGATAACGAGCACGGCTTCGGCGAAAAAATAGAAAAGGATCAGCACCAAAAAAGCGGCGAGAAGCAAAACAGTCAAGAAAGCGAGGCCGGCGACGAAATTACTCTCCATAGGAATTGTGGGAGGCGCCGGCACGGGCAGAAATGAACCCATCAACTTCGCGGGATTCATTCCAGAAAACCAGGTGAAGAGACAGCCGGCGACGCCCAGCGTGGTGGCGAACGTGGCGTAGCTCTCGCCCCAGGCCCGGAACAAGATCGAGAAGATCGGAATTACTGTGAACGGCGAATCGCCGAGGCGACTGATGCTATCGGCGCGGTAATAGAGGATCTGAAAGATGGCGAAGGTCGCGCCGCCCAGTAGGGCCGCCGCCACGATCCCGCCGATCGTTGCGGTGGTCGGAAGGTTGAATGCGAGCTTCAGAGTTTCGATGACGAGATAGATGCCGCCCAGCAAGACCAGCGCTCCGAGGATGCGCAGCGCCAGAGCGACGCCGGTACGAATAATCTGGCCTTTTTCGAGAGCGCCCAACGCGGAACGGAAAATTTGAGTGACGAATAACGGAGCGGTCGAAGGCTGGCGTGGCGGGGCCGCGTAGCTGGCTGCCACGTACGGAGCGGAGATGGCCGCGGCGCCGGCTGGGGCCATGAATAGCTGGCCGCAATAGCCGCAGGCCGGGGAATTGTCGGGCATCGATTTTCCGCAGTTGTCGCAGAACATGATTCCTCCTCGCGGCGTCTGGGGCCGCTCACTGAATGTTTGTTACTTTTCCGTTTTCGACTGTGATTCTTTGGCCGTTGTAGCGATAAATTTGCGTGTTGCCCAGATCAGTGGCGAGATCGAGCTTGCCGCCGGTATTGGCTTGCGCTTCGTCAATTGATTGCCCGACCTGAATGGGCTTGTCTGGCGCTGCGGGAGTTTTTTCGTTCGCACTGGACGGCGCGGCAGAGGGATCGGGGGCCACGGCGGTGGCGGATGGCTGTTTCGCAACGTTTTGCGCGTCCGTGTCATCCGCGGGCGCATCGACGGCGAACACTTCACCGATGACGTTGGAAATCTTGGCTACGTCGGCGCCGTTGAGCTGGCCTTTGGGGAATTGAAACTCGATTTTGGCTCTATAGGCGGAGCGATTGCCGTTGCAGGAATCGCATTCGACAATCTTGAATTCGATCTTGTTGTTTTTCTGATCGACGTCGATGTTCTCGACATAAACTTTCTCGCCCTTCGTTAAATCGCGAGTCACGTCGCGCGCCGCCATGAGACACAAAGCGTTAGGGGAGTTCATCTTTCCATCTTTATAGGTCGATGGGCAGACCTTAGGCAGCCATGGAGAAAACCCCACGAGCCCGCCTTTCTGAATGGTCAACACAGTTCCGGCATCGAGCACTACCTGTCCGTGAGAACCGAGTTTCACGAGCTTGAATTGCGTCGTGAGCTGATCCTCGATCGAGGCGGGCGTTGCGCTCGGCACGGCCGGTGCTGCACTTCGAACGACGGGCGTTGCGCTCTGCGCAGAAGCGCCGGCGGCAAAAAAAGCGGCGAATGCTGCGATCGCAATCATTCCGGCTGCGAATCCAAGTTTCCGGGCCATTGCTGGAATCTCCTTTCGTTCGGCTCGAGTTATCTGCTTCGTCGTGTTAGTGCGGCGCCGAGCCATTCGTAAATCAAGTCTTGCGCGGTGTGTTCGCCGCCGGCGCGACGCCACGGGACGAGGCGTCGCGTGGGCGGGACGAGTGATCAGTTACCGCCAGTCGATTGCGTCGCTTGGTCGACTTCCCCTTCGGCTTTGTTGGCGGCCTGCTCTTGCTCCTGGATCGATGCCGCCGCATTCGCGTCCGGGTCTGCTACCCCGTCGGGATTGACGCGGCCTCCCGCTGCCGGCCCGCCGGGGATTCCTTTCTTCCCTTGCGACGCAGCGAGCTGCTTGAGTCCATCGTCCAACTTGGCTTGGAAGTCGTTGTACATGTCTTGCAAGTCTTGGATGGACATGGCGAATTTAGTTCCAGTCGAGCAGTCATCTTTCTTGGCGCTCGTGACGAGCACTCTTACGTTCTGGTTCGCGTCCGGCGCGTCGGCGATTCGCGTGAGGATGTCGCCACCGGTGAGACTGCAGGGCTGGCCATCATCCATTTGTTCGCTGAGCGTGCTGGAGACGATGAAGACGGTGTGTTTGGGATCGAGGGCTGCGGGAATTTGATCGTCGTTCGCGGGCTGCGAGGGGTTCGCGGCGGCATCCTGGTCTGCCGCGATTTGCGCCTTGGCCTGCTCCGCTATTTCTTGCTTAGCCAGTGGATCGAGGGCAGCGTCGCTGGGCTTTGCGGATGGCTGTTCGTTCTTCGCAGAGGCGTCGGCGCCCGGTGCAACGATCGTGGCGTACCAATTTCCGCTGTTGTCGCCCAGAATGTTGTCGTTTACTCCGAGTAGAAGTTCACCGGAGTTCTGCGCTGTGATTTTCCGCCCGTTGCCAACTTCGAAGATTGGGCCATCACCCACGCGTCCAATGAGCGACCAGCAAGGAAGTTCTCCCGCAGGAAATCCGCCGAGGGTTCCGCAATTCGGATTTTTTCCTGAGGGTGGAAGGGGCGCCCAACCGCCTCCCATGGTCACGGCGCCGGAGGCGGCGATGCTCACCTGATCACCGGCGTTCAGATATTTTCCGGTGTCGGTCCAGGCTTGATTGCCCGGTATCGTGACGCCCGGCCCCGATGAGGCGGCCGATGCGCCGACTTGCTCGGCGTATGCCGCTTGCAGGTCGGCCGCAAGAACGTAGTCCGTTAGCCAGAAATTCGGACCGGTGTAAAAGGGCTCAGCGCCGAAATAGCCGCCATAAAAGCCATACCAGCCTGCGTATCCCCAGCCCCATCCGAACGCAACCGGCGTGACCCACGGGTTGTACGCCCAGCCATAGAACGCCGGCGCGTAGTAGTAGCCTGGAACATAGCGGTAATAAGTTCGGCCACCGTAGCTGACTTGCCTGTAAACGCGCGTTGAGACGTGCCCGTTAACTACGTAAGTCCTTGACGAGAACTTCTGCCCGCCGTGCGTGAAGTTCTTTTCAACGTAGCCGCCACCGCGTCCATCGCCCACCACTTTCGCCCCGTCCGCACGAGTCGAATCGATTCGCCGGGCTCCGCCCGAACCGGATTGGATCGTAGGCCCATTTTTCGGATGGATCGTGGCGACACCGCCGCGCGAATTGAATTTTGCATCGGTGCCGCTTGGGGTCCTCACGCTGTTCAGTTTGCCCTTGGGACCTGTGTGGAATTCGCCCTTCGAGGATGTGTACTTCATTCCCGTGGGCTCCGGTGTCGCTTTCGCGTCGCGAGGTGGGGTGAACTTAGGCTCGGCTTTAGGAGCCGGCGTCACGTTGTGATTTGTCGTGGAATTTTCGGGGCTACGCCTATCCGTGGCGCGAGTATCGTTACCGAGCTGTTCATTGCCCTTGCCAGGTTTGTCCGGCTGATCGGTCTTCCCACTCTCGCCTTTGCCTGGAGGCTTCCCATGCTGCGGCAGCGCTTCGGTTTTCTTTTGAGGAGTCTTCTGGACAGGTTTCGTTGGGACTGGAACCGGTTTTTTCTTGGTGACTTGGGCCATTGCCATTCGAGGAATCAAGATGAAAGCGAGAAGTACGAATAAAATGCGGAGCCCGTATTTAATTGTTTTGTTCCCAAGCATTGCTGCCTCCCGAATCGCTCTAACGTCTCAGGCGATTTCGAATGCAAGAACGTACAGCCGCGAACAATTCCACACGTAAGTCATCGACAGGAATTTCACCGTTATCAAATGCGGGGACGAATGCATGAAACTCGTTTTCCGCTGAGGAATCTCCAGGGATCAAGGAGTTGTTGCTGCTTGCCTGTGCGTCGTAGGCCGCCTGCAAATTTGCGGCGAGCAGGAAATCGGTGAGCCAGAGCGCTGGCGATGGATAGTAAGCAGCAGGCGAGAAGTAATATCCGTAATAGCCATACCAGGGCGCAGATCCCCAGCCCCAGCCCCACGCGACTGGCGCGGCCCATGGGTTGTAGGCCCAGCCGTAGAAGGCAGGAGCGTAAAAATACGCGGGAACGTAATGATAGAAATACTCGCCGCGATAGGAGTAGCGGCCGTAGACGCGCGCGTAGGCGCGGCCGTTAACCAGGTAGGTCCTCGCAACGAACGGGCGGCCGCCGTGCGTAAAGCTGTGCTCGACGAATCCGCGATTGCGGCCGGTGCTCACGACCTTCGTGCCGTCGGAATGCAGCGACTCGATGCGCCGGGCGCCGTTGGCGCTGTGATGGATCGTCAATCCTTTGGCTGTGTGAATGGATGCGAGGCCGCCACGCGAATTGAATTTTGCTTCCGTGCCGGCCGGCGTTTTGAGGGCCGACAATTTGCCGTTCGGTGCGGTGTGAAATTCGCCTTTTGACGATCGGTACGTTAAGCCGCCTCGGCCGTCGGGTGTCGCCTCCGCGTCACGCGGCGGAGAGAAACGGGAAGAGTAGGTTTTGCGATTGGGCGTGTGCGAATAACCGGATTTGCCCGTCGCGCTGGAACCAAGGGCCTTCGCGGGTGGGCGGCCTAGGGATGGCTTCGCCGATGGCGGCGGAGCGGCCGGTCTGTTTGGCAGGCTCGGTCGAGCCCCGGCCGCCGCAGGCTTGCTGTTCGTCGCGGGCGCTGGCCGCGCGGGAGCTGGCGGATGGGGAGCCGGTTGTGGATTTGCGGGACGCGCCGGTGGCGTGGGAGCGGGCCTGTTCTGTGCAGGAGCGCGGGGCGCCGGAGCCTGCTGCTGGCGCGAATTCGATTGCCAGAAGGTTCGATCCCACGCCGACAATTTCAGGCTTGCTGAATGATTGGGCGGCTGCCGATTTGGATGAAAGGCGGAAGGTGCAACGCCTTCGGCGGCTCGCGCGACTTCATCTTCTGTGTTGTCGGCTTCGATTTGTAGATCTTGCAACTCGATTTGAGCGCGCTCATCCCGGGTCGCAGCCCCTGCAGGATTCGCGTGAGCGCCCGAGGCAGGGCCTCGGGGCATGCCTTTTTTGCCGGCGTTGTCCGCGAGGACTTGCAGGCCCGAATCGAGATTTTCGCGGAAGTCGTTGTGCAAGTCCTGAAGATCCTGAAGCGACATGGCGAGATTCGTTCCCGGACTGCACTCGCCAGTCTGGCTGGTGGTGACGAGAACCTGCACGCTTAGACTTCTATCGGGGACGTCGGAAATTCGGGTGATCACATCGCCTGGAGTCAAATTGCATTCCTGGCCATCCGAGGTTTGGCCGTTGACGATGCGTGAAACAACGAATACGCGATAGCGGGAATCGAGCACGACTGGGACATGGTTGTCATCCGGCACGGCTGCCAACTGCCGATTCGCCGCAGCTTCCCTCTCGGCCGCAAGCTCGGCGAGCACTTCGTCCGCGATGCTCTGCTTCACTTCCGGCGAAAGCGCCGCCGCCGTGATATTGGGTCCGGAAGTTGGCGCCGGCGGCGCCGCGGCGGGGCGCGGCGGAGCAACATCTGTTTTTTTCGCGGATGGTGCAATTGGCTCTTTCGGGCGCGGCGCTGCGACGGGTGGCCGCTTAGAGGTGGCTGTGCCCGGAATCACTTCCGTCGTGGAGGGAGGAGAAACGGGTACGCCCTGGAGCTGAGTATTTGGCGTCTCGGCCGCCACGCCTTGGTTCGCTGGAAGCGTGTTCGCTCCCAGAGTGCTGTCTGCCAACTTCTGCTCTGCCGCGGGCAGCTTGCGCTGGGCAATCTGTCCAGCATCTTGCAGCGGCGAGCCTCCAACAAAAAACGTCAGAGCGGCGGCCGTCACGGTGAGCGTTGCTGCGAAGGCGATGGCCCATTCAAGTTTCGAAAGACCCAGCCAGTTCCAGGCGCGCGAAGCAGCCGGGGCTTTCGCGGGCAGCAGCGGCACAGGCGCTTGGGGCCGTTGCGCGCGAAGGAACACTTCCAAGCGGTTGCCGATGCGCTTTTCAGCTTGCAGCCATTCACTTTCGGGGACGCGCGTCGACGGCCGCGCGAATTCCAGGAGACGCACGTATAGCTCCGTGCAGTCGGGACAATCGTTGGTGTGGGCGGCGATGGCGTCGCGCTGGGGGCCGCTGAGGCGGCCTTCCGCTAAGGCGCACAAATCTTCAGCGCCGGGGCAGGACTCTTGCAGCGCCTGATGTTTGCTGCTTCGGTGAGGCATGAGCCTCTCCAGAAAATTGTCCTCTCGCCAATCCGTCATGGGAGCTGGGAAAGCGTTCCTTCCATCTTCGACCAGAGCATGCGCCGGCCGTTCTGAAGATGAGATTTGACGGCTTCGATCGAGAGGCCCGTTTGTGCGGCGGTTTCCTGGTAAGAATAGCCGTCGATTTTGAGTTCCAGGCAGCGGCGCTGTTCGGACGGGAGTGATTTCATCTCCGTGCGCAGGGCTTCCACGGCCGTGTGAAGTGCGTAGGTGGATTCGAGCGGCGCAGTCTTGGCCGCGTCATCGAAATCCGCCTCAGCAAGATCGGTTTCCGGGCGCCGCTTGCGCCAATTGTCGATGCAGACGTTCTTGGCGATCCTCATAAGCCAACCGCCGAAACTTCCGCCGAGAAAGGCGTGGATATTCTGGAAGGCGCGAATGAACGTTTCCTGCACGGCATCTTCCGCGGCGGCGCCGTCGCAGAAGAAGCCGCGGCAGGAGCAGTAGACGCGCCGGCGGTGGCGGACAAACAGCTCGCCGAACCAACGCGGATCGCGGGACGATTGGAACAGGCGGACGAGTTCCTCATCCGGGATTTCATGCTGTGATCGCGCTCCTAGTGACATAACGTCTCAGAAACGGAAATTCCACAAAATCGGATGGCGCCGGGCCCCGCAATCGGCCAGGCCCGCGGCGCTGGCATGTGTTGCCTCTGATGACTGAGAATGGTAGAGTTCGTCAACTGTCAGGATGTGACAACACCTGACACAGCTGCTCTCCTACGGTTAGCGTTCCCGCCGGCGTACGGGGAGTACTATTCCCAGGCGCGCATGACGAACGATCACAGTGATCGGCTGGAAAGTTGGAAAGAGATCGCGGCTTACCTGGGCCGGGACCTGCGTACGGTCATGCGCTGGGAAAAGGAACGGGCGTTGCCGGTTCGGCGATATCCAGGTGGAGGACACGCCGGGGTTTACGCCTACCGCAGCGCAATCGATAATTGGCTGAATCATTCGGCGGGTGCGCTGGCTGCGGAAGCCACGGGTGATGCATCGAATGCGGGCGGTCCTCGAGCGCCGGTTCACTCCTCAGACGTGCGGCCCGCGAGTGCGGACCTCGACGTCCTGCCGGCAAACCTCACAGACCATCGACGGCCCGACGATTCGGCTCGATCGCCTCGGAAGAAAATGCGCGGATGGGGAGCTGTAGCGGCTCTGGCCGTCGGGGTGGCTAGCCTGTCGTTGTTTGCGCCAGTGGCGATGAAGCGAGCGAACTCTGCCGGTGAGCCGCCAGCCAAAGATTTGGTCACTCCCGCCGGGATTACGCACAAGCTGAAAATCAGCCTGATCAATAACGAACCGGTGGACGTTCCCGCTTCGTTTCAGCAGATGTTGGTGATCGATAGTTCGCAGTGCACGGCGGTGGAGGCTGCGAATCTTCAGAACATCGAATTCTTCGATCCGCAGGGAAGAATCTTGAAAAGCTGGCTCGAGTCGGGAAACTCGAGCGCCGCCTCGCGCACCGTCTACTGGATTGAGCTGCCGGACGGAATTCCCGCGAATGCGGTGCTCAACATTTATATGGGTTTCGCGGATAGAACTCGGGCTGTACTGAATTCTGGCACTACTGGCGAAGCTCCCGGACTCAGTCCAACATATGGCCTGTACGACGACGGCGGTGCGGTGTTCTCGCACTATGCGAATTTTGCCGGCAGCGATCTTCCGGAGGGTTGGTACAAAGGAACGACTCCGGGAGGGAGCGCAGAGTTGCGCATCGACAATGGCGTGTTCCTGGCCCATGCGGGACGAGGAGGCGGGGCAGTATTTCTGGGATCCGACTGGTCGTTGGGGAACAACGTGGCGGAAATGGATGTCTTGTCGCAGCAGACTACGCGGGGGCAGGAGATGCTATTCGTGTGCAGCGCAAACCCCCACAGTTTCCATTGGACTGCAAATTCGGTGGGCTACCAGGACATGAGCGGATTGGAAGTGGAGGCCAACTACAACGGGACGCCGCTGGTGGTTGCGTCGGCGCATCCCAACCCGCCGCCGGCTTCCATCGTGGGACTCCAGGATGGCACGGTGAACGCGAACTATCTGCCGGTGATTCATCTGGGCTCGCGGATTTGTGGCGGCGATTATCTTGCTTCAACCGTGGATACCGGAACCAACGCGTCGTTCTCCTTCGATTGGGTGAGGATGCGCGTGGCGCCGCCGCGCGGGGTGATGCCCGCTGCGATTTTCGGGAAGCTGCAGTGAACGAGCTCGAGCTCTCAAGCGCGGGTGAGAACCGCAATTAAGCGAAAAAGACGAATCTCTCCCCTGTAAGCCTCGATTTGCGCGGCGCTGACGGCACGGCTGAACTCGTGCCCTGACTAAACATGCGGGCTACTGCACTGATTCCGCAACGGGCGCATTTCATTGGCGTTCGTTTCTGAATTAGAAATTTGATTCGTACATCCTTCGGTCCTCCGTCGCGTTTTGCGTCCTCCCGTATGGAATTCCGATGATCCGGACGTTCTGCACAATGAAGAGAATTTGGGAGGGATAATCGAAAGGGGGATGCGATGAGTTCAATCAAGAAATCTTTGGCGGCAATCCTTCGAAAGATATTAACCGGCAGAAAAAAGTTGCGACGCGGACGAAAGCCATCGTCAGATGGCACTTTTAATCGCGATGCCGAGCGCCGACTGCAACGCCACTTGCAAACTGCGCGGCGGCGCGACACGCGGCCGGGCAGTTTCTTGCAAGGGCGCGAGCCGCACGGCGACTACGCGGGGCTAGTGGCACGCACCTCGGCTTTCTGAACAGAACGCCGGTCCCAAGCGCGGCGTGCCAAACTCAGTTGACGCTCTTCGGCCGGTCGCCTTGGAACGTGATTTTGTCGACGACGATCGTTGCCGATTTCTCCGATCGCAGCGATCCGGGGCCGGAACTAGCAGTCCGGGTGCAACGACGGGCTCCCTTTGATAGCTAAGTGCGCAGGACAAGTTGCGCGGGATAGGGGCGCAGCAGTGGGACCCAAACGCGCCAGAACCGGCAGGAGTGAGTCGAGGGGCAATCGTTGCAAGGAAACTTCGTTAAGCGCGGTGAGTTCAAATCCTATCGCTCAGGCGAGCCAGAGCTATTTTATCCTCCAACCGGCGGGGCTGGTTTGGCCGAGTAGGTCCCTAGTTAGACCCGATATCGCCCTTTAGCTCCTTGAATTTGTGAGGCCGGCATAGCCTCGTTCCAGTACTTTGCGGCCAGAGAGAATGGTTCGAGGTGTCCATAGGATGCGCCCGGGCGGCGAAGTAGCATCCTCTTGTGGGCCCGCGCGTTTTGGGCGTTATGCCCAGTTAATGGGCTCGTTTACGCGGTCTTGATTCGACGTTTGCACCGAGGCGCGATTGCGGGAGGCGGCTTAACTTGCTTGCTGGTGGAATCGGAGCAATTTCGACTTACGCTACGTGCTTTGTGTTGGTGTGCCTTGCGGTCGGGCTGTACCGGGTGTTCGCCAACAGGACCGAAAGGGTGGCGTCGGTTTCTCGTGAGACGCTCGGCGTCGGCATTGGGTTGGCAGCGAGGCCGGTGCGCGTGCGCGAGTCGATGGACGCGATCTCGCTGCCAGCAACGCCTCGGCCACGCTACCAAGCCGCCTCGGCCGGCGGGTATCGCGATGTTGGTTCCGTGCATGTGCGGAGCGGAGTTCGGGCTCCTGCAAAATCCTACTATGCTTCGTCGGAAGGGCAGGTTCAACTCGATATGCTACCTCCTCTGGGCATTCCCAGTGAGACGCAAGATCTGTCGACGGCGGTTCCGGCTGCCGAATGGGACTCGACGAACCTTGGATGGAATAATTTGCGGTTGCTTTTGCCGGAGAGGGCTGAAGGGATTGGTCGCGTCGATGGGTATGTTGATGCTGACGCTGACGCGCAGCCGCGGCAGGAGGCGACTGACGTCACGCGGGCTGAAATTGAATCCATCGCTGGCGGGGTGTTAGTCGACGCGGATGTGTCTTTGAGTGAGGATCGCGCCCAAGTCGTCGAGATTGCGCCAGTCCTTGTTGCCGAAGGAAATGGAATTTGTTCCGACGAATTTTGCGGCGAAGAAACGATCGAGATTTTGGAGATTGCTCCTGCGGCTATTGACGGAGGCGCGGCAGACTTCAGGGCGGAGACGGATCACGCGGAGTTTGCAGAGATGGAGGCGGCTCCCGTTGCGGTGGAAACGGACGCGGCTCTGAGCTTCGACGCTGCGCCAGGTCAGGCAGCGACCGAGAACGTGGGCGCGCCTCTTGTTCCTGTCATGGCGAACGAGGCGTTGGACATCAGCATCGCAGCGGACCAGGACCTCATTCCCTGCGCCGACATCGAAGCGGCGCCCATCGCGGACGAGAACGGCGAAGAACTCGGCTCGATAGAGCTGGCGGAAGTTCAGGAAACGGGAGACCGGTTAGCTCCTCCTACGGTTGCTGCGGCGAGTGAGCCGCTTGCGGCGGCTTTCGGCTTTCTGAGCTTTTATGGCTTGAGTGAACAGCCCTTCGATGTCACTCCAGACCCGGCTTACCTTTACTTCAGCCCGATGCACCGCGAGGCCTTGGATTCACTTTCGAAAGGCATCGAGAATCTTCGGGGATTCATGGCCCTTGTTGCGGAACCTGGGATGGGCAAGACGACTTTGCTGAATCGCTTGATGGAAGAGCTTCACGATACGGCGCGGACGGTGCTGCTCTTTCAGACGCAGTGCAATTCTCGGGAGCTGCTGCGTTATTTGCTGAGCGAGTTGGGAATTGAGAGCGCGTCGATGGATGTTGTCTCCATGCACCGGGCGCTGAATGAAGTTTTGTTTCAAGAGATGCTGAACGGGCGGCGGTTTGTGCTGATTATTGACGAGGCGCAGAATCTGGACGCTACGACTCTCGAAACCATTCGGCTGCTTTCGGATTTTGAAACTTCGCACGCGAAATTGATTCAGATCGTTCTGGCCGGGCAGCCCCAACTGATCGAGACCTTGCTGCGGCCGGAACTCTCGCAACTGCGGCAACGGATCGCGATCCTGACCAACCTTGAGCCGCTTTGCGCTAGCGAGACGGCGCAGTATATCGAGCACCGCTTGCGCGCGGCCGGTTCAAGCGACCGGGCCATCTTTACGCCGGAGGCTTTGGCGCTCATTGCAGAACGGAGCCATGGCATTCCGCGCAGCATCAACAATCTTTGCTTCAATGCGCTGCAAATTGGTTACTCGAAAGTGTGCGGGACGATTGACGCCGAGATTGTTTGGAGCGTGGCGGATAAATTGGATTTGGAGGCGCTTTTGCCGCGCCGGGCGCAGGAACCGGTGAGCGCGCCGGAGGCAATTCCCGCGGCTGCGTCGCCGTCATCGGAACTGGCTCGACTTTTATTGGATGCGCTCACAGGGGCGCAGCAGGCGGCGCAACAATTATCAAATGCTCCCCCGGCGAAAACTGCTGTGGAGTTGACCGGCAAACTTAGTGAAAAGCTTAAAACTCGGAGTTGGGGCAAGGAATGCGAATATAGAATTCAGGTTTCGTTGGAACGGGAAGCTTCGCCGGAGATTCCGGTGGCTGATCGGTATTATTGTTGCAGCATTTACGTGGGTGAGGAACAGGCTAAACTTCTTCAGGCTGGTCGACCCGTGAGAATCAGGATTGAGCAGGATTAGACTTGGAGGGCGCGTTGAGGAGGGGCCGTAGCCCACGTTTTCGTTCGCGTCACTCGGGCGGGTGCAGCGAGCGCCCCTACGCGGAAACACCTACGGCGACGGAGATTTCAAATTTCAGATTTGAGATTGAAGAAACGGCAGAAGCAAATTCCAATTCAGATGCAAATGGAGATCCTTCGCTTTTTACGTGCAGGGAGATAAGCCACATTATCGATCGCGTTAGTCGGGCGGACGCAGCAAGCGGCGCCCCTACGGGAAAAACTGCGACGACGAGATGACTGGAAAATGAACGGGGATTCGCTGATTGGCGGATCCCCGATCCTGCGCGCTTGCGAGACGGGGCTACCTTCGCCCGCCGCCGCGTGGTGCGGACTGGCGCTGCTGTATTTGCTGGCGTTGCTGCGTGTGGCGCTGCTGCATCTGCTCGGTCTGTTGCTGGTGACGCTGCTCCATTTGCTGGTTTCTCGCGTCGTCAGCCTTTTGTCTGGTGGCCTGTTGATGCTCCTTGTCCTGCTGCGCCTGGAGCTTTTGGCGTTCTTTATCTTGGCTGGCTTCCAGCTTGTCCTGTTGTTGTTGGTATTTCTTGTCGAGCTTTGCGTTTCCGGTATTGGGTGCGGGCATTCGATCGGGCTTGGCTAGCTCCTTGGGATGGACTGCTGGACGAGCCGCGCCACCTTCGGGCCGGGCTTCGCCGCCGCCTTTGAATTCTCCGGGACGGGCGGTTGCCACTACGCTGGGCCGGCCGTGATTGGCGGCGAAGCGTTGCTGCGGATCGGAACGGGCCGCTTCGGCATGAGCCGTTTGCGCGGCTACTGGGCCGACGTGGCGATCGCGGGCGGCGGCTTCTTCTTCACGCGAGGCGCGCGCGTCGATTCCGCCGTGGCCGTTGTAGCTAACGTGCGTGTCGTTTCTTACTACTACTCTGGTGTTATAGGTGTTGTGAATGATGTTCACGTCGACGTGATTGATTGTGGTGTTGTAGAAGAAATGGCCGCCGTCCCAACGGCCGCCTTCGTAGCCGTGGCCGAAATAGCCGAAGCCGTAGTTAATGCCGCCGTAGAAACCTACCGTTGGGCCCCAGAATCCTGCGGTGAAGGCGAAGCCGGTGCCGTTCCAGCCCCACCAGGGTGGCGTCCAGAGGAAACCGACTTCTGGAGCTTCGACCCACGTGCCGGGGACCCAGAAATAATCGCTGGCGTCGTAATCGTAATCCCAGTAGCCGGGGGTCCAGATGTAGCCGTCTCCGGGGCAGATGGGTTGATCGTAGACCGGTAGGATCGGGGGTGCGATCGCTACGGCTACGCGGACTTGAGCTTGCGCTGCTGCTGATATGGCCAAGAATACGAGTGCGAACAGGACCGAACGAACTAGAAACGCGAAACGCATGGTGCAGCCTCCTGGCCGATCATCCTTCGTTTGCCCGGTGTGGCTTGGCTGTCGCGGGCTGCGCGGATGGAGGGCGGATTTGTTTTGCGTGGCCTTGGTTAATCCCAACTAAGCTGGTGGTTGCGAGCTTTCGCAGCATACAGCGGAACATAATTGGAGCTTGGCAACCATACTACAAAGTTTGTATTCAGGGTAGGAGGGGGTTGTAGCGGACTAGTGGGTTCTGGGCTCTGCGACGGCCGGGAGATCTTACATTTTCTTCTGTCGATGTTTTTTGCTCCCGGTGGGATTTGTGATCGTAAGAGCCGGCGGGACGCCAGCGCTACTTGGGATTAAATTTTGTTGTTAGTATGGTTCGGATGCGACCTTGGGCGAAAATTCGGGCGAAATTTCGTGGGCGGTTGGGCGCGCGCGTTGATGGCGCGGGAAAAATCGACTTTGGGGCGAAGACCGATGTTGGGCGGGTGCGCGAGGGGAATGAGGATAATTTTCGGGTGGTGGCGGACATTCAGTTGATGATTGTTTCGGATGGGATGGGTGGGGCGGCTTGCGGGGAGGTGGCTAGTGCGTTGGCCGTGGAGACTATTGCGCGGGAATGCGCTTTGGCTGCTGCGCCTGCATCGGATCCTCCTGCGGTGCTGGCGCGCGCGGAGGTTTCTGCACGCACGAACCGGCTTCTGGATGCTGTGCAGTCGGCTAATCGATTGATTCATGAATCGGCGGAGAAAGATGCGGACAAGCGCGGCATGGGTGCGACTGTTGTGGCGGCTTGGTTGGAGGGACTGCGGCTTAGTCTGGTGCACGTTGGCGATAGCCGGGCTTATTTGTTTCGGGGCGGGGCGCTGCAGCGGCTGACCTTCGATCACACTTTGGTTGCGGAGCAGGTGCGCGTGGGGATTTTGACGCCGCAGCAGGCGGATACGAGCGCTTGGCAGAGCGTTTTGATTCGGGCGCTGGGGCCGGACGAGGTGGTGGAATTGGACGTTGACGAGCAACAAATGCACGGTGGGGATGTTGTGCTGCTTTGCTCAGACGGGCTTACTCGGATGGTTCGCGATGCGGAAATTGCCGGGGTGCTCGGCGATACTTCTGCGGCGCAGGAGACCGCTAATCAGTTGGTGAAATTGGCGAATCAGCGCGGGGGCGAGGACAACGTTACGGCGGTGGTGATGCGGATTCCGATGGGGTATGTGCCGGGGTGAGGTAGTTCAGTGGGCGAATTTAGTTTTGCGGGACGTCGGTGATTTTCGGTGTTGGGTTTATTTTTTCTTCGTCGGAGCCGGCGGGACGCCAGCGCTACAACGGCGAATCGCGCGCCGTTGATGATTGCGGACTTGGCTTTCCTTTTGGGTCGCAAGAGCCGGCGGGACGCCGGCGCTACGAAGGGGTTCAAGAGTTCTGTGTGACTGCCGATTGTATTGGTGTGACTTCAGCGCTGCAATTTTGCACATTTTATGTGGATGGGTTGCTGCTTGGGATTGATGTGCAGCATGTGCAGGAAGTGATTTTGAATCAGCCTATGACGCGGGTGCCTTTGATGCCGGCGGTTTTGCGCGGGTTGATTAATTTGCGGGGGCAGATTATTCCGGCGATTGATTTGCGGCGGAAGCTGGAGTTGAGCGAGCGGGCGGATGACGGCTTGTCGATTAATGTGGTGGTGCGGACGGCGGGTGGGGTTGTGAGTTTGTTGGTGGATCAGATTGGGGATGTGCGCAACGTGGCGGAGGAGGATTTTGCGCGGCCTCCGGAGACTTTGCGGGGGGCGGCGCGGGAGCTGGTTTCTGGGGTTTATAAGTTGCCGAATGAATTGTTGTTGGTGCTGAATACGGAGAGGGCGGCTAGTACGAATGTCGAGACGAATAAGGCTGCTTAGGCCCACAGATCGAGACGATAGGCCACATTTTCTCTGGCGTTAGTCGGGCGGGCGCAGCAAGCCGGCGCTCCTACGGGAAAATTCAGAGGCCGCCGAAAATATCAACGATGACGTTTGAAATTTTAGATTAGTCCCGCCGCCCCTGACAAAACGTCGCGATCGTGGCACGGTCTCTATCCTCCGCCTACGAGTTGGACGATTTCGTAGGAATCTTCGGCGGCTACCATGGTGTTAGTCCAGCGGTCCCTTGGCAGAACATCCAGATTTCGTTCGACTGCTACGCGACCGGTGTTCATTCCTAGGTGCGCCAGCAGAGCGGCGACCGACAAGCCCTCCGCCACCTCCGCGGGCTCACCATTGACCTTAATTTTCACACTGTGCCTGCTGGGGTTTTCTTTCGGGCGCGGAGATTGAAGCGAATTTCGCCTTCGCCGGCTTCCGATGTCGCCTGAACTACTAGCGTGGCGCCGCCTGCGGCGCCGTGTGGCATGGGGAATTGGATGCGGGCGTGACCTTGTGGATCGCTATCCGCGGCTAGATGAGGCGAATCTGAAATTCCATCGAAGTGCACGGTCAATTTTGCGGCCGGGACCGGGGCGTTGGAGTTATCGCGGCGATTTACCTGTAGCTGCAAATCGCACTGCCCCGCTGCTACCCAGGAGGTTGCGTTTACGATCTGGATCACCACTCCTGGCTTCGGAGCGGGTGGGGATGGCGGCAGTGGGGCTGCTTTGGGAGGCTCGAGATTCGCGATCTGCAGAGAGCCCGAGCGCAGCGCTTCGATGATATGGCGATGCTGTTCTTCTACGCGTACGCGGCGGGCCTCTTCGCTCGGCTCTATTCCGGCGTCGAACTCGGTGTAGCTTGTGGAATGCTTGTGGACTACGCGGCCGCCTACGTAGACGGCGGTGTCGATTTTTCCGTGGTGCGGGCCGCGGTCTTCGGTCTGGACGTGGAAAGAGCGTCCGTTGACCCGCACGTCCGTGTTGAAGCCTACATTCATCGTCTATATGTCTACCACGGCTTCCGCCGGGTGGCGCCGGGTCTGCGTAGTTTCCGTGTTGCTGCGATTTGACCGCTGCGCGTTCGGGTCGGTATTATAAAGACGCCCTTAATTATGAACGGTAACGTACTCGACGCCTATGGCCCGCTGTTGTTGATGTTCCTGGCGGCTATGGGTATTTCCGGCGCGATTCTTACCGTTTCGGTGCTTTTTGGGCGACGCAAGCCAAACCCCTTCAAAGATTCGCCCTATGAATGCGGCATCCGCCCTACTGGCGATGCGCGGCAGCCATTTTCCGTCCAGTATTATCTGGTGGCGCTTATTTTTATTTTATTCGATATCGAGGCGATTTTCCTTTATCCCTGGGCTCTTGTGTACCATGATTTGCGGCTCTTTGGGTTTGTCGAGATGCTGCTCTACATTATAATTTTGCTGGCCGGTTACATTTACCTCTGGAAGAAGGGCGCGCTCGACTGGAATCGCTAGAGCGTTCGCCGGGGTCGATACCATAGTGGACACGCAGAATTTGGAAAAGGATTCGTTTATCCGCAAGTTGCGGGAGTGGGATGCCGCGGCTGTCGTGGAAGTGCTGGATTTTCGCGGGGAAACGACGATTGTTGTGGCGCGCGAGAATTTGCAGCGGGTGGCGGAATTTTTGGTGAATGATCCGGGGACGCGGTTTGCATTTCTTTCCGATATTACTGCTGTGGATAAATTTCCGATCGAGCCTCGCTTTGAATTGAATTACCACCTGCTTTCGTTGGAGCGGCGGGCGCGTTTGCGGCTGAAGGTGCGGCTTGCGGGTGATGATCCGGTGGCGCCTTCGATGGTGCCGGTGTGGCCGGCGGCGAATTGGCATGAGCGCGAGGCTTTTGATTTGATGGGGATTCGATTTGAGGGGCATCCGGATTTGCGGCGGATTTTGATGCCGGATGATTGGGAAGGGTATCCGTTGCGGAAAGATTATCCGGTTGAGGGTTATCGCTGATGCCGATTAGCGTTGAAACGCCTACCGGCGCTGCTGAAACGATGGTCTTGAACATGGGGCCGCAGCACCCGTCTACGCATGGGGTTTTGCGCGTGGTGCTGGAATTGAATGGCGAAATTGTGGTTAGCGCGAAGCCGCATATCGGTTATTTGCATACGGGGATTGAGAAAAGCTGCGAATCGAAGACTTATTCGCAGGCCATTACTTTGACCGACCGGCTCGATTATCTGGCGCCGCTTTCGAATAATCTCTGCTACTGCCTGGCGGTGGAGCGGATTCTGAATATCGAAGTGCCTAAGCGGGCGCAATACATTCGAGTGCTGCTTACGGAACTGACGCGCATTGCTTCGCATTTGGTGTGGGTGGGGACGCACGCGATTGATCTGGGCGCGATGACTGTGTTTCTTTACGGGTTTCGCGAGCGCGAAGAGATTATGCGCATTCTGGAAATGGTTTCCGGGCAGCGCATGATGACCAGTTATTTCCGGATTGGCGGGTTGGCGCTGGAGCCGCCGCCTGGTTGGCTGGAGCGCGTGGCGCGATTTCTGGATTCGTTTCCGGCGCACGTGGCGGAATATGAGGACTTGCTGACGCAGAATCGAATTTGGCTGGCGCGTACTAAGGGGATTGGTTATTTGAGTCCTGAGGATGCTATTGCGCTGGGGGTTTCCGGGCCTACTTTGCGTGGCAGCGGCGTGGATTACGATGTGCGGAAGTATTTTCCTTATTCGAGTTATGAGGAATTTGATTTTGATGTGCCGGTGCAGAAGGATGGCGATTGTTATGCACGGTATTTGTGCCGCGTGGCGGAGATAAAAGAGAGCGCCAAGATTGTGCGCCAGGCGATTGCGAAGATTCCAGCTGAGGGGCCGATTCGGACTGTGGCGCCGGGAATTATTCCTCCTTCGCGCGAGGAAATGAAGACTTCGATCGAAGGTTTGATCTATCACTTCAAAATTTATACTGAGGGATTTTCGCCGCCGCGGGGAGAGGTTTATCAGGCTATTGAATCGCCGCGCGGGGAGCTGGGTTTTTTTGTGGCTAGCGATGGATCGGCGAATCCTTACCGGGTGAAAGTGCGGGCGCCTTCGTTTGTTAATTTGCAGGCCCTGCCGGAGCTGGTTGTCGGGCGGTTGATCGCGGATGTGGTGGCCTGCATAGGGACTACCGACATTGTTCTTGGAGAAGTGGATCGATGAGTCCTGCGGAACAGGCGCGGCCTTTGCAGATTCCCGCGACTTTGGATGCGAAATTTGTGCAATTGATTGGGCGCTATCCGATCAAGCGTTCGGCGCTGATTCCGATGATGATGTATGCGCAGGATTATTACGGATTTGTGGGCGATGACGTGTTGGCCGAAATCGCGCGGCGGCTTGATCTGAACATGACGCAGGTGACTGAGACGCTGGCTTATTACTCGATGCTGCGCCGCAAGCCGATGGGCAAGTATCACATTCAGGTTTGCACGAATGTTTCGTGCATGTTGCGCGGCGGGAATGAAACTTTGGCGCATTTGAGGAAGCGCTTGAGTATCGGCCACAAGGAAATCACTCCGAGCGGCACTTTTTCGCTGGAGGAAGTGGAGTGCATGGGGGCTTGCACCGGCGCGCCGTGCGTTCAGGTGAATTACGATTACTTCGAGCAATTGACGCCGATTTTGGTGGATGAGCTTTTGGAGCAATTGCAGACGGGCATGAAGACGAAGCCCGTTGCTTGCACTACCGGCTCGATTCACGAGCGGCACGAGCTTGAAGTGCCGGTGATCAGCCGGCGCTTTGGGATTGAGAATTCGCGGAAGATTGATGTGTATCGCCAGCACGATGGTTATAAGGCGCTCGAAAAAGCGGTGCGGGAGATGACGCCTGAGGCGATCATCGATGAAGTGAAGAAATCGAATCTGCGCGGGCGCGGCGGAGCGGGGTTCCCTACCGGTATGAAGTGGAGCTTCGTGCCGAAAGATTCGCCGAAGCCGAAATATATTCTTTGCAATGCGGATGAGAGCGAGCCGGGGACTTGTAAGGATCGTCCGTTGATGGAACATGATCCGCACCAGTTGATTGAGGGCATTACGATCGCCGGGCGGGCGATCGGCTCGAAGCAGGGCTACATTTATATTCGCGGCGAGTATCGCTACGTGCTCGATATCGTGGACGCGGCGCTGGCTGAAGCGTACGCTGCCGGCTATCTCGGGAAAAATATTCTTGGCAGCGGTTTTGATTTCGATCTTTATACGCATACTGGCGCGGGTGCTTATGAATGCGGCGAAGAATCCGCGCTCATGGAATCGCTCGAGGGCAAGCGCGGATATCCGCGGATCAAGCCGCCCTTCCCTGCTGTGGTGGGACTCTATGGCGGTCCTACCGTCATCAACAATGTGGAATCGCTCAGCGCAGTGCCTTCGATTATTTTGCGCGGTGGCGAATGGTACGCCGGACTTGGCACGCCGAAAAATGGCGGTACGCGCATGCTTTGCATTTCCGGGCATGTGAATCATCCGGGGATTTATGAAGTTCCGCTCGGCTTGAATATGAAGCGCGCCATTGAGGAACTCGGCGGCGGCGTGCGCGACGGCAAAAAATTGAAAGCGGTGATTCCCGGCGGCAGTTCTTGCCCGCTTTTGAAGGCCGACGAAATCGATATTGCCATGGATTACGATTCGGTGGCCAAGGCCGGCTCGATGCTTGGTTCGGGCGGCATGGTGGTCATCGACGAAGATACCTGCATGGTGGATATGGCGCGCCGCATCATGCATTTTTACGCGCACGAATCTTGCGGGTGGTGCATTCCTTGCCGCGAAGGCACCGCGTGGCTGCGCAAAATGCTCGATCGCTTTCATGATGGCGGGGGCACGAGTGAAGACATTCCGCTGATCGGTGAGCTTGCGCAGAACATGTTGGGCAAAACTTTCTGCCCGCTCGGCGATGCTGCGGCGATGCCTACGATCAGCATCGTGAAAAAATGGAAGAATGAATTTGAAGATCATCTCAAAGGCAAATGCGCCTACCGGCCTGCGAACGATTTATTGGTGCTCGCTTAGTTCGACACTGACTACACATGGCTGAACTGAAACAAATTAATTTCACCATCAACGAGCAGAAAGTGGCCGTGCCTGCCGGGACGCTGGTGATTGATGCGGCCAAGCGCATGGAGATGGAAGTTCCGTCCTTCTGCTACTACAAGGGGCTTTCGCTGCAGGCGGCTTGCCGCATGTGTCTGGTGGAAGTGGAAAAAATGCCCAAGCTGCAGACCGCGTGCACGCTGACAGCGACCGAGGGCATGATCGTGCGCACCGATACGCCACAAGTGCACGACGCGCGCAAGAACATGCTGGAATTCCTGCTTTCGAATCATCCGCTGGATTGCCCGGTCTGCGATAAGGGCGGCGAATGCGAATTGCAGGACATGACTTTCCGCTACGGCCTGGATCACAGCCGCTTCAACGAAGAGAAATTGCATTATCCAGAAGAAAAATGGTCGCCGCTGGTTTATTACGACGCGCCGCGCTGCATTCTTTGCTTCCGCTGCGTGCGCGTTTGCGACGAGGGCATGGACGTGAAGGCGCTGGGCGTGGGCGCCCGCGGCGTCCAGTCGGTGATTCTGCCGAATACTTCCGGGGCGCTGAATTGCGAAGAGTGCGGGGCCTGCATCGATATTTGTCCCGTCGGCGCGCTTACCAGCGGCACGTATCGTTATCAGACTCGCCCCTGGGAAATGACTTATGTGAGCGAGCCTTGCACGCACTGTTCGAATGGATGCAAGACTACCTTAAGCGTTCGCAACAATGAGATTTTGCGCGCGAACAATCGCGATCAATCCGGGATTAATGGCGAATTTCTTTGCGGTAAGGGCCGCTTTGGCTTCGATTTCACGAACAATGCTGAGCGCATTCGCCAGCCGTTGATTCGCCGCGACGGAAAACTCTCGCCCGCGACCTGGGAAGATGCTTTTGAGGAAATTGCGCGTCGATTGAAGCAGGTGCGCGATAAGAGCGGGGCTGCATCGATCGGGGTGATTGGCTCGAACCACACTACGAACGAGGAAAATTATCTTCTCAATCGTTTCGCGCGGCTGAATCTTGGCACCAACAACCTCGATCATCATCGCACCGCCGATTATGCTGGCTTGGCCACGGCGCTCGGCGCCAATACATTGCCGGCACAGGCCACCATGGCCGATATCTACGCCGCGAACAATATTCTGGTGATCGGCAACGATCCTTCGCAGCAAAATCCGTTGGTTGCATGGCAGATTCGCACCGCCATTCGCCATCACAATGCGAAGCTCTTCCTTATCAATTCGCAGCCGACCAAACTCGAGCGGCAGTCCTCGCTGACCATTCGCGTTCCGGCCGGCGCTGAAGCTGCGGCGGTTCGTTGGCTGGCGCGAGGCGAAGGCAACTTCCCGGAAGAAATCACTGGACAGTTGGCAAAGCTGAAGGAAACGCTGGAGCAGGCGCTCGACGCGGTAGTTTTGTTCGGGGCTGCGATTGCGGGCCAGGCCATCCGCGATTTGTTTACATTTGGCTCGCGGCTGAAGGCTTCCACGCGCTTGATGGCGCTCGGCGATTATGCGAATTCACGCGGCGCTGCCGACTTCGGCGTGTTTCCGGATCGCTTGCCCGGTTATGCGCCGCTTTCCGATGCGGGCGAGCGCGACCGCTTCAGCAAACTTTGGGGCGGCGAAATTCCCGCGGCGGCTGGCATGACAGCGAAGCAGATGATGGACGCAGCGGGTTCGGGAAAGCTCAAGGCGCTCTACGTTGTCGGCGCTAATCCCGTGAAAACTTTTGGCGCCAAGAAAAGCGACAAGCTGGGCAGCCTCGATCTGCTGATCGTCCAGGATCTCTTTCTGACGGAAACTGCGCAGCGGGCGGACGTCGTTCTGCCGGCAGCATCGAGCTACGAAAAAGACGGCACGATGACGAGCACGTCGGGCGAGTTGCAAATGACGCATCGCTCGATCGATCCGCAGGGGCCACGGAGTGATTTCGATCTGATTCGCATTCTTTCGTATCAACTTTCGCAGCTGGGCATGGGTCCGGCGATTCGTTTGCGCACGCCGGAAGCTGCGCTCGACGAAATTCGCCAGAATATCCCGGGCTATCGCGTTTCGGCCGCGAATCTGATGGCTGGAGGCGCGGAGCGGACCGGCGCGGCTCCGCAATCGACGGAAAATTCGTATTCGGTTCCAGAAGGCGCAATTTTTTCATCGCAAGATTCGCTGTTCTCAAGTGGCACTCTGGGCCGGTATTGCTCCCGGCTCAATTCTTGCAACGAGGCCAAAGAGAAGCCGTGGAGTTCGTCGCCCAACATCCAATCCTGGTGGTATCGCTGATCAAGATTGTCGTCCTGCTTTTTTTGTTGATGACGGCATTGGCGTATGTCACCTGGTTCGAGCGTAAGGTCGTTGCGCGCATTCAATCGCGCATCGGGCCGCTATACGTCGGCGCGCATGGATTGCTGCAGCCGCTGGCCGATGGCGTAAAATTTCTTTTTAAAGAAGATGTAACGCCGCCGGCTGCAGATCGCTTCGTGTACGTCCTCGCGCCGTTTCTGGCGCTCTCTCTTGGGCTCGCAACGATCGCGTTGATTCCCTTCGGCCCGGCAACGATCATGGTTCTTGGCGTGCCCACGCAGATGGGCATCGCCAATGTCAGCCTCGGCCTGTTATTTGTTTTCGCGATCACTTCGATGGGCGTTTACGGCGTGGCTTTGGCCGGCTGGTCTTCGAACAGCAAGTATCCGCTGATGGGCGGGCTGCGCAGCTCGGCACAGATGGTGAGCTACGAAGTTTCTTTGACGCTTTCGGTCGTCGGCGTCGTGCTTCTGGCTGGCACGCTCAATTTCAACGACCTCATCGCCTATCAGAGCGGGCATTGGCGCTATGTTCGCTTTCTTCCCCACTGGAACGTGATTCCGCAATTCGTCGGCTTCCTTTGCTATTTTATTTCCGCCATCGCTGAAACCAACCGCGTGCCGTTCGATCTGCCGGAGGCTGAAACCGAACTCGTCGCCGGATTTCACACCGAATATTCCAGTTTCAAATTCGCCATGTTCTTCATGGCTGAATACGCGAACATGATCACCGTCTCGTGCCTGGCCACCATTCTCTTTTTCGGCGGCTGGCTCTCTCCCTTTCCAGAACGCTGGACCTGGCAACTTTATATTCCGGGCGTTGGGCTGATACTCGGCGGAATTTTGCTGGCCTACGACACGGCCATGAATCAGCGCGGCATCGCGCGCATACAACTCGCGGTCGTTACCATCGGCGCGCTGGTGATCGGCGCGGCTTGCCTGCTTCCATCCGTGATGCCCGTGGTGCAGGGCCCATTCTGGTTTCTGCTGAAGCTTCTCGGTTTCCTCTTCTTTTACGTTTGGACCCGCGGCACGCTTCCCCGCTTCCGCTATGACCAGCTCATGGATTTCGGCTGGAAATTCCTTTTGCCGGTTTCGCTGGCGAATCTGGTGATCACCGCGTTTGTGGTGATGGTGCTGAACCGATGACGCTGCCGATCATTTTGTTTTTCGTCTTCGCGGCGATCGCGGTAATCGGCGCGTTGATGATGATTTTCTTCCGCGAGCCGATTCATAGCGCGCTGGCGCTGATTCTGGTGATGGTTGCGCTGGCGGTGCTATATCTTTTGCTCGGCGCCGAATTCATTGCCGCAGTGCAGATTATCGTTTATGCGGGCGCAGTGATGGTGCTGTTCGTCTTCGTGATCATGCTTTTGAACGCAGGGGAAGAAGAGCGCACCAATATCAGCAAGCTTGCGCATTATGTGGGCTGGCCGCTGGGGATTTTTCTTACGGTGGAATTGGTTTACTGGATGCTGCGGGCGCCCATTGGAGCGCGCGCGACGACGGCGACGATTGCGCCGGGAGATCCAACGCGCGATCTTTCGATGCTGCTGTTTCGGTCGTATCTGTTTCCGTTTGAGATCACTTCTATCCTGATTTTGATCGCGCTGATCGGCGCGCTGGTACTGGCCAAGAGGGATTCATGAACGAGATCCCCATTTCTTATTTTCTGGTGCTGAGCGCGATTCTTTTCGGGCTGGGAGTGCTGGCGTTCGTCTTCAAGCGCAATATCATCACGGTGTTCATGGCCATCGAGCTGATGCTCAACGCCGTGAATCTTGCGTTCGTGGCGTTCGATCGGGCACGCGGCGGGCCGCATGATGGCTGGGTTTTTGTTTTCTTTGTGATTGTGGTGGCGGCGGCCGAGGCTGCGGTGGGGTTGGCCATTGCGATCACCGTGGTCCACAACCGCCAATCGCTGAATATCGAGCGTGTGAATTTGCTGAAATTCTGATGCCGATAATCCTTAACAATCTGTGGATCATTCCGCTGCTGCCGCTGCTGGGCGCGGCGATCAATGGGATATTCGGCAAGCAGTGGTCGCAGACGCGCGTCAACGTGGTGGGAATCAGTTCGGTTTCCCTCACGTTTCTCGGCGTCATCGAACTCACGCGCGAATTTCTCGCGCTGCACAGTCAAGTTGCGTGGGTGCGGTCCTACGCTCCGTGGATGATCGCCGGGCCGTTCCGCGCGGATTTCAATTTTCAAATCGATCAACTCACGCTGGTGATGCTCGGCGTGGTTTCGGGCGTCGGGTTGCTGATTCATATCTATTCCACCGGTTACATGGCGCATGAAGGTGGCTATTACCGCTTCTTCAGCTACCTGAATCTTTTCATGTTCTTCATGCTCACTCTGGTGATGGCTGGAAATTTGGTGCTGATGTTTGTTGGATGGGAAGGCGTCGGGCTCTGCAGCTATTTGCTGATCGGATTTTACTTCCTGCGCAAATCTGCTTCAGACGCTGGCAAAAAAGCATTCATTGTCACGCGCATCGGTGACGTGGGCTTCACGATCGGCACTCTGTTGGTTTTCTGGACCTTCAAGTCCGTCGATTTCACGGAAATTTTCAAGCAAGCGAGCGGCATGCCTGTCGAGAGCCCCACCTACATCGGCGGCACGCTCACCGTAATCTGCCTGCTGCTTTTTGCCGGCGCCATCGGCAAATCGGCGCAATTGCCGCTCTACGTCTGGCTGCCGGACGCGATGGAAGGCCCCACGCCGGTGAGCGCGCTGATTCATGCGGCGACGATGGTCACTGCGGGCGTTTACATGGTCGCGCGGATGCATGTGCTTTATTCGCACGCGCCCCTGGCCATGTTGGTCGTTGCAATTGTTGGCGCCGCAACGCTTTTTTATTCCGCCACCATCGGCCTGGTTCAAACCGACATCAAAAAAGTTCTCGCTTATTCTACCGTCTCGCAACTTGGGTATATGTTTCTCGGATGCGGCGTGGGCGCTTATGCGGCCGGCGTTTTCCATCTGATGACGCACGCATTTTTCAAAGGATTGCTTTTTCTTGCTGCCGGCAGCGTGATTCACGCCATGGGCGGCGAGCAGGACATGCGCAACATGGGCGGGCTGCGCAAGAAAATCCCGATTACTTTCTGGACCATGTTCGCGGCGACGCTGGCCATCGCCGGCGTGCCGCTTTTTTCCGGCTTTTTCAGCAAGGAAGCGATTCTTGACGCCGCGAAAGACGGGCCGTACGCCAACATTTACCTCTGGACACTTGGCATCCTGGGCGCACTGCTCACCTCGTTCTACATGTTCCGCTTGCTGTTCTTAACTTTCTTCGGCGAGCAGCGCTACGACGAGCACAAAGTGCACGTACACGAATCGCCGAAGAACATGACTATTCCGCTCATCTTGCTGGCGATTCTTGCGGTCAGCGGCGGCTGGTTTGCGGCGCCGACGATGCTCGGCGGGCCCAATCACTTCGAAAATTTTCTGCGCCCGGTTTTTGAAGCGGGTGCTCCGGCCGCTTCTGCCGCTCTAGCGGAAAATGCCGGCGCCGGCGAAACCGGTGGCAATGCGCTAGTGAAGAGCCTGCTCGCTCCCGGCGTGATTGTCGCGCTGATTGGCTTTCTCACCGCATGGTGGTTCTACATTCGCCGGCCGGACCTGCCGAAAAAGCTGGCAGCCAGCATGCACGGACTCTATACGCTGCTGCTCAATAAATATTACGTGGACGAAATTTATCTCGCGGTGATCGTGCGGCCGCTGCTGTGGGTTTCGACCAATGTTCTGTGGCACACGGTGGACGAAAAGGTGATCGATGGAGCGGTGAACGGTGTCGCGAGCAGCGCCCGCGGAATCGGCGGCGAGGTGCGGCAGATTCAATCGGGCAATCCGCGCAGCTATGCCACATGGGTGGTGATTGGCGCGGTGGGCGTGACGGTTTTGGTTCTGGGAGTTTGGGGAATGGTGCGCTGACGTGGGCATGCAATCTCATCTACTGACGGTCGTCACGTTCCTGCCGTTGCTTGGCGTGGCCGCGATCTTGCTGCTCAAGCGCGACGATCAAGTTTGGGTGCGCCGCATCGCGCTGGGCGTTTCG
>JABDFR010000033.1 GCA_013286465.1 Acidobacteriota bacterium | reverse complement strand
CGAGCACCAGAATTTTCGGATCGCGGATCAACGCGCGTGCCAGCGCGGTGCGCTGCTTTTGCCCGCCGGATAGCGTGATGCCGCGCTCGCCGACCATCGTCTCAAATTTCGCGGGAAAGTCGATGATGTCGCCGTAAACGCTGGCGCTGCGCGCTGCATCTTCGATTTCGGGCTCGGTGGCATTATCGACGCCGAAAGCAATGTTCTCGGAAAGCTTCTCGCTGAATAAGAATGTGTCTTGCGGCACGAATCCGAGTGAGTGACGCAGCGTGCTCAATGGCCATTCGCGAATCGAGCGCCCGTCGAGCATCAGTGATTCTGCGGGCGCTTCCCAAAGCCGCGCCACCAATCCGGCAAGCGTAGATTTTCCGCTGCCGGTGGGGCCGACGACTGCGAGAGTCGAGCCAGCCGGAATGTGCAGATTGATGTCTTTCAGAACCGGCTTGCCGTCTTTGCCCGCGGCGGCCGTCGGATACGTGAAACTAAGATTGCGGAATTCTATATCGCCGCGAATCTTGCCCGCACTCTTCACCAGAGCCGACTCTTCCGGCGCCACGCCATCGAACCCCGCCGCTTGGTCATCAATCAACGGCTTCGCATCGAGCACGTAATTCATCCGTCCCATCGAAGCCGCACCGCGCTGAAATATGTTCGTCACCCAACCGAGCGCAACCATCGGCCAAATCAATTGGCCTAGGAACATATAAAACGCCACCCACTCGCCGAGTGAGATGCTGTTCTGCATCACTTGGCGCCCGCCCTGCCACAGCACGATCAAGAACGTCACGCCGATCAGCGCCGTCAGTGCCGGCATGAACATGCTCCACGCCAAAATCAATTTCATGTTCTTTGAGACATACTCGCGGTTCACGCTGTCAAACTGCCGCGATTCCGCTTGTTCCTGGCGATACGCGCGAATCACTCGCACTCCAGCAAGATTCTCCTGCGCCCGCGCGGACAGGACCGCCAGCGACGCCTGAATTTTCTCAAACAAATTGTGGATGATCTCCCCGAAGTAGCGCACCGCAAACGCGACGATGGGCACCGGGATCAATACGTACAAAGTCAGCCTGGGCGAAACCAGCAGCATTACCGCGACAGCCAGCACAAACGAAATGATGGTCGTGCCGCTGTACATAATTCCGGGGCCCAGCACCATGCGCACGTTGTTTAAATCGTTGGTGCACCGGGACATCAGCTCACCGGTGCGATTGCGCACATAAAATTCCGGCTCCATCTGCATCAAGCGGATGAGCAAATCGTTGCGCAAGTCGTATTCGATTTCGCGCGATACGCCAATCAAAATCCAGCGCGTCAGAAATGAAAAGATTCCCTTGAGCGCGATGGCCACAATCAGAACGATGCAGAACAATCCGAGAGCATGGCGATTGAGCGGTGCGTAGTAGCGCGCAGCAAGACTCGTCAGCCAGCCCATGCGCCCGGCCAGCTTACTCAGAGGGCTCGCCTCGCCGCCCAGGCAATCGAAAATCACTCCCATGATCAACGGAACGATGTTCCCGACGATCCCCATGGCCACCAACGTAATCAAGCCGATGGTCATGCCGCCCTTATAGCGGCCAAGGTAGGGCATCAACCGGATCAGCTGCTTCCACCCGGGTACGCGTGCTCCTTTCGGCTTCGCAGGGGCGTTAGTTTGCGAAACGGTTTGTGCTGCAGCGCTCATTTGCGGCTCACGTCCGGAATTTCCAAAGTCGGCGATTCCCCAAGAAACTGTTCATAAGTGCGATCCAGCGATTCGTAGCGTTTCACCTTAGGATTCCATCTTATCCCGATCGTCTGAATGTATCCGCCCGCCGGCTTATCAAGCGGCGTGAAATACATCACCAGTCTCTTATCGTCGTGCTGCTCGTATTGCAGCCGCCACGCAGGAACAGGCGCCAGCGGTGTAGCGCCAAGAAAGCCCTTCGTATTCTTCAAATGCTCGTCGCACAAGAAAATCTGCTTCCATTCCCGGCCGCTGTCTTCCACGATCGCGGCCCGTGACAGCAGCGTTCCCGGCGTTTTACCTTCCGGCGTTTTCTTCAAACGGCTGATCACCAATATCTGCTGTTTGCCGGTCAGCGCCAAATCGCCGTAAACCAGCACCTCGGCTTCGGAGCCTAACGCGTTCTCCGCCACTTTCTGAATATCCGGCGGAATCGCAGGCGCAGCCGGCTTCACAGCCTCGGCAGTTTGCGCGGCAGGCGCTTCCGTCTTGGGATTAGACGCACCAGACCCGCCACAGGCACAAAGAAAAATGGCGAGAATCGCCGCCGTAAAAATCATGCCCGGTATTTTCAATGCACCCCCCGGGGAGTCAGCTGAAGAGAACTCCATTGTATCCGGCCAGGCGCAAGGATAAAAGCGTAGGGGCGGGGGTTCACCTCCCGCCCGGTGTGGCTTTGGGTGTTCGTTCGCAGGCGCGGCGGCATACACGCGGCCTGTGCGGGTTTTTCGACCCTATCGCGCCGCCAAAACTTCCTCGATGCGCGCCTCAAAATTCTCTTCGCCTTCAGACCACAACCGCAAAGTCTGCACCGGAATAGCCCTCTCAATCCGCCGCGTCCAATCCAGCAACTTACGAATATTCTCGTGCGTCTTGTCACGATACTCCTGCAAATTCGCCGGCTGCGTCATCAATTCAAAAAAACGCGCCTCATCAGGATGCTCCGGCCGCGCCACCTGCCCATTCTGAAATCCCAGCAACCGCCCATGCCCGGTAAAGTGATGCTCAAGCCCAATATCCACCTCGAAATGTCCGCGCTCTTTCCAAACGCCATCCTCATATTCTTCGCCGTAGCAGAAAATCTCCAGCAGCTCAGGCTGCGATTTCCATTTTTCCGCCGTAGCGTCGAAAATCTCCAAATCCCAAAAAGCCTGCACCTCATAAGCGCAATCGGAGTTGTGAAACTCGCGCGCTACTTCGATGATCGCTGCCGCATCGACAGGCCGTGCGCGCAGATCAGGCTCGATTAGTGGCGTTTCGGCTGGACCGACGGCGCGCACCGCGAGTCCGGTGAAACCTTGCCGCGTGGCAGAGAAGGGAACCGTGGAGAGAAATTGCCCGAGCCGCTCAAGCTGCACATCCGCGCCAAACTCGGGGCACCAAATACTTGCGTAAGCATGATTGGCCATCGCCCCATTATAGCCAGTTCGCGCCAATCGACCGAATCGACCCTGATAACCCAAATCACCGGGCTCCGCAGCCCAACACATCACACTTCCACTTGATGCCCCAAAGCAGCCCGCACCATCTGGCTCAGGATCGAAAGACTGTACGGTTTTTTCAGAATCGTCGCTCCTTTTTCGAGCATCGATCCCAGCGCCTTTGCCTCCGGGGCATAACCGGTAGTAAAAATCACGGCGATCCCCTCTCGCAGTTCCGAAATCCGCGCATATACCTCCGGGCCGCTCATCCCCGGCATGACCACATCCATGATGATCAAATCGATGCGATCTGCGTTCTTTTTGAATAGCTCCAGCGCTTTCTTGCCGTCCGAAGCCACCAGCACGTGATAGCCGAGTTCCTGCAACATTTCTTGCGCAGTCTCTTGCAGGCCGGGATGATCTTCGGCCAGCAGGATCGTTTCCGTGCCGCGCAGTGGCTTAAAGTCCCGAGCGACTTCCGCCGTTTCATGAATGCCGCCGCCCACAGGAAAATAAATCTGGAAACTGGTGCCCTTGCCAAGCTCGCTGTTCACCAGCACCAATCCGCTATGCTGCTTCACAATCCCGTAAACTGTCGCCAGTCCAAGCCCGGTCCCTTTGCCTATTTCCTTGGTAGTAAAAAAAGGCTCAAAAATCCGCTCCATGGTCGCAGCGTCCATGCCCGTGCCGGTGTCGGTCACCGTAAGCACGACGTAGCTGCCCGGAGGCTCGAAACCATGCTCGCGGCAGAAATCCGCATCAAGCTCGGCGTTTTGCGTTTCGATCACCAAGCGCCCGCCTTTTTCCATCGCATCGCGCGCATTCAAGCAAAGATTCATAATCACCTGGCCGATTTGACTGGGATCCGCCAGCGTCGTGCGCAGGTCGCGCGCTACCCGCACTTTCACTTCAATATCCTCTCCGATGATTCTGCGCAGCAAACTCATTTCTTCATGCACCAACGAATTCAGGTCCACCCGCCGCGGCTGCAAGACATGCCCGCCCGCAAACCCGAGCAATTGCGCTGTTAATTTCCCAGCGCGCAGCGATTGCTCGCGAATTTTCACAAAGCGGCTCTGCAATACGCTGTCCGGCCGCGCCTCGGCAGCACCCATCTCCGCCCAACCCAGAATGGCCCCGATCATATTATTGAAATCGTGCGCGATACCCCCGACCAGCCTGCCGATCACTTCGAATTTTTGCAGTTGTTCCACCGAACGTTGCAGCCGTTTCCGTTCCTTGCGTTCCTCGCAGTCGCGCAGCTCCCGCTGCACGGCGGGCACCAGACGCTTAAGATTCGATTTCAAGACATAATCCTGCGCCCCGGTCCTCATCGCCTCCGTCGCGACATCTTCACCGATGTTCCCGGAAACGAAAATAAACGGAACGTCCCCGTCATTCTCCCGCACGATTTTCAAAGCGTCCGTCCCCGAGAATTGCGGCAGCGAATGATCGGAGATAACGATGTCCCATTTCTTGGCAAGCGCGTCCGTCAGCCCGCCAGCGGTGTCCACGCACCCAGAGTCGACCTCGAACCCCGCCTGCCGAAGCAGCCGCAGCACCAACGCGGCATCTTCCTCGGAATCCTCCACCACCAGCACGCGAATCGAGCCCGGCATCTACACTCTCCTCGGTGGCGGTTCATTCAGCACCAGCCAATACAAGCCAAGCTGCCGCGCCGCTTCCACAAACTCAATGAAATCGACAGGCTTGCGAACATAACTGTTCGCGCCCAGCCCGTAGCTCTTGATGCGATCCTGATCCTCGATCGAAGAAGTCAGTATCACCACCGGAAGCAATTTCGTTCGTGCATCGGCGCGAATCCGTTGCAGCACGCCCAGGCCATCCAATTTGGGCAGTTTCAAATCCAGCAGAACAACTTGCGGCACATCACTGGCTTTACGTTGCGCATAAGCGCCCTCGCAGAACAGAAAGTTGAGCGCCTCCACGCCGTCGCGAACCACCGACACTTCATTTACCACCTGATTCTTCTTCAACGCTCGAATCGTCAACGCTTCATCGTCGGGATTGTCTTCCACCAGTAAAATCATTCCGTTGCTCATAATCGCTCCTTAAGATGTCGGTCCATTCAGCGTGAAAAAAAAGGTAGCCCCGCGATCCATGGCGCTTTCCGCCCAAATTCTTCCCCCGTGGCGGCGAACGATTCGTTGCACGGTAGCCAATCCCACCCCCGTGCCTTCGAATTCAGTCACAGAATGAAGTCGCTGGAACGCGCCGAACAACCGGCTGGCATACACCGGATCGAAGCCGGCGCCATCGTCGCGCACAAAATAGGCGACGGCTCCATTGACAGGCGTCGCTCCGAACTCCACGTGAGCCAATCCACGCTTGGACGTGAATTTCCAAGCATTGTCCATAAGATTCTCGAGGGCGATGCGCACCAAACCCGCGTCGGCTGATGCCCTCAATCCATCTTCGATTTGCAGTTCCACGCAACGCTCCGGGTGCGCCGCTTGCAACTCACTCGCGACCGAACGCACCAGCGCGCTCAGGTCCACATTTTGCATGCTTAACTCCGCCCGCGAGATCCGCGACAGATTCAGCAGGTCGTCGATCAGCGCCCCCATCCGTTGCGTCGCGGCACGAATTCGCTGCAGGTGCGACTTGGCCGCATCGTCAAGCTGCCCGGCACAATCTTCGATCAACACTTGACTGAATCCATCGATCGTTCTCAGCGGCGTGCGCAAATCGTGCGACACCGAATAACTGAACGATTCCAACTCTTTATTGACCGCCGCCAGTTCCGCATTTGATCGCGATAGTTCCTCTCGGCGACGCTCCTTTTCCTGTTCGCCTTGCTTGCGGTCGGTGATGTCCGCCACGATTCCCATCAATCGCGCGGGTTTGCCTTCGCGGTCCCGATACACAAGACCCTGCGCGGAAATCCAACGCAGCTCTTGGTCAATGCCGCGGTGGATGCGGCATTCCATCAAGAAGCGATTGGTTCTGAAGGCTTCCTCAAAACTGGCCTTAAAGGCCTCGCGGTCTTCGGGAACGACGTGAGTCATGGCGATTTCCGCGCCCCATTCGGGCTGCAGCGTATCGAACCCAAAGATCTGATCGTGCAGCAAAGAGCGAAACGCCCGATCGGTGGCGAGGTCCAGATCCCAGATTCCCAGTTGTGCCGCCTCCACAGCCATCTGCAATCGCTCTTCGCTGGCTTTTAGCGCCTCATCCAAGCGCTTACGATCGGTGATATCGCGGATGGCGCTCAACACCAGCTCGCCCATTGGCGTCTTCAGCGGGCTCAAGCTGATTTCGACGGGGAACTCAGTGCCATCCTTGCGCTGGCCATGAAGCTCCAATTCCGCGCCCATGGCTCGCGCTCGCGGCGCCTGCGAAAAGCCCGCGCGATGCTCCGGATGCCGGCCGCGAAGCCGTTCAGGAACCAGAATCTCGACCGGCTGCCCCAAAATCTCCTGACGCGGATAGCCGAACAATTTTTCTGTCTGCGCGTTCGTAAGAACGATGCGGCCCTCTTCGTCCACAATCACCAAGGCATCGGGAGCCGACTCCAACAGGTCGCGAAACATGGATTCGGCCTGCTTGCGCTCCGTGATATCGCGAATCGCGCTCGAGATAAGTGTGTCCTCTCCCGCTTCCAGCGGACTGAGGCTAATTTCGACGGGAAACTCACTGCCATCCTTGCGGCGGCCGTACAGTTCAAATCCGGCGCCCATGGAGCGCACGCGAGGATCTTCGCTGTATTTCTTTCTGTGCCCGTCGTGCGCTTCCCGAAAGCGAGTCGGCACCAGCATCTCCACCGGCTTGCCGAGCAGTTCCTCGCGTGAATAACCGAAAAGCTTCTCCGTCTGCGCGTTTACGAGCTCGATTCGGCCGCCGCGATTGACGATGACTATGGCGTCCGGGGCTGATTCGAGAAGTTTGCGAAATTTTTCGCTCTCCTTCCTGCTCTCGGTGATGTCGCGGTTGATTTCCAGGCATGATAACGGATTGCCCCGCGCGTCGGAGCGCAGTGACCAGCGGCTCGAGACGTTGAGCGCGGCGCCATCCCGGCGCCGGTGAGTCAGTTCACCTTCCCAACACCCTTTTTCCAACAACTCGTTCTGAATCTCTGTCGCGGGTCGAGGAAATTCAGTTTGGAGCAGCGCGTGAGTGATCTTCCCGCGCGCCTCTTCCTTCGCCCACCCGTACAAGCGTTCAGCCCCGCGGCTCCAATAGAGAATCTTTCCCTCGAGGCTCCGTACGATAATGGCGTCATGAGTCAATTCCAAAAGCTCCGCCTGCTCGCGGAAGTTGGCTTCGCTAGTGCGCAGGTCCAGCTCGAGCTCGCGGCGGTCATGCACCTCCTTTTGCAGCGCCGCATTCGCATGGATCCACTGCGTAGGGCTCGGGAGATCGAGAGCCTTCGGCATCAAAGGAACAAGCAGCGCCGCAGTAACTACAGAAGCCGCGGCGGTAATGGCTTTAATCACGCCGGCGAGCCAGTATTGCGAGTGCCACAGATTCCACACTTCCATCACGTGGGTAGTGCCGCAGGCGACGATGAACACCCCAAACAACACAAAGATCCAAGTGAATGGAAGATCGCGGCGTTTCCGCACAAACCACACAAGAGTCACGGGAATCGTGAAATACGCCACCGCGATCAGCACATCCGACACGCCGTTCAGCCACAGCAATCGCGAATTCCACAAATAACAATACCCGTGCGGCTGAAATCCTCCCGATGTAAACAACCGTCTGAGAAAATCCATGGCCCGTCCAGTCTCTGCGCGCACCCTCGCCGAAACGAGGTTTCAAAGGCCTAGCAACCAGGGGGTAAGGACCCGCTCCGCCGCACACACCCACACCCGCGTAGGCGATGAGGACCCATAGTGCTTTAATCGGAAATTCCGCGCGGAACTTTATCCTCCGGACGGTCGCCCGAAGGAAGATATAGTGAAACCACACGCCTCTGCGTGTTCGTGCGAGCCGTTCTTGGAGACGAAGACCGTGTCTGGCAGCGGCGATGTTTTGTCAGGGCACGACTTCAGTCGCGCCGCAACTGCCGCAAATTAACCACGGCTTCAGCCGCTGAGGTCCTGTTTTTCCGACTTCTCAGGCCGCGCCGCGTCAATCGCCAGGCAGTTGGCATTTGCCGTTTCTTCCATCTGAAGTTTCAAATCTGAAATGTGAAATTTCCTTCGCCGTAGCTTTTCCCCGTAGGGGCGACGGCTTGCCTCGCGCGCCCGACTAACACGCGCGAAAAATGTAAGCCATTTCCCTCGCCGTAACGAGATCCGAGCAATCCACGCATCTCATTCGCGTCGTTCAACGCGCAATAATTTCCTCGACGAATTTTCAAACGGGCTTAAAGGAAGGAAGGTACTTTATTTATTTTCGTCGTCGTTCTTCGAGGAATCGTTCTGTCCGAAATCAGTAGAAAGCCCCATCAATCGCTGCCGCAAGTTATCACCCATATTCGCCAACACATCGGAAAATGTCTCGCGCAACCGCTTCTCCGCCGCCGTAGCCAACGCCTCAATCACCGCCTGCGAATGTTGCCCCAATGTCGTAGCCGAAGCCAGCAACCACGAATTCGAAGCATTCTCCAATCGCGTCTTATACTGCTCGATAGCATCGTCGCTAGCCCGATTCAAATGCGACAGCCAGTTGCGCTCCTGCTGCTCGCGCTGCGCGTTCCATTGCTCCATCAACGGCTTGAGCTGTGTCTCCAAACTAACCCGCGCCTGCGAAACTCCCTGCGCCACATTCTTAATCAGCTCTTCGCGGAACTCCCCAAGTGAATTGTTCTGAATCGCCTGCAACTCCCCGCGCGCCCTCTCGGCAGATTCCTGCGCCGCCTGATCGAATTCACTCAACGTGTTACTGGCCACCCGATGCGTCTCGTCCGCAAAAGTCGCCGCAGTGGTCTCAGCGGCCTCTTTCAAGCGCTCGCGATTGCGTTCCAGTAGCTCGTTAGCTGATTCCGCCATCTGATTCTTGGCGTGATCCGCATAGCTGCGGCTGTAATGATCGAGCTCCGACGCCATCTTCCGCGAAGCTTCCGCCGCCCGCTCGTGCAGCAAACTCGTCGAATGTTCCACAGCCTTCTCGAGCGAAGCCTGCATGCTCGTCTGCGCCTTCTTCGAATACCAATCAGACGCCTTCAGCAGCGATTCAAAAGTAGTATGCGTGGACTCGGTAGTCTTCGACTCGAGATCCTCTTCGGCCTTCTTCAACATCGCCCGAATCGATTCCTCGAATTGCACAGGGAATTGCGATGTTTGCTCTTTCAACCGCTCGAGCGAACTCTGCAACTGAGCCTCAGCAGCCATGCTGATCGTCGATTGCACGGATTGCTGCGCCGCCTCAGCCTGCGCCCGCGCCGCCGCCAATTCTTCGCCAGCCTTGCGCGCCGCTTCCACTCCCGGCACAAGTTGCTGCTCGATCTGCCCCGACACGCGCTCGAGAATCTGCCGCGCCGAAGCTTCCATCGCCGGCTCGAGATTTCGTGCCCGCTCCGCAACAATGCTCTCCGCACGCCGCTGCAGCTCCGCTTCCTGCTGCGCCATGAATTCCTGCAACCCGCGACGCACTTCCTCCAGCGTGTGATTGGCCGCACCTTGAATCAGGTTCTTGGTCTCCTCAGTACGCGCCTGCCCCTCAGCCAGCACGTCCTGCAATCCACGCCGCGCATTCTCCAGCGCCTCATGCGCCGCGCCATGAATCTGGTTTCGCGCCTCTTCGGAACGTGCCTGCCCTTCGGCCACCGCATCGTGTAATCCTCGGCGCGCATTCTCCAGCGCCTCATGTGCCGCGCCATGAATCTGGTTTCTCGCTTCTTCAGAACGCGCCTGGCCCTCGGCCACCGCGTCGTGCAATCCCCGCCGCGTATTCTCAAGCGCCTCATGCGCCGCGCCATGAATCTGATTTCGCGCTTCCTCGGAACGCGCATGCCCCTCGGAAAGCCCAGCCTGCACCGCTTCCAGATGGCTGCGCGCCTGCGCCGAAGCTTCTTCCAGCGAGCTGCGCAGGCCGGCGGTTCGCGCGGCGATGTCGTGCTCCGCCTGCGTCAGCAGATTCTGCGTGACGCCGTTAATCTGCTCGTTCAGCTTTTCCGATACGCCCGAAAGCGTAGACTGCAACTCCTGCTGCCAGCGATTCTTCGCTTCGGCAGCCTCATTCTGAATTTGCGCGATACTCTCTTCGCGCAAACGCGCCGCAGCCTGCTCCACGTCGCGGCGCAATTCCTCGCTGCGCGCCCGTGCGGCATCATCAGTCGCAAAATAAGCAGCCTCAATCTGTGGCCGATTCGCCAGCGCGTTCGTGATTTCCTGCTGCACGGCCTGCTGCATCGCCTGCGAATTCGCGTTCTGATTCGCCTCGCGCACCGCCTGTTCAGCCGCCCGCGACGCCGCCGATTCCACCGCCGCCTGCAAACTCTGCCGCAGCTGCGCCTCAATCTCCTCGACGTTCTGCCGCGTAGCCTTGCGCGCATCTTCCACCACGGAAGCCGCACGCGACGCCGCCTGATTCATCACCACGTCCAGCGCCTGCGCCGACACGCGCGTCATCGAAGACTGCACCGCCTGCTCCACCGCCTCTCGCAACTGCAAATCCACTTTCGCCCGCGTAGCGTTGAGCTCCTCGGCAATCGCCGTACGTGATTCATGCCGCGCCACCTGATGCAAGCTGTGCCGCGCCTCGGCCACCAGCTTCTCCATCTCTTTCGCAATGTTCGGTGTTGGTGAAGGCGGCGCAGGCGCCATAGCCACAGGCGCGGCAGACGGGGCAGCAGGCGACGTGGCAGCTGGCGCAGCCGCACCCGGCGGTTCCTGCACGGCGACGCTACCGCCCGTCGGCTGTGAATCGGATTTCGCTTGCACAACAGCAGGCTCGGCGGACTTCTCAGGCTGCTTAACCTGCGCGGCCGGAGCGGCGGCGGGAGGCGGCACGATCTCCAATTTCTTTTCGGGCGGAGTATTCTGCTGCGTCGCCGGCGGCGTAAATTTCGGAATTCCGAGAACGCTCGTGGTCAAAACCACACTCGGCGTAGCCTGAGCGGGCGCAGGCACAGTTTCCGCCACGCTCTTCGCCGCAGCCGCCGATTCCTCCGAAGCCGCAATCGCCGCAGCCCAATCGTCCGGCGGAAACGCAATGCCCCAAACATTCCCAGCCGCATCAAACTCAATACCAATCTGAAAAAGCTCCCGCACCGTCCGCGGCCGCTGAACCCAAATCACCTGCCCCTTAACAGTCCGCGGCGGCAAGGAAGCCTCAGTCCGCGGAATTTCCAGCTCCACCACAGAATGTTTCGGCACGTAGTGCTTCGAGTGGTATTTGCACCCATGGCAGCTCACCATCACCGTCGAAGTGCGCTCTTTAAACGGCTGCCCAAGCGCATCAGCCCCGGCGACAGTAATAGGCACCGCCTGCACGATCCGAGTGCTACGGCGCTTGCCCAGGCTAGGTTCGTTCGCTGCGTCCAGTTCCGCCACGTGATTCCTTCCGATACCCTCCGAGGGGGTTTTATCAGCGTAACACCGGTAAGCGAAGTTGGAGCGGCAAGCCAAACAGTTGTTCGAATCAGTTACTTACAAATAGGAATCGCCGCGGGGGGTTGGTACCGCCGGCGTCCCTGCCGGTTCTTTTTCGCGAAGTGACGGATCCGCACCCTCTTTAGCCGGCCCTCTGGCCTTTGAATTCGTAGGGGCGCTGGCTTGCTGCGCCCGCTCCGTGTAACCTGCGCGAAAACCGCCCCATCTGCCGAAGCGTAATCGAGCTAAGCCCCTCCGGCCTGCCGCACCAAGTACTACCCTCACCCCAAACTTCCGTTCCACGGAACCAAACCGCCGCTTCATTGGCCGCGCCGAATCCGCCCGTTACTCTCACCAAAGTTCACCTTTTCGGCGAAGCGAGGCTGCCGATGAAGACCAGAATTTTAGCGTGGCTGTTAATCGCAGGCGTAACGGTGACAGTCTCGTCCGGAATGCCCAAGCCCCACAAAGCCCACTATCACTGCCTCTGCTACGAAATCTGCAAAAAAGTCCCGGCAAGCGAGCGATGCGGCCTAGATTTGTGTAACGGGGAAGATCCGAACTACAGCGCAGAACGCTGACGAGCCAGGCGGCTCAGTGGCGGCTAGCCGCCGACTCCCGTAGGGCCCGCGCTTTATGCCGGGCCTCTTCAAGCAAGATTGCGCCGCAATCCTACAAATCCCGCCGCCCTTCCATAGCCTTCATCATCGTCACTTCATCCGCATACTCAAGATCGGACCCCACAGGAATCCCCATAGCAATCCGCGTAACGCGCACACCCAGCGGCTTCACCAACTTCGAAATATACATCGCGGTAGCCTCGCCCTCAGCCGTAGGATTGGTCGCCAGAATTAATTCCTCCACGGTCCCACCCTTCAACCGCTCAATCAAACTCTTAATCTTAAGCTGCTCCGGCCCAATCCCCTGCAAAGGCGAAAGCGATCCGCCCAGCACGTGATAAAGCCCGTCAAACTGCCGAGTCTTCTCGATAGCCAAAATATTAGGCGCGTCTTCCACAATACAAATAATCTTCCGGCTACGCGCCGGGCTAGTACAGTAATTGCAAGGATCGGTATCAGTAATATTGTTGCAGATCGAGCACTCGCGCACATGTTCCTTAGCATCGCGAATCGCGTCAGCCAACGCCAACGCCTGATCGCGATCCGCGCGAAGCAAGTAAAACGCCAACCGCTGCGCACTCTTCTGCCCAATCCCAGGCAAATGCTTCAATTCATCAATCAAACGGCTAATGGTAGGCGCGTAGTCGGCCATATTTCTCCCAGACTCATCAATCGAGAAGCATAGTATAACCGACTCGAAAAGCGAACAGCGCCTGACGACCGGAAACTTCCGGCAAAAATTCGTGTTAACACTTTCGGCTTGCGAACGACTCTTATTCCGATGACCGCAAACCCACTCACGCGCTCGGATCGACGCCGCCGGCGAATCGCAGCACCGGCAATCGCGACAGTTTCTTGCCTCGCAGCCGCCATCTCGCTCTCTCTCCTGGCCCAGCCAATTCCGCAGAAGCCCGCGCGTCCGAGCTACCTTCTTGCGCCCGTGCCAATCTATTCGAGCAATCCGCAAGATCCTTGGAATCGCCTCTTCGCCATCCTTTTCTCCCGCCGCTTCCAAGTCTATAAAACCAGCGATTTCCCAGAAGCCGCCCCCTTTGATAATTCTGCCGGCGAGAATGAGCTACGCATAAGCACCCGCCTGTTCGAGCGCACCGAGACCGGCGACCGCGCCATAGATCCGCTCTACTATCCGCCGTACAACTCCCGCGAAGGCCGCACGCAACTCCTAGAAGAACCCACCTATTCCGAAGTCATGACCGCCATGCAAGCAGCCCTATCCGAAAATTCCCCCCGTCCAGCAATCGCCCGCGCCTGGATGCAAAGCGATCTCTGGTCCGCCTACGACATCCTCAGCGAGCCCCTCTTCAAAGAAGATCGCACGCAAGAACTAGAATCCCGCCACGCCGCAGCTCTCGACGCGCTAGCCCGTCTAATCCACAAACTAGCCCTAACCCCAGAAGAAATTCAGTCGCTACCCGACAATTACGAGCAAGCACGAAACGCGCTGGCCCTTCCCGACCTCTTCCATGCGCAGAGCGGTTGGGTTCAAGTCCAGTGGTACCCCGAACACGCCCATGACAGCGAAGCCGGCTATCGCCGCTTCTCCCGGATTTTCGTCAAGCCAATCCGCTCCGCAAAAAGCACCCAAAAGCTTATCGATGGCCTGCGCGATACCGACCGCGAACCAACCGAATCCCTCGATGGCGCCGCAATCCTAATTCAGTTGATCCTGATTGATACTAAAGGCAGGCTGACGCCAACGCATCTAACCAGCGAAGTAGAATTCCGCCTATTCCAAAAAAATCCCAACGGCCAGTTCATCAAAACGAAGATCCGTGTCTGCGAAATCAACCGCAGCCAACTATTAAGCCAACCAGAATCCGGCGGCCTAGTCTCCGAAGACGAAAACGCCCAAGCCTTCTCCGGCGGTTACACCTTCGCCGCCCCCGGCTTCGCCGAAGGCAACACAGTCGACAAGCAGCGCCCAGTCGAAGTAAAGCTGCGCACCCGCTGCATCAACTGCCACGGCCTGGACGCCACCGGCCTCATGAGCTTCTCGATGAAAGTCCCGCCGCACTTCCACGGCCCGGCAGTAAAGCAATTAAACCCAGCCCAATTCGAAGCCGCCGACTACGCCATCTCTCAAAAGAAAAAGTACTTTCAATCCCTAGCGGCCTATTTCTGAAGCTTTGGCATTGCGCACGTCTCCCGTAGGGCCGGAGCTTGCTCCGCCCGCCCGTGTAACACCTGCGAAAACGAAGTCCATTCGCCTCCGCGTAACCCGACTCGTCTTTCCCACGGTTCCATCGCCGTCGGAAATGCTCACGACGACAACGCACGTCGCCCCCTAAATCGTCACATCAAACGAAATCCTCTCAATCATCGCATCCAATTCCGCCTGCGCCTCCTCCTGCTTCTTCTCAAAATCCGCAATCTCCCTCTGAACCGTCTCCAACCGAGTTTCCTGATCATTCAATCTCTGCAAATAACGCTGTGTAAGTGCCCGTTCCTCCGCACTACCCTTCAAAGATTTCAAATTCTCCCGCAACCGCTGCTGGTCATCATAAATCGACTCCAATTCCGCCTTCCTCTTAGCCGCCTCAGCCTCAAATCCCGCCACGCGATCCTTCTGCGCAATCACCTCACGCAAAGCCGCCTCAATCTCCGGACTAATCGACCGTTGCTGCAAGTAAAAAGCAATCTGCTCGGAATTAATATTGTTGATCTGAACATTCGTCTGCACAGGCTGCGCCTCAGGGACAGTAATCGTAGCCGTGCTCTTAGGCTCAATCTCCAACCGGAAGCGGTAATAATCCGCAGAAGTTTCATCGGCCTTGGGCGCCCCAGCAGAAAGACTCCACCCGGGCCGCAGCGGATGTTCGATAATCAGCGTCCGCGCCGAAGTATCTTCATTGCGCACCGTATAAGTTTTCTTCTCGCGCACCTCATTGGTCTGATACATCACGCCATGCAGGATCCTCACTCGCCGCACCCGGTCCGCCTCGCTGCCGACAGAAGTAGTCACGCGCAACCCAAGGTCCGCCGCATAAGAAAGCAGCCGCTTCTCTCCAGCCTTCAAAGGATCCATCAATCCTTCGCCGGCAAACGTCTCGTCCTCCAGCACGCTAAAGCTCCCGCCATCCAGCGTCAAAGGACTGGAATTGGTTAGCCACAGCGCACGCAACGGCCGCCCCGTTCCCAGCGAAGGATTCCACAGCGAAACTTTTTCCGCTTCCACGTTGGCTTGTAAAATGGGCACCAGCGCCGATTGATTTTTGTGAATCGTCACCGGCCCTTTGACGTGATATTCGAAGAGATCGCCAAGATCGCGCCCCGTCGCCGCCGCTTGCAGTTGTTGCCGCGCCTCCTCAGGACTCATCGCCGGTCTCGGCTGTGGTGCCAACCCTCCGCCGTACCCCGACGCAAACCCGCTGGCGGTAGCTCCTCCCACCCCGCCGCCATGTGCCGCACCCAGCGATCGGCCGGAACCGAGATTTCTCCCGTTCACAGGCATGCTAAGCTCCGCCGATTCGGAGTTGATAGTAGCGGTGTCCGCGGTGACCTCTACTGTAGTGGTCGTCCTTCCTACTTGAAGCGTGGCGTTTTGCTTCGTCTCGGACGAACCGCTAGTGGATACGCCTTGAACTTTTTCGGTCTTGAAGCCCGGAGATTCGAACTCAAGCTGAAAGTTACCCCGCGCCAGATCAGCGAATTGATACCGTCCGGCAGAGTCAGCTCTCGCGGTAGCCAGAAGTTGTCCATTTTCGTTGAGGAGCCGGATTTGCGTGCCCGGGACGACTGCGCCGGATTGATCGGTCACGGTTCCGCTGATTCCGGAAAATCCCGCGCGCATAGTGCCTTCGTGCGTTTGCGGCGTGAGCTGCACGCTGTCTGGCAACGCGACTGACGGCCGCGTCGCATAGTACGGCTGCGAAAGCTGCATGATGAAAGACTGCGGCGCCCCGGCCACCAGCGAAAGCTGCACATCGTTCCAATCTTCGCCGACGGTATTGTCTACAATCGCCCAACCCTGCAGCAGCGGCTTCGTCTCCGCTTTCGGAGAAAGTACGATGCGATAAGTCGTCTTCCAAACCGGCACCTCGCTGATATAGCTAACGTAAAGTTGCCGCTCGCCCTTCCCAGTAGTTGAAATCGCCATGCGCCGCAAATCCTGATCGCGCTCCGAAGCCAGCAACGTCAAATATTTCCCCACTTCCTGATTCAAATTCGCATCCATCAATCGCACGCTAGTAGCCGGCGACAATTCCACTTCGCGCACCTCACCCGAGTCCGTAACAAGCGAAATCACTTCAACTTCAAGCGTAGTGCCCCCGCTGACCCGCGTCTTGCGTTCAACACTCAACAATCTGCCGGAAATCGGCGGCGTCCCGCGCACCTCCAACCGCGCCCCGCGCAAAGCGTCAAGAAATTCCGCCACACTGGTTTTTTCCCCAAGCGGCAAACGCAGCGCCCCTAGCAACTGGCTAAGCGGCGCCTCCGAGTTGTAATCCACTCCGGCAATGCGCCCGCCGCTCAAATCCAAAATGGTCAACGATTTCAAAACGTCGTTAAGCTGCCCGCTAGTGAAATCAATATGCACGCTTTCATCGCCAGTAACTTTCCCAAGATGCTCAAAATATCCCACGCCATTTTTATAGAGCACCACGCGGTGCACAGGCAGCCCAGCCGCCGCGCGCGAAGCAGGCGCTTTTTCGGCAGCCTCGGCAGTCTTGGCTGCAGCGGTTTTGTCAGGCGCACGCTGTGCTTTATCGCCCGGCGCAGCCGGATGCTTGGCATCCTGAGCCCAAACGCCAACCTCTGAAATGGAAAGCAGAAGTCCAATGCAAATCCAAGACGCGGTTCGCTTCATAATGTCCTCCAAATTCGCGCGCAACCGAGCGGAAGCGCCGGCCGGCGAAATCTCAACCCTAGTAGTCAATTCATCGTCGCGCCGGGATCGCGTCCTCCCAGCGCGGCGCAAGTGCTCTTTGAACGCACCCAAGCTAAAATCTTGCGTATTATTTTTGAGCCAAAGTAGCGCCGGCGTCTCTGCCGGCATCTTACGAGCACAAAAGTCGGCAAAGGCTGGTCCGATGGACGGCGCTAATCACAAGGCAAGGAAGAGATTCTGTATTCCGGTCACCACGCTGCCCGTCGCCGGAATTTGTAATCCTCGGATGCCAGCACAAACGCCGGCGCAACTGATATCGTCGTAATTCCGAATCGAGGTAACGGAGTGAGGGAGCTACATTCGCACTTGTAGTGGCATTTGCCGTTTCCCAAAATCTGAAATTTCAAATTTGAAATTTCCGGCGCCGTCGCTGGTACCTTCTCTTCCTAGTGGCGGCGGCTTGCCTCGCCCGCCCGAGTAACGCCCGCCAAAAATGTGGCCTATTTGCGTCGGCGTAACGCGCTCCGGCATTCTCCGCGCTCCCTCGGCCTCGCAGACATGCGCGATGTCAACAAAGCCATCTCAAAGTCGAAATTTCCGATGCCTTTGCCGTGATACGTGGGTATGCTTACAGCTCAACTTTTTCCGCAACCTCTATAGCCATTGAGGCTCTGTTGCCGCAAATGCCGCGCATACGTACCGTGCTCGCAGTAGCCGCCACGTTTCTCGCGCTCGCCTCCTCCACCCCCGCCCAAAAAGATCACTGGCAACAACTAAACTCCCAAGCCGCCCAACTCCAAGAACAAGGCAAATACGCCGAAGCCCTACCCATCGCCCAAGAATCCGCAAAAGTAGCCGAAGCTACATTCGGCGCGGAAAGCGAATTCACCCTAGCCTCCCTAAATCGTCTAGCCACGATTTACAGCGACATGGGCAACTACCCCGAAGCCGAAAAACTCTACAAGCGCGCCCTGCCCATCGCCGAAAAAGTCCTAGGTCCCAATCACCAAGGCGTCTCCACAATGCTGAACAATCTGGCGTCCCTATATAAGGACCAAGGCCGCTACGCCGACGCCGAACAACTCTACAAACGCTCCCTAGCCATAGATGAAAAAACCCTAGGCCCCAACGACGCCAAAATAGCCAGCGACCTAAACAATCTAGGCCTCCTAGACGCCGAACAAGGCCACTACTCCGAAGCCGACCAACTCTACAAACGCGCCCAAGACATCGACGAAAAAACCCTAGGCCCCAACAGCTCAAACTTCGCCACCGATCTACACAACCAAGCCCTGCTCTACGACACCGAAGGCCGCTACAAAGAAGCCGAAGCCTTATTCACCCGCGCCATAAGCATCGACATAAAAGCCCTAGGCCCCTATCACCCAGGCACAGCCTACGAAGTGATCGGCCTGGCCAGCCTCTATCAATCGCAAGCCCGCTTCGGCGAAGCCGAGCCGCTATTCAAAGCCGCAGTAAAAATTTTCGAGAAAGCCCTGGGCCCAGAACACCCCACAGTAGCCACCGCGCTAAACAATCTAGCCTTACTCTACGAAGCTCAAGGCCGCTACGCCGAGGCCGAGCCGCTACTAAAACGCGCCCTGGCGATCAACGCAAAAGTCCTAGGCCCCAATCACGCAAATGTAGCCGCCAACCTGACGGGCCTAGCCGCCGTCTACCGCGATCAAGGCCACTACAAAGAAGCCGAAGCCCTCCTAAAACACGCCCTAGACATCGACGAAAAAGCCCTCGGCCCGGAAAACATCACAGTAGCCGCCGCGCTAGAACTCCTGGCCGGACTCTACGAACTACAAAGCCGCTTCGCCGAAGCCGAACCACTCTATTCCCGCTCTCTAGGCATCACGGTAAAAGCCCTAGGCGCGGATAATCCCCGAGTAGCAGCCAGCCTAAATAATTTCGCCACAGCACTAAAAGAAGAAGGCCTCTACGCCCAAGCCGAACCAATCTTCAAACGCGCCATCGCCATCGACGAAAAATCCCTAGGCCCTGATCACCCCGATCTAGCCACCAGCCTAGGCAATCTAGCCCTGCTCTATTACGTCCAAGGCCACTACGCCGACACCGCCCCGCTCTTCGACCGTACTCTAGAAATCGTCCACAAACGTTTCCAATACGCCTTCGCCTACATGAGCGAAAAAGATCGCCTGCAATTTCTAGCCACAGTCCAAGGAATTTTTCCTGCCTATTTCAGTTTCGCGTTAGCCGATCGCGAAAAGGATCCAGCCGTAGCCGCCCGCATGTACGACGTACTCCTCTGGGAAAAAGGCCTGGTAGGCACAAGCGTAGCCGCGTTACGCGCCCAAGTAGCCGCCAGCGGCGATCCAAAAGCGGTAGAACTTCTAGACAATCTCACAACGAAAAAAAGTGAAGCCTCACAATTATCCGCAACGCGTCCGCCAAACTGGGCCGAAACGCAATCCCGCATAAACGCCGAAGCCAACGCACTAGAACAACAACTAGCCCGCCGAGTAAGTTCCCTAGGCGAGAAAGACGCGCTAGCAAAAGCCACCTGGCAGGACGTTCAAAAAGCCCTACGCCCCGAAGATGCCGCCGTAGAATACGTCCGCTTCCGCTTTCACGACGGCAAACAATTCACCAGCAATTTCCTCTACGCCGCGTTAGTCCTAACGCCGAAATCGAAACTCCCCACGCTCATAGTCCTAGGCGAAGCCCACAAACTAGAAGCCACCCCGATCTCCGACTATCGCCTGGCAGTAGGAAAAACCCGCGGCGTCTCCCCCAAAGCCCCACTTCCAGGGCAACCAGGCGCCGCAACCAGCGCCAACAGCAGCGCCGCCTACGAAGCCTTCTGGAAACCGCTAGAGCCAGCCCTAGCCGGCGCAAAGCGCGTATACGTTTCCCCTGACGGCGTACTAAATCAAATCCCGATCGGCCTATTCGCCGACGCCAACGGCCAGCTTCTCCTAGAAAAATACGACCTACGCATAGTCAACAGCACCAAAGATATCCTCCGCACCCAACACAGCGCCTCATCAAAAACCGCGGTCCTAGTAGGCAATCCAAAATTCGATCTGAGCGAAGCCGATCAACGCGCCGCCCTAGAAAAATTAAAATCAGGCAGCACTCCGCAAGAGACGCAATTAGCGACCGCTACTCCTCCACCAACTGCGGCCACATCCCAGCGCTCGCGCGACGACAAAGGCGGCCCGCTCCCCCCACTCCCAGCCACCCAAGTAGAAATCGACGCAGTAGCCAAACTCCTAAAAGAAGCCGGCTGGCAACCCGACACCTACACCGCCGACCGCGCCCTGGAAGAAGTCCTCGACCGCCAAAAAGGCCCGCGCCTAGTCCACGTAGCCACCCACGGTTTCTTCCTAACCGATCAAGACGTAGCCCGCCAAAACTCGAACCCAAACGATCCGCCCGCAATCCACGAAGATCCCATGCTACGTTCCGGCCTATTCTTCGCCGGCGCCGACCGCGCAGAATCCGGGGCCCCACCAGCAGCCGGAATGGAAGACGGCGTCCTAACCGCCTACAAAGCCACGCAACTAAATCTACAAGGAACGGAACTGGTAGTCCTGAGCGCCTGCGAAACCGGCCTAGGCGAACAACAAAACGGCGAAGGAGTCTTCGGCCTGCGCCGCGCCCTACAAGAAGCCGGCGCCGAAAGCATCCTAATGAGCATGTGGTCCGTCCCCGACCGCGAAACCCAAGAACTAATGACCCTCTTCTACGCCAACTGGCTAGCCGGCCAAGACAAACATGAAGCCCTACGCCAAGCTCAATTGAAGGAACGCGAGACAGTCCGCCAAAGATACGCCGGAAAAGATCTCCCGTTCTACTGGGGCGCCTTCGTCCTAGTAGGCCGCTAGCAAGTTAGCGCTATGTTTTGTCCCCCTCATTTTTGTGGGTGCTCCGCCGGGGCGGACGCCGCATTCGCGCATGGGGCCTTTGAATTTGCCGTCGTCGTTTCCCTCATCTGAAATCTGAAATTTCAAATTTTAAATTTCTGTCGCCGTCGAATTTGCCGTTGCGCATTCCTGCGAAATTTACCTTTGTATTCGTAGGGGCGTCCGCCGAGGCGGATTGCGCCCGCCCCGGTAAATCCAACCCAAATCGCGCCACAATCAACGAACCAACCCACGCCTCCAATCCGCAATTACCAAACCCAGCACAAACTCAACAAGTCCCATTGACCACAACATTTCCGTAATCAAAAGTTGAATCGGGGCATCGGAGCACTTCTCAAGCAAGCAATGAACCATAAATTCAGATTCGCGATCCTACTAACGGCGATCCTTGCCTCATCATCTTTCCAACGCCCCATCCACGCCCAATCCCCAATCGAAGCCCCGCAAGAAACCGATCAATCCGAAAACGAAAAACCCGTCCCCATCTTCACCGGCAGCGCAGGCTTCATCTCCGACGTAACCGGCGGCTCTCCCGATATCCATCCGATATTCTCAGGCATACTCCTAATCCCCATAGGCGATCGCTGGCTAATCGAAACCCGCGAATCCTTCGAAGACGACATGGTCCAAGAACCAGGCCGCCCCGGTTTCCACGGCCCACTACAAAAAGAAGTCGATTACGCCCAACTAGATTTCATAGCCAACCCGTATCTAACCGTAACAGTAGGCAGATTCCTAACCCCCTTCGGCATCTACAACGAGCGCCTCTACCCCGTCTGGATCCGCAATCTACAATCCGATCCTCTAATCCTCCCGATCGGCACAGGCCCCAGCAACGCCAGCACCGGCGCCATGCTACGCGGAGGTTTCGCCGCGAATCCGGCAGTAACCATAAATTACGCAGTCTATTTCTCAGCGCTCTCGACGGTAACTCCAGTAGATTCCGAACGCACCGCCGGAGCCCGCGCCGGCCTCTTCTTCCCCAAAGCCCGCCTAGAAATCGGCGGCTCCTTCCAACATCGCCTGCAAGACGAGCGCTCCAATCTCTACGGTGCCCACGTAATCTGGCAACCCCTGGCGCTCCCGCTAGACATCCGCGCCGAAGTTGCCCGCTCTCAACGCGGCAGCGGCTACTGGATCGAGCCAGCCTATCGCCTAACCCAATTACCCTTCTGGCGCAACGAAATGCGCCGCACGCAAATCGTAGCCCGCGTCCAACAATTCTTCACCGGCGAGCTACCAAGCGACGATCTACCACCGGTAAGCACCCAAGAAGTAGAAGGCGGCCTGAACTATTACTTCCTGGACGGCCTAAAAGCCACAGCCAACTACGGTCGTCAATTCAGCCAAGCCGGCAACGCAAACATCTGGACCTTCGGCGTAACCTACCGTTTCCTAGTCCCGCTAGGCCGCACCGGGAGCCAACAATGAACGCCCGCGCAATCCTCGCCACACTCTGCGCCCTCTGCCTAAGCTCCTGTTTCCTGGCAGCAGCCCAAGAGCGCAAACAAGATCCAAAAACAGTAGCCTCCTCGCGCGATCAAGAAACAAGCGCCGAAGCCACGGACGCCGACGGCGCAACGCCAGCCGCCGCGCCAAGCCCCAAGCCCACCCCGAGAAGCATAGAAGCCGCCGAGCGCATCGAAGGCGAAAAACGTTTCCGCACAAACTGCGGCCGCTGCCATCAACCTCCACACAAATTCCCCCCGCGCGTAATGGCCACCGCCATCCGCCACATGCGCGTCCGCGCCAACATCACCGACGAAGACCAGCGCCTAATCCTGAAATACATGACCCAATGATCCAAAAATCCATAGCCCCCCGTCTGCGAGCGTGGATTGTCGTAGCCGTAACACTTGCGTGCATTTCCCCGCAACTACACCCACAATCCCAGCATCGAATCATCGAAATCCTGGCCGACCACGACAGCCGCTACAAAATCCCCGGCCAGAAAGAACCCATAATCACAGCTAAGCCCAGCGAGCAACTAACGCTGCGCATAACCGCCCGAAAAGCAAAAACGCAGAACCGCGACGGCTCAATCCACGGCCTAACGCTGTTACGCGCCAAAGATAAAAAACCGGTAGAAGGCTGGGACCTGCTACTAAAGCCCGGCACCCAAGATTTCGAAATGGTAGCCCCGACCGACCCAGGCGAATACATAATCGAATGCACAGTAATCTGCAGCCCCGATCACGAAGGAATGAACATGCGCCTAGTAGTAGCCCCGTAAATCAAATGAACAAGTCGAGCAATCATTCGAGGGAATCACCGATTTGTCAGGGCACGACTTCAGTCGTGCCGCAAATGCCGCAAATTGATTACGGCTTTAGCCGCTCCGGAAAAAATCCGCACAGTTGTCATCCCGAATCCCCGGCAGGGATAAGGGATCTGCATTTTCATTTGCCGTTGCTTTTGCCGTTTCTTCAATCTGAAATTTCAAATCTGAAATTTGAAATCTCCGATGCCTTTGCCGTATCAAGCGAAAGCCCGAGCAAATGCCTTCTGGAAATGTTTCAACTCGATTCTCGATGGGCAGGGAGCAACAAGCGATGAATATCAGCAGAAAATTTATCTTCTTCGCGATTCTATTCTACTGCGTAGCTCTTCAAAGCTCTTCAACCCGCGCCGACGGCGAAAAAACCTACATCGGCGAAATCGCCGATTCTCAATGCGCCCTAAATGTCCACTCTCTCGACCACTCCCACAAAGTAATGATCAAAATGGGCAACGCCGGCAAAACCCCAGCTGACTGCTCGCGTTACTGCGTCCAACAACGCGGAGGCAAATTCGTCCTGCAAACCAAAACCGACGTGTACAAACTAGACAACCAAGCCGTAGCCGAAAAAAACGCCGGCCAAAAAGTAAAGGTAACCGGCACCCTAGACCCAAAAACCAACACAATCGCCCTACGCAGCATCGAGCCAATCCCAACGAAATAATCCTCGCGCTCCGCGTTCTCGATCGAATGCCTTGTCAGGGCACGACTTTAGTCGTGCCGCAAACGCCACCAAATTAAAATGGCTTTAGCCACTGAGGTACTTCCCACGTCCGCGAATTGCCGGCCACGGCGCTCATATTGCCACAGGCGGTAATTGTCACTAGGATTGCCCCGGCGCATTAAGAGGTCCTATGTCCTTTGAGATTCACCTTGAAGACGGCGAGCGGCTGATCGCAAATCTCTCATTCATCGCGGGGAAACGCGGATCGCTCAACCTTGCCATCTCCGATCGCGCGATCTATTTGCCGCGACGGAAATTCTTTGCCGTGTCGGACCCGGACTATTGCGAGCGCGTTCCATTAAACCGAGCTTTGCAAGCGACGGTCAGAAAACTGAATCCATACCCCCTCTGGACACTTGCTCTCGTCATGGTGCTCGCGGGATCTCTCACCACCGTCCTAATGATGCTGCCGATTCTTAGAGGTGAAGAAGGAAACGTCAGCGGATACCCTCCTGCGATTGTCGTAGTGGGCCTCGTAATTCCATTCGTCGCGCGGCGTCGGTACGGCCTCACGATTTCAATCGAGGATGATCCGTTCTCGTGGAAACCGCCGCTCTTCGTTGACAGCGCCTCGAGAAAAGCAGTCGGCAGCTTCTTGGATCGCGTCATCGAAGCATGTCGCAAGGCGGGCATCACCGTACGGGATGAAAGAGTGGATTCAGCTTCTCGTGTCGAGGGCGTAGTCCGCTCGAACAGCTATCCGACGGCCGAGCTGTATAGCGAAGCCACGAAGACGAAGGGGATTCGTCGACTTTGTTATCACTGTGGCGTAGCGCTGAAAGTTAATCGTTGGGAAGACTGGAATGGTTTTCTGTCCAAATGCCCGCATTGCGGGCAACTTCACGGCAAATCCTGGAACGCATATCGAACCGTGCTCGCGAGCCTCTTCCTAAACGCATTCAGTTTCTTTCTAACGATGAGGCTTAAGCGCGCATTTCTGTTTTTTGTCGCATTCGCTCTTCTGCTCGCAGGCCTCTCCGTCGCTTTGGAGCGCGGCCTTCTATCCGGTGCCTCAGAGCTTGTATTGCTCAGTGTCGCCCTTCTCGGTCCGTTCGCGATCAATTCCGTGCTACTGCTTCGCCACGAAACGGCCCTGAAAAGCGCGTCGGCAGTAAGTCATCAATTAACAGAGTAATGTCCCGATGTAGTCTGCGAAGAGCACAACGTGTCTAAGAAGGAGTCCAGAAGAAAACTGCTGGAAAATTCGATGAAGAAAGAACGCGATTCAGAATAAGGTGTACTTCAGAACAATCCCGGAATCTTCAACCCACCCATACCAGGAATTCCACCAGCCAGATCCTTCACCTGCTTCGAAAGCTCCTCATCCACCCGCCGCGTAGCATCATTCACCGCCGCCCGCAACAAATCCTGCAACATCTCCGCATCCTTACCAGCAAAAATCTCAGCCTCAATCTTCACTTCCGTCAACTGCTTCTGCCCATTCATCTTCACCACTACCATGCCCCCGCCCGCCGACGCCTCCACATGGATTTCCTGAATCTGCTGTTCAAGCTTCTCCTGCGCCATCCGGAACTGCGCCAGCATTTGCTGAAGGGCTTTGACTTCCATGGCCTATTCCTCGTTACGCCGTTTCACTTCCGAAATTCGCCCGCCAAATCTTTCGAGCATGGCGCGCACGATCGGGTCTTGCTCGAAGCGTGCTTTCAATTCCGCACCGCGCGCCATTCCGCCACGACCTGAGTCGAGTTTAACACAGACGCGCACAGGCTGTCCGATTGCCGCACTCATCACTGTGCGCAATCGTTCCATCGGGTCGCGCGACTGCAACATTTCCGCCAGCGAGCGCCGCTCCGAAGGAAAATACAATCGCATCTCCCCGCCCTCGAGCTCCCACTTGCTAACGTGTTCCACCATCGCCCACAAAAACTTCTGATCCTGGAGCGCCGACTTTATCGCTTCAAACTGTGCCGCGGCAAGTCCAGAAGTCGTAGCCTCAATCGAACTCGCCACTACCCGCGGCGCCGAAGCCGGCGCGGGAACATTTCGCACCGCAGTCGCATCCACAATCGGCGCGCGCACAGCCGCCGCAGCAGATCCGCCGCCCGACGGCATCGACTCGTAACGCGGACGCGGCGATTCATCAGCTTTCGCACTCGTCGTCGCCGCACTCGCACCGCGATCCATCACCACATTCGATGAAGTGCCAGCCGCAGAAGTGCCACTCGCCGTTGCCGCAGAAGCAACAAATGATTTCACAGGACTCTTCGGACGCGCCGGCCCCTCCCCGCGCATCTCCGCAATCACTTCCTCCAGCGGCGCCATCCGCCGCGCCGTAACCAATTTCAAAACTCCCAATTCCATATGCAATCGCGGATCAGGCTTCCGCCTCAAATCATCATCGGTAGAAATCAAAACCTGAAAAAACCGCGTCAAGTCCTCTTCACTAAATTGCCCAGCCTGCTCCGCCAGCCGAGGCCGCTCCTCCGGCGGCGCCGCAATCAATTCCGAATCCGCACCGCAAACCTGCGCCACCAACAAATTCCGCATATGCCGGATCGCCTCGCGGCAAAAATGCTGCAAGTTATGCCCATCAGAAATCAAACGATGCACCAGCGTAAGCGCCTGCTCAGTGGATTGATTCCCAATCGCGCTCATCAATTCGTCAAGCACGCTCTCAGCCACAACGCCAAGCAACTCGCGCACCTGCGCGTCAGTAATCTTGTCGCCGGAATAAGCAATCGCCTGCTCCAGCAACGAAAGGGAATCGCGCAAGCTACCTTCAGCCGCCCGCGCTAACACCGCAATCGCCCCGGGCTCGACTTGCAAATTCTCAGCCTTCACAATCCGTTCAAGCGCCCCACTAATCTCTGCAAACGTCAGCGCTCGAAATTGAAAAAGCTGCGCTCGCGATTTAATCGTGTCTTCCAGTTCCTCAGGCTGCGTGGTAGCCAAAATAAAAATAACTTTATCGGGAGGCTCTTCGAGCGTCTTCAAAAGCGCATTCGAAGCATCATCCGTCAACTGATGCGCTTCATCCAAAATCACAATCTTGTAGCGATTCCCGGTAGCCGCATAACGCACCATCTCCCGCAATTCGCGAATCTGATCGATCCCGCGATTCGAAGCCGCATCAATCTCGAGCACATCGATCGAGCTGCCCGAAGTAATCTCGCGGCAAGAATCGCATTCATTGCAAGGAGTAGCCGTAGGCCCCTTAACGCAATTCATAGCCTTAGCCAAAATCCGCGCTGTGGTAGTCTTCCCCACGCCGCGCACCCCGGAAAAAATATAAGCATGCGCCACGCGCTTCGACGCAATGGCATTCTCCAGCGTCTGGGTAACATGCCTCTGCCCCACAACATCAGCAAATGTCTGAGGACGCCACTTCCGCGCAATAACTTGGTAAGCCATGAGGTTTGGTTTCGCCGCTCCCGAAGAAAAAACAATCAGAGGAACTTCGGGGGATCCGCGGCACACGAAGCTGACCCGCTACCGTTGCTCCCTTCCGGGCCTGGCGGGGTTTGCGGGGAATCGTTGCACAGAGCCCGAAGTTCCACCGATTCGCAGGAAATATTATTCCCGCAGCGAAAGTCTAGCACACGCCGAAGAATCAAAGTAGCGCTGGCGACAGGCGAGCAAATCTTTAATCGGAGGCGTCCACAAACGAGGGAAGAAAACTCGTGAAGAAAAGATCTTCTAGGAAGTCACGACAAAATTAAAACCAAATCAAAAAATCTCAGCGATGATCCGGCTCCTCCGGCGTGTTCGCCTGCGTAGAAGCCGGATTATTCTTCTTCATCGCATCGCGCACCGGCTGCGCCACAGCTGCAGTCTCCACGCGCTCATCATTAATAGCCGCAAGCGTAGCAAGCGTCTTCGTACTATCCGCCGTCATCCCACCCTTACTCTGCGCGTCCGCCAAAAGCTGCAAAGAAAGCGGATCTCGCGGATCTTCCTGCAATTCCGCCACGGCCTCCGCATATTTCCCCTGCAAGAAAAGCACGGCCCCGTTCGTGGAATGATAAGAAGCCTGAATCACATTGCTGCGGCTCTTATCCGCGATCGGCTCCAACAATGCCAGCGCCTTCTCCGCGACCTCAGAATTCCCAGCGCGCGCCGCAATAAACGATCGAGATTGCAAAATGGTAGCCAGCTCCGTCTCCCGTTCCGCCCGTGGCAATTCGTGCTTCTGCGAAAGGACGCCCTGCGCCTTATCCAGATCCTTCAGCGCTGCCTCGGCATCCGGATTGAAAAGCGCCATCGTCCGATAACATTCCGCCTCAGAAACAGCCAAATCTTCCTTATGCGCCAAAAGCGCCAACTCCCCATAAGCCTTGCGCGCCTCATCCTGCTGCCCGGCCCGGAAATAAGTCATCGCCCAGAGCATGCGGTATTGCAATTTCGTGGTGCGTTCCTTGGTCATTGAAATCGCACGCAAATATTCCACCCGCGCGCGTTCCTGATCCCCCATAAACGCGTAATTCGAAGCGATCCCCAACTGCGAAGTAGTGAAAGCCGGCGCGATGAACAGCGCCTGCCGGTAATGCTCGATGGAATCCTTAAAATCTCCAGCCATCCGCAGCAACTCGCCATATGAATCCTGCGGATTCGGCTGCCCCGGCAATTGCGACACATACTGCTCCATCAAAGTAGCCGTCTTGCTGTAATCCCCGCTCAAGGAATAGCAATAAGCCAAATTATTCAACGCCGGATAGTAGCTAGGATCCACCTTCAAAACATGCTGCAAAACCTCCGAAGCATGCTCGTAATTTTCCTGCACCGCCAACAACCACTCCGCATACAAATTCCCCAACCGGCTGTCTTTCGGATAAGAAGCCAGCAAATCATTCATAGCCGAAATCGCAGGAATCAGATCCCCGTCCTTAGTCCCGATCATAAAGCGAATCAAAAGTTTCTCGTCCGGCACCGCATGCGCCAAAGTTTGCCGCGCCACCAGAATCTCGTGCTTCTCCTCGCGCGGGTCATCGCTAAAAAACGCAATCGTCGCATGCCCCAGCGCAAAATTCGGATCCGCCTTCACCGCCCGCCGGAAATCATTCAACCCCTCTTCATCAAACAGCAAATCCTCGCGGTGCATCATCCCCAATTCATAATCGTGCCGCGCTTCCTTAGAAGCAGTAGTAACCGGCACCTTGTCCGGCTTAGCCTCAGCATGCACAGTCTTCCCAGCCGCCGGCCCCGCCGCGGATTTCTTCCCGGCCTTCGCCGCAGGCGCAGTCTGCTGCCCCCCAGGCGCCGCCGCCGCAACAATCACCAGCGCCGCCGCCAAAATTCCAATCCTCAGTAATCGTTTCAATGAAATGGTCCTCATTGTTCCTCGCAGAAAATTATTGCGAGCGTCCTTTCAAAACGTATCCCGGATCAAACGGCTGCTTCTCATCAATCTTCACAACTTTCACGCCGCTAGTAATGTTGTACACATCAATGATCCCGATCGCCCCAGGCGTAGACTCCACAGCCTTCACCACATCCTGATCGCTAGAAACAAAAATCACCGAAGCCCCCGATTTCCCACGCCCCGGATCATTCAACGCAGCCTTATCCTCGTCCACAGACCCGCCCATCACTTTTTCCAAAATAAATTTCATAGCCGCCGAATTCGGATCACGCACCACAAGCGAGATGCCATGCCCGTTAGGCCAGGAAGTAGTCTTCCCGCGGAAAATCTTCCCCAGATCAGCCAGCGCCATAGCCTTCACAGGATTGCCCGTATGCACAATCACCGCAAAATCCGTAGCGTAAACAGCCGTCGCCGCCACCACCGCCAGCGCCGCCGCCATCACCATCGCCATCAAGCGATTTCGCATTGAATCGATACTCGTCGACCGCTTCGGGAATTGGGCGCGCATCAGAGAGGCCGCCCCAATAAAAGGTTAGCATTCGCGAACCGCGCCGAGTGCCGCCAACGCGCCCTCGATTGTCGTTCTGGTACCCTCCTATCAGCTTAGTCACATACACAATCTCGAATCGCCAGTAGGAGGGCGGGTTCACCTCGCCCCCGGTTTGGCCCTGGGTGTAAGTTTTTCGTCAGCATGTGCCTCATTCTGAGACGAACGGCACCCTCGAGAGTGGACTAATCCAAATCCCTCACGCCACAACAAAAAAATGTCCGATCACACATCCGAGAATACAGCGACTCAGGTATATCCCCCCGTCCCCAGCCCTACTAATGTGAAGAAGTGCAATACCGCATCGGCCCAGAGCAAATGGCGACCCATGACCACTTATGCGACGATAGTAGAGGACGGCACCAGCGTGAAAATCCTGATCGCTGACGACAGCGAAATCCTCCGCCGCTCCCTACGCTCCTTCCTGGAAGCGCACGAAGGCTGGACCGTCTGCGGCGAAGCCATCGACGGCCGCGACGCGGTCCAAAAAGCCGCCGAGCTAGCCCCCGACGTAATCCTCCTAGACATCAGCATGCCCAACCTGGACGGCTTCGAAGCCGCCCGCCGCATCCGCCAAAAAGCCCCCAACGCCCAAATCATCTTCGTCACCCAGCACGATTCCCACGAAATGGCCGTCCGCGCCACGCAAGCCGGCGCCCGCTGCTACATCTCCAAGTCCCACATAATCCGCGAGCTAGTCCCCGCCGTGGAAGCCGCGGCCAAGCAGGCCCTCAACTAACGCGACGTCAGCACTCCTCACCCACCCACCAAAAAGGCGATACCTTGACTGCGCCATCACCAATGTTCAAAATACCCACATGCGGAGGCCGGGCAACCGCATGATTCGAGACGCCATACGCTCTCCCTCCGTTTAAGAACTATGCGCTACCTTTACGAGCGGATGCACTGGCTGGTCCTGGCATTCGCAACGGTTGCGCTGATTCTGATTGCCGCATTCGGATTCCACGCCACCTCGCGCTTCGCCGAAAGCGCCAAATGGGTCGCGCACACTCACCAAGTCGAGACGATGTTCGCCCGCATCCGCTCCAATCTTTTCGCTTCGCAAGACGCGCTGGTCGCCGAATCCGTCACCAGCGATCCGAGCTTCCACACTCTCTACACGCAATCCGAATCAGCCCTGGCCGCCGACGTCGCGCAAGTGCGCGAGCTAACCGCCGACAACCCAGCGCAGCAATCTCGCCTGGATAATCTCGAAGGCCTGATCAAAAGCCGCGACGCCGCCCTAACGAATCTAATCGCCTCCACGCCCTCTTCTCCCGCGCCCCCGCAGCCGCAAACTCACCAGGAATATCAACGCGATCGCTTCATGGCCGGCCAAGCGCCGACCATCCAAGCGCTTGCCGTCCTCGACGAAATGCTCGCCGACGAAGAGCGCCTCCTAGCG